>JAAWOU010000071.1 GCA_022799755.1 Lachnospiraceae bacterium
GGATATTTCCTCTCTACAAGGTCATTTGAACTTACTCTATTCCCTTTCTGGGACTATCCCAGATTGCCCTCACTGGCTATTCGGGAGTGCCTCGGGATAGAAAAACCGTTATCTAAAATACGCCACCCCGGACTCGAATATCCGGATGTCCTGCTCCCCATAGATGTTCATGGCAACCGATACGTCCCGCCTCTCGCAGTGGGCCATCTTGCCCAGGCATCGTCCGTCGGGAGAAGTGATTCCCTCGATGGCGGCGTAGGAGCCGTTGACATTGTACTCTTCGTCCATGGATACATTGCCCTCCTGGTCGCAGTACTGGGTGGCCACCTGTCCGTTCGCGAAGAGTCTGTCAATCCACTCCTTGGGCGCCACAAACCTCCCCTCCCCGTGGGAAGCGGGATTGCAGTACACGCCCCCCAGCCGCGCCTCCTGCAGCCAGGGAGATTTATTGGTGACTACCTTTGTGTACACCATCTTGGAGATATGTCTGCCCACGGTGTTAAAGGTCAGCGTAGGAGAATCCGCTGTCTGCCCCACAATCTCGCCCCAGGGCACCAGCCCCAGCTTGATCAGAGCCTGGAAGCCGTTGCAGATACCCAAGGCCAGCCCGTCGCGCTTTTGCAGCAGATCCGTCACGGCCTCTTTCAGCTTGGCGTTACGGAACGCGGTGGCAAAGAACTTGGCGCTGCCGTCCGGCTCGTCGCCCGCGGAAAATCCGCCGGGGAACATGATGATCTGAGCCTGAGAAATGGCCTTTTCAAATTCGTCCACGGAATCTCTGATATCCTCCGGACTCAGGTTCCGGAATACTTTCGTGACCACGTCCGCCCCGGCACGCTCAAAGGCCTTTGTGCTGTCATACTCGCAGTTCGTCCCCGGGAACACGGGAATGAACACGGTAGGCCGCGCAACCTTGTGCTTACAGACGTATACATTCTCCGCCTGGAAGCACCCGCTCTCCACCGGCGCGTTCCCCCGCACGGCTTTCGTGGGATATACTTTCTCCAGTCTGGAAGTCCAGGCGTCCAGCGCCTCCTCCATCGCAATCCGAACCTGCCCGTACACAAACACAGGTTCTTCCGTCACCGTACCGATCACGCTGCAGTCGAATCCGGATTCCAGCAGTTCTGCCACGTCTTTTTCGGCCGTCTCCACCAGAATATCTCCCAGCCCGTTCTCAAAGAGTCCGGACGGTGCCACCTCACTGTCTATGGTCACGCCCAGCTTATTTCCAAAGGCCATCTTGGACACCGCCGCCGCTACGCCCTTTGCATCCAGCGCATAGGCCGCTACTGCCACCCGGCTTCCTGTCAATCTGTGGATATAGTCATAGAGCGCCGCCGTCTCGTCATACACGGGAACATCGAAGTCGTCTTTGGAAACCCGGAAGCGAACCAGCTTATCCCCGGCCTTTTTCAGCTCCGGCGTCACGATGTCCCCCTCTCTGGCAATGTCCACCGCGAACGAAACCAGCGTAGGCGGCACATCGATGTCATTGAAAGTACCCGACATGCTGTCCTTGCCGCCGATGGAGGGCAGGCCGAAACCGATCTGGGCGTCGTAAGCCCCCAGCAGCGCCGCGAAAGGCTGGCTCCAGCGGGAGGGATCCTCCGTCATCCTGCGGAAGTATTCCTGGAACGTGAAGCGGATCTTAGAGACATCGCCGCCGCCCGCCGCAATCTTGGCCATGGATTCCACCACCGCGTACACCGCGCCGTGGTAGGGGCTCCAGGAGGACAGATAGGGATCGAAGCCGTAGCTCATCATGGTCACCGTATCGGTCTTCCCCTTAAGCACCGGGAGCTTGGCCACCATGGTCTGGGTCTCCGTGAGCTGATGCTTTCCGCCGTATGGCATCAGCACGCTGCCTGCCCCGATGGAAGCGTCGAACATCTCTACCAGGCCTTTCTGGGAGCACACGTTCAAATCATTCAAGAGCGCCAGCCATGCGCCTTTTACATCCCCCCTCCCAAGCGCTTCCTCCACCGCGGGCAGGGCATATTTCTCAAAATAGTTCTCCTTTTCGTCCGGGATATCCACCTTTACTTTCGTCTCCTGGTGGGCGCCGTTGGTATCCAGAAAAGCCCTCTTCAAGTCCACGATCCGATTGCCCCTCCAGTTCAGCACCAGTCTGGGCTCCCGGGTGACTACGGCCACGGCCACGGCCTCCAGGTTCTCCTGTGCCGCATATTTCAGGAAAGTGTCCACGTCTTTCGGATCCACCACCACGGCCATACGCTCCTGGGACTCGGAGATGGCAAGCTCCGTGCCGTCCAGTCCGGCGTACTTTTTGGGCACCTTGTCCAAATCTACCGTCAATCCGTCCGCCAGCTCCCCGATGGCCACGGACACGCCGCCTGCTCCGAAGTCATTGCACTTCTTAATGATGCGGCTGACTTCCTCCCTGCGAAACAGTCTCTGAATCTTGCGCTCAGTAGGCGCATTGCCTTTCTGGACCTCGGCTCCGCAGGTCTCAATGGAGCTTTCCGTATGTACCTTGGAAGAGCCCGTAGCACCGCCGCAGCCGTCCCGGCCGGTGCGTCCCCCCAGCAGAATAATGATGTCCCCCGGGTCCGAGGTCTCCCTGATAACGTTCTTCCTGGGAGCTGCGCCCATGACGGCGCCGATCTCCATCCGCTTGGCCACGTAATCGGGATGATAAATTTCTTTTACAAAGCCTGTGGCCAGCCCGATCTGATTGCCGTAGGAGGAATATCCCCCCGCCGCGCCCCGCACCAGCCTCTTCTGGGGCAGCTTGCCCTTAAGGGTGTCCGCCACCGGCACCGTAGGGTCCGCCGCGCCGGTGACTCTCATGGCCTGATAGACATAGCCCCGCCCGGAAAGGGGATCCCGGATGGCACCGCCCAGACAGGTGGCCGCACCTCCGAAAGGCTCTATCTCCGTGGGATGGTTGTGGGTCTCGTTCTTGAAAAACACCAGCCATTCCTCGGTCTCTTTACGGGTGCCGTAGTCCATCTCCACAGGCACCACCACGGAGCAGGCGTTGATCTCATCCGATTCCTCCATGTCTGACAGCCTGCCCTCTCTCTTCAGCTTCCGCATGGCCATCAGAGCCAGATCCATCAGGCAGACGAACCTGTCTCCGGAATGCCCCTCGCCGAAGATTTCCTCCCTGGTGTCCAGATAGCTCCGGTAAGTGGTCTCCAAAGGCGTGCGGTAATACCCCTCCCCGAACTCCACCTCCGTGAGCTCCGTGGAAAATGTGGTATGGCGGCAGTGATCCGACCAATAGGTATCCAGCACGCGGATTTCCGTCATGGTAGGGTCCCGCCTCTCATCGTCCCGGAAATAATTCTGAATATGCCTGAAATCCTTGAAAGTCATAGCCAGGGACAGAGAGTCATAAAGTTCTTTCAGCGGCTCCTCCCCCATCTGCGCAAAACCCTCCAGCACGGCCACGTCCGCAGGCTCCTGGAATTGTGTCAGCAGGGTGTCCGGCTTTTCCAGACCTGTCTCCCTGGAGTCCACAGGGTTGATGCAGTACGCCTTAATCCTGGCAAAATCCTCCTCCGTGACATTGCCCAGGATCATGTAGGTGACAGCCGTGCGGATCACGGGCTCCTGGTCCTCCCGCAGGAACTGGACGCACTGCACCGCCGAATCCGCCCTCTGGTCAAACTGACCGGGCAGAAACTCCACCGAAAATACCTTTGCCCCCGCGGGAATCTCAATGGATTCCTCGTAGAGCTCGTCCACGGGCGGCTCCGAAAATACGGTTTTGCAAGCTTTCTCAAACACTTCATCGGAGATATTTTCCACGTCATAGCGGATGAACACTCTTACCCCGTCCACCCGGATGCCCAGAAAGCTTCCGATCTCCTCATGCAGCTCTTTTGCCTTTACCGCAAAAGGCTCCTTTTTCTCCACATAGATACGTCTGACAGTTCCCATATGCTCCTCCATTTTGCTCTCTTTGTATGACACCGTAATCTGATTTATCCTCGAATTCTCAAAGGGACTCTTTCCCCGCCGCTCCCAGCGAATTCATGATGAAGAGAATCTCCCGGTCCACAACCTCCGACGTGATCCCCATGGTCTGGGCGGAGATCTTCAGTCCCTCCAGAACGAACATAATGTGCCGGGCCATTCCCCTGCAGTCCCCGCAGGAGAATTCTCCCTGCTCCACCCCCATCTCCACCAGCCGCTCCATGATCTTCACCGCGGAATCAAACTGGCGCTTCAGCACATTCCCTTTCTTCATCGGCTCACTCTGAAAATAAAACTCATAGACAGCCTGGGTCAGGGTATCGTTCCTGCGCAGCAGCTCTTTCTTCTGCTCCCGCAAAAACAGGAACAGAATATCCGCGGCCGTGGCATCCTCCGTGATGGTGTCCGAGAACACATCGTCCGCCTCCTGACTCTCCATCTTCAGAACCTCCAGAAAAATCTGGCTGGTATCGTCAAAGTACAGATAGAGGCCGCCCCGGCTGATACCGCAGGCTTCCACGATATCTTTCATGGTGACTTTCTTAAAGCCCTTGTCCACGAACACCTTTCTGGCCGTCTCCAATATATACTTCCTCTTCTGTACCGATTTTTCTCCCATGCTGTCCCCCACACCGAACCCTTTTCTCTATTTTCGTCCTGCCTTATCCCAGTACCCGATGATCTCCCGCATCTTCCGAAGCAGCAGCAGGAAAATGTCCTCCTGCACCGCCTCCCCCCAGAGAGAGGCTTTCGTCCGCCCCTCCAGCACATACTTCGAAAGAATTCCGCCCAGAATATCCCAGTCTTTCAGCTCCGCCCCCGCTATCAGCCGCTTCTCGTCGGCATGAGTCCTGATCCGGTTCCTGGTATACACATAGACATAGTTGCGGTTCATAAGCGGCGAAGCCGCGGCTTCCCTGACAAAATTCATCAGCGTGGCATCATATACCGGAAAGCTCATCGTCCGCTTGCTCAGGCCGTTCCCCTGGTAATTGCGGCTCACTGCCCGCCCTGCGTTCTTCTCCATCCAGGGCAGATATTTGAGGAGCGGCTCCGCGGCAGCCTTGTACGCCTCTATCATCTGCTGCCTGTATTCCGTGTTCTGTTCCATAGAGCATTCACCTTCTATACTTTTCTAGCGAAAAAATGACACATATGTAATTTATTTTATCACATTTTTCTTAAAAGTACAGCATAAAAAAATTTATAAACTTTTTTTACAAATATCAAAAAACGGGTTGACAGCCGCAACTTTTTCATGTATCATGATAGATGAATTCCCCTTTTATGATGAAAGCACCCGCGAATTTCGGTTCGTGAGTGCTTTCGTCATTTTTAGTGAGCCTCCTAAAGCCTGCCCGGGCCCTACCTGATGTCCTGCCCTGTCTCGCAGCGCATCTTCTCCGCAAACGCTTCCGGATTCTTCTCCATCTGCAGCATGGTGTCAAAGGACGCCAGCAAAAGCCTTGGCTGTCTGTACCGATTCATATCCTCTGGCCTGTCCATGTAGAGCTTGAAATGATCCACCTGCCAGACCAGAATATCTGCCAGTGTGTACCCCGCCACCTGGTACTCGCACAGGAATTCCCCATTGTCATAGTAGTAAGCCAGCTCCGAAAGCAGCCCTCCCGAGTGTCGGATTCCCTCCCACAGCCCCTGGGCATATGCCTCGCTCTCGCCCGCCTGCTCCGCCAGCCCACACACAAACTTCCGCAAAGCCTCCAGCGCCCTCTCCAGCCGTTCTCTCTCGTCCATGTCAATCCCGTTCCTTTCCGCAGCCGGCGCTCCCCGCCGCCGAAAACTCTTTGCTTTCCGCTCACGGTCCCCGGCCGCAACTCTTCGTTCCGGACATAAAAAAAGAACTGCCAACGATGCCTCAAGCGACACGCATTAACACTTCTTTTTCCCAGCAGGGGAAGAGAGGATCGAACTCCCATCAACGGTTTTGGAGACCGCCGCACTACCATTGTACTATTCCCCTGTATGTCGATTTCCGCCGACAAGAGACATTATAACACAGGATCGGACCTTTAATCAATACCTTTTTTCATTTTTATAAATAAAATTTATCCACACACGACCGGCCTTAAAAAAGCCTGTCGATCACATCCTGTACGGTCTTCACGCCTACCAGCCGCATCCCCCCGGAGCTCGCGCACTCCTCCAGGCAGACCGCAGGCAGGAAACAGATTTGAAAGCCCAGTTTCTCCGCCTCGGCCACACGCTGCTTCGCCATTGAGACCCCTCTGACCTCGCCGCTTAAGCCCACCTCCCCGAAAGCCGCCAGCCTGGGGTTCAGGGCCCGGTTGTGGAAGCTGGACAGGATCGCTATCACGATTCCCAGGTCCACAGCAGGCTCCAGCACCTTGAGGCCCCCGGTGATATTCACATAGGCGTCGCAGGACGCCAGCTGGACACCGGAGCGCTTCTCCAGCACCGCCATCAGGAGATTCACCCTGTTGAAATCCGTCCCTGTGGTCTGTCTGCGGGGAAGTCCGAAATTGCTGCGGCACACCAGAGCCTGGATCTCGATGAGCAATGGCCTGGTGCCCTCGCAGGTAGCGGCCACCACAGAGCCGCTGGCGTTCTCCGGCCTGCCGTTCAGCATGTATTCCGAGGCATTGGGCACCTCCGCCAGCCCCATCTGGCGCATCTCGAAGACCCCTATCTCATTGGTGGAGCCAAAGCGGTTCTTCACGCCCCTCAGAATGCGGTAGGAGGCATGTCCGTCCCCCTCGAAATACAGCACCGCATCCACCATATGCTCCAGCACCCTGGGCCCTGCCACCGTACCCTCCTTGGTCACATGCCCCACGATGAGTACCGACACCCCAATCCCTTTCGCCAGCTGCAGCAATACGCTGGTGGACTCCCGCACCTGGGACACACTGCCCGGCGCGGAGGACACCGTTTCATTGTACATGGTCTGGATGGAATCAATGACCACAGCCTCCGGCGGATCGTCGCGGATGACCTGGGTAATCTCCTCCAGATTGGTCTCGCACAGCAGCAGCATCTTGTCCGAGAAATCGCCGATCCGGTCCGCACGCATCTTGATCTGGGCCAGGGATTCCTCCCCGGAGATGTAGAGCACTCTCCTGCCCTGGCCTGCCAGACTGCGGCATACCTGCAGCAGCAATGTGGACTTCCCGATCCCCGGGTCGCCGCCCACCAATGTCAGCGATCCCTGGACAATGCCGCCTCCAAGGACCCGGTCCAGTTCCCCTATGCCCGTGACCAGCCTGTCCTCCTCCCGGACTCTCACCTGGGACAACACAGTGGGGACGGCCCTGCGCAGCCTGTCGCCAGACGCTGCAAAGCCGCCCCCGGAAAGAGGCCTGTTTCCAGGCCCCTCTACAAAAGTATTCCACTCCCTGCAGCCCGGGCACTGCCCCATCCACTTTGAGGACTCGTACCCGCAGCTTGTGCAGAAAAAAACAGTCGATGTCTTTGTCTTTGCCATCTTCTAAATCTGTACCACCTTTACAGGAACCTCACCGGCCCTCTCCAGTTCCACGCTCAGGGATAGCTTTCCTCCGAAATTCGTCTTGATCGCTCCGATGCTCTCTCCGCCCACGAATACCTCATAGGCCGTATCGTCCGACAGGCCTACGGTGATCTGGGCGTCCTCGTCGCCCTCCACCACAAATTCCACGCCGTCCGCTTTTTCCGTAAAGTCCAGGACACTGGTGCCCGGCACGGATTCATAGAGAAATGAACCGTTCTTCTCCAGCTTGGTGATCTCCCTGCAGGTCTTTACCTTTAACAGATCTCCCCCGTGCCGGTAATCCTCCACCTTGGCTTTCTTCTCCAGTTTATGATTGCCGAAACTGATAGCAACTTCCGATTCGCTGCGAATCAACTCCTCCACCACTGCCATGTCTAAACCCTCCTGCATTTTATCGTATTCTGTTTCTATCCCCACTCCCCCATATGGAGTGACGAACAGCAGCTTACCTTTAGTATAATATAATCCGCGGTCTTTTTCTACAAAATTTTTGAGAAATTTTTCCGCCAGGCTACCCGCGAATTGTAACTGCTTCTTTCACGGTAAAACAGATTTTGCCGTTCTTAAAGCCGGCAGATACGCTGTCCCCGGGCTGTACCCGTTTTAAGAGGATTTCCTCCGCCAGGGCATCCTCCACCACGGACTGAATGGCGCGCTTTAAGGGCCTTGCCCCCATCTTGGCATCCGAGTACTTCTCCACCAGATGCTCCTTGAGGGCGCTTGTCAGCGTCAGCCTGATGTCCATCTGGGCCAGACAGCGGTCATGCAGATTGGAGGAGAGGAGCCCCACAATGTCTTTCATATTGTCCTGGTTCAGCTGATGGAAGACAATAATATCATCAATTCGGTTGATAAATTCCGGCTTAAAGCTGCGCTTCACCTCTTCCATGACGCCGGATTTCATGCGCTCATAGTCCCGCTTGGCATCGCTTTGGGCCGCAAAGCCCAGATTCTTGGGATCCACAATGCGCTGTGCCCCGGCGTTGGAGGTCATGATCAGCACCGTGTTCTTAAAGTTCACCTTTCTGCCCTTGGAATCCGTGATGTGGCCGTCATCCAGGATCTGCAGCAGGATGTTGAATACATCCGGATGGGCTTTCTCGATTTCGTCAAAGAGCACCACGGAATAGGGATTGCGCCTGACTTTCTCGGAGAGCTGGCCGCCCTCGTCGAATCCCACGTAGCCCGGAGGGGAGCCTATCATCTTGGAGACGGAATGTCCCTCCATATACTCGGACATGTCCACCCTTATGATGGCATCCTCCGTGCCGAACATGGCCTCCGCCAGAGCCTTGGAGAGCTCCGTCTTGCCCACGCCGGTGGGTCCTAAGAACAGAAAGGATCCTATGGGGCGCTTGGGATCCTTTAAGCCCACCCGGCCTCTGCGCATGGCCCTGGCCACTGCCACCACGGCCTCCTCCTGGCCGATCACCCGCTTGTGGAGGATGCTCTCCAGCTTTAACAGCCTGTCGCTCTCTTTCTGGGCCAGCTTCTGCACCGGAATCCTGGTCCACATAGCCACCACAGCCGCGATCTCGTCCTCTCCGATGGCGTATTTCCTGTTGCCGTCCTGACTCTCCGCTCGCTTCTTCATGCGCTGGAATTTTTTCACCAGTTCGTCCTGCTTGTTCTTGATCTCCACGGCCTGGGAGAAAGCCTCCATACGGACGGAGCGCTCAATCTGCTGGTCCATCTTCTTAATCTGCTCCAGCAGGTCTTTCTGCTTGTCCGGCATATCCACGGCCTTGAGCCTTGCGCTGGCCGCCGCCTCGTCTATGAGATCAATGGCCTTGTCGGGCAGATTTCTGTCATTGATATAGCGGTTGGAGAAGCGGACCGCCGCGTCCACGGCCTCCGGGGTGATGGTCACCTTGTGGTGGGCCTCATACTTTCCCTTGATGCCCTCCAGAATGCGGATGGCCTCCTCCTCTGTGGGCTCCTCCACGTTCACCGGCTGGAAACGCCTCTCCAGAGCAGCGTCCTTTTCGATATATTTGCGGTATTCCGCAATAGTCGTGGCCCCGATCATCTGCAGCTCTCCTCTGGCCAGGGAGGGCTTTAGGATATTGGACGCATCGATGGCGCCCTCTGCTCCTCCCGCGCCTATCAGAGTATGCAGTTCATCCATGAAAAGGATGACATTTCCGTCGTCTATCACTTCCCGGATGACCCTTTTGATCCGCTCCTCAAATTCACCCCGGTACTTGCTCCCGGCCACCATTCCCGACAGATCCAGAGTCAGAAGCCTCTTCCCCCGCACGGTGGCAGGCACCTTTCCCTCCACGATGCGCTGGGCCAGGCCCTCCACCACCGCGGTCTTGCCGACCCCCGGCTCCCCGATCAGGCAGGGATTGTTCTTGGTCCGGCGGCTCAATATCTGAATCAGGCGGCGGATTTCGTCCTCCCTGCCGATGCAGGGATCAAGCAGTCCCTCCCTGGCCTGGTCGGTCAGGTCCCTGCTGTACTGCTCCAGCGTAGACGGACGTCCCCCTCTCCCGGGCATGCGCCGGCCCAGATCCTCCTTATAGAGATTGCCGTCCTGCCCCACGGCGATCAGCGTATCCGCATATACTTTCTGGATATTGGCTCCAAGAGTGTTCAGGAGGCGGACCGCCACATTCTCCCCCTCCTTGATGATGGCAAGCAGCAGATGCTCCGTGCCGGTCTCTTTCTGCCCGAACCGCTCCGCCTGTCTGTGGGCCTCCTCCAGAATCTTCCTGGCCCTGGGGGAATACCCGCCCCTTTCCTTTAGGCCCACGCCGCCGTCAAAGGCGATCAGCTCCTGAATCATGTCCAGAACCTGCTGCAGTTCCACATGATTGTCTGTCAGAACCTTATGCGCCACGCCTGTCTGCTCCTTGAGCAGGCCTGCAAGGATATGCTCCGTTCCCACATAGCCCTGCTTTAAGCGGCCGGCGATTTTGGACGCATGGGCCAATGCCTCCTGCGCCATCTCTGTAAACTGTGAACTCATATCAATCCTCTTTTCCGCTCATCATTTTCTGTCATGCATAGTCTTCGTAGATCTCTTCAATCAATTCATGAATCTCGTCTTTTGAGATATTCTTGCAGCTTCCTTTTGCCAGAATGACCTGAAGCTCTTTCTTCAGCGTCTCAAGGGTCTCCATATGATCCGCGTCTATGGCGATCACTGCCCCTCTTCTGCGGTCCACTTTGACATATCCCTCCTGCTTCAGGACGGTATACGCTTTATTCACTGTGTGCATATTGATGCCGATGGAATCCGCCAGCTGGCGGACGCTGGGCAGGGGATCCCCCTCTCTGAAACGCGATGTGGCTATACCCATGATAATCTGGTTGCACAGCTGCAGATATAAAGCTTCCTCACTGTTGAAATCGATCTCAATAATCATGCGCGCCTCCTTACGTTTCTTTCGTTTATCATAAGACAGCAAAACCCTACTGTCAACAAAAGCATCCGAAATTTAAGAGGTTTTTTAGAAATCTCAGGAGATTTTCAGAATACTTTCGCATGAAAACAGGGAGTATCCTTTCGGAATATTCCCTGTTCTCGAAACCCTATTTCCTGCGGATCATTCTTCGTCCTCGTCGTAATTCAGAAATTCAAATTCAAACTCGTCCTCATCTGACAGAAAGTTCTTAGGCTGGGCTTTCTGGGCGCTCTGGCCGGGTCTCGCGCCCTGAGGCGCTCTCGCCTGGGTCCCCTCCGGCCTCCTTGCTCCCTGAGCGCCCACAGGGCGCTGGCCCTGGACGCTGGAGGGTCGACCTGCGGAACGGCCCCCCTGGGCGCTGCCTGCCGGACGAGCTGCCGGGCGGCTCCCCTGCACCGCCCCTGCCGGACGCGTGCCCTGGGGAGCGCCGGCTGCGGGACGGGCCGCGGGATGTGTCCCCTGGCCCTGGACAGAGCCCGCCGGGCGGGCACCCGTGCGGCCCGCCGGACGCTGTCCCTGGGCTCCTCCCGGTCTCTGCTCCGCCGCACGGCCTGCGGGAGCCGACGTCCTCTGGGCCGTTGCAGGCCGCGCAGCGCTCCCGGGTCTGGGGCTGCCGCCTCTGGGCTGCTGTTCTTTCGGACCTACCGTGTGCATGGCAGACTTTTGTTTTCCCGTGTCCCCGGACGCGCTCTTCCTGCGCAGCGTCTCGTTCTCCACCTCATTAAAATACGCGGAATCCATAATGTCCCGAATCTTAAAGACAAGGAACGCAATGCCCGCCACCGCTGCCACCAGCAGGAATACCAGCACGATGATGATGATCTTCTGCTTCTTTACATTTGCTTCGCTGTCGCGGTACAACTGGGCATTTGTGGAGTACCCGTCCATCAGCTCCTGGATGCGGAATCCATTGCCCGGATTCTCCACATTGTCCACCAACAGCCATTCTCCGTTCTTTTCCACAACCTCAAATCTGGGCGGCTCCGGGTCCGCTTCCGGCGTAGGTGTGGGTTCCGGCTCCTGCCCCGGAGGCGTCAGGTCACCCGATAAAGTACAGGACTCCTGGGGCAAAAAGCCGTTTACCTGGGTCTCCCCGGAAATATAGTTCACCTGAAACCATGTCACGCCCTCCGCGTCCGTCACATAGCCCGTGACCGTAATCGCGGTTCCGCCCGGCACCGTCCCCAGAACCTGCCCGGCCAAAGAGGCCGTGTCCCGGATCTCGCCGGATTCGACTGCCACCGTGGCTCCCTGAGGGTTCACCTGGATTACATCCACCGGCGGCGCTTCTTCGCCTCCGCCGCTCTCCCCTGCGCCCTCCGCAGGAATGTCCCCCGACACCTCCACAAGGTCGGCGCGGACATAACCCGTGGTGGTATCGTTTACCTGCACCTGGTACCATGTATAGCCGTCCGCACCCTGCTTCTGGCCCAGTACGGTCAATACTTTATCTTTCTCGGCGCCTCCCACCATGGTGCTGGAAGTGTCTGCGTCCTGCCTGATCTTGGCCCCGTTAGGAGCCGTGACCTTAGCCTGTCCGGCGGCATAGCTTGTCAGCGAAGTCCCCCAGAATCCCGCCGCGAAGACACCCATTGCCAGCATCAGAGCCAGCATGCCGCCAAGCAGTCTTCCTCTCAGTTCCTTTGTTTTTCTCATGCGTCTTCTTCTCCTTGCTCTTAATTGTTTCTTTCGAATCTCCTCTGACCTTCTTCGCCCCTCTGTTCCAGGCCAAAGCCCTGGGTCGCCTTGTGCAGCATCTCTCTTTGCTTTTCCTCCAGGTTGCGGTGCACTTTGATCTCACATTCCGGACAGTACTGCCCGGAGCGAATCTGTTTTCCGCATATCTCACAGCGCAGAAACACTTTTGACCCTTCCGTGATCTCTATTCTGCCGTCTCTGAGAAGATGTCTGATCGTGCGCTGCGGCACCCCGATGGCCTGCTCTATCTGTGCCGCCGTAGCTCCCTTGTTTGCCTCGATATAGCATCTCACTTTTCCGTAATCGTCATAGTCCACCACACCGCATTCCTCGCAGTGATACTCTCCCACTCCCTTAAAAACCATTACGCCGCCGCACTCCTTGCATACCCGCGGAATATTATACATATCTATAGATCCCAGCATGCCCATATGTAAACACCTCCATCCTTTTCCTGTAAAAGCCCTGTCAGCATCGACTAAACTCCCAGACATTTACCTATGGCGGTGCAGCCAGCCGCATGGGAGTTTAGACAGAATGTCCCCGCTATGCCTCGTCGATTGCCTTGCCAATATCATGGCGCATATACTTGTTTTTAAAGTCCGGCCACCCGGCCGCCTCGTAGGCTCTGGCCCGGGCTTCTGCCAATGTATCCGCCTTTGCGGTCACGCCCAGCACACGGCCTCCGTTTGTGACGATCCGGCCGTTCTCGTCTGTCTTGCTCCCCGCGTGGAAACAATAATAGTCCCTTTCCTCCGCGAACCGCTCCAGTCCCGTGATCTCAAATCCCTTTTGATAGGAAACCGGGTACCCCTCAGACGCCAGTACCACGCACACCGCCGCGTTGTTCTCGAACTGCAGTTGGATTTTGTCCAATGTTCCGTCGATACATGCGTCTACCACGTCCAGAATGTCGTTTTGCATTCTGCAGAGCACCACCTGGGTCTCGGGATCGCCGAATCTGGCGTTATATTCCAATACTTTCGGCCCGTCTTTCGTCAGTATCAGGCCGAAGAAGATGACGCCCTTGAACTCCCTGCCCTCAGCCGCCATGGCATCCACCGTGGGCTGGTAGATATATTTGCGGCAGTACGCATCCACCTCGTCCGTGTAGAAAGGACTGGGCGAGAAACATCCCATGCCGCCGGTGTTGGGCCCTTTGTCCCCGTCCTGTGCCCGCTTGTGATCCTGGGCCGAGGTCATGGTCCTGACGGTCTTTCCGTCCACGAACGCCAGCACAGACACCTCGCGGCCCGTGAGGAACTCCTCCGCCACCAGCACATTGCCCGCATCGCCGAAATGCTTCTCCTCCATGATCTCCCTGACGCCGGCCTGCGCCTCCTCCAGCGTATTGCAGATCAGCACGCCCTTTCCCAGCGCCAGCCCGTCTGCTTTCAGGACAATGGGCATGGCCGCATGCTCTAAGTACGCCAGCGCATCCCCGGCATTGTCAAAGGTCTCGTACGCCGCCGTGGGTATCTGGTATTTTTTCATCAGGTCCTTGGAGAACGCCTTGCTGCCCTCCAGGATAGCCGCGCATTTTCTGGGACCGAACACCCGAAACCCCGCCTCCTCAAGTACGTCCGTCAATCCTGCCGCCAGGGGATCGTCCGGAGCCACGAAGACCAGGTCTATCGCTTTCTCCTTTGCGTAGGCCTTGATCCTGTCAAACTCCATGACGCCGATAGAGGGTTCGCACTCCGCAATCTGCGCGATTCCCGCATTCCCCGGGACACAGTAAAGCGCGTCCAGCCTGCTGCTCTTCCTCATGCTGACCGCTATGGCGTGCTCACGTCCGCCTCCTCCTATAATCAAAACTCTCATCCCGCACCTCTTTCCTGTCATTCTTCAAAATGCCTGTGCAGTCCTTCTCTGCCACAGAATCTGACATGCTATATCTGTCTTCTGACCCGGTTGTCGACGATCTGCAGCCTTCCGTTGGCAATATCGTCTATGGCCCTGGGAAGCAGAACCCACTCCGCCTGCTCCATCACCCGCCGCTGCAGAATCTCCGGCGTGTCTCCATCCTCCACATACACCGCTTTCTGGGCGATGATGGGCCCTTCGTCCATTCCCTCATTGACAAAGTGCACGGTGGCGCCGGTGACTTTCACACCTCGCTCCAGCACCTTTTCATGGACTTTGAGCCCGTAATAGCCCACCCCGCAGAACGACGGAATCAGGGAGGGATGGATATTGATGATCCGATTGCCGAAAGCCGCTACCATCTGGGGCGGAATCCGCACCAGGAATCCGGCCAGCACGATCAGATCCGGCGAAAGGGCTTTCATCTCCTCCGTAAAAGCCCGGTTGAAAGCCTCCCTGTCGCCGTATTGTCTGGGCGAGATCACTTTTGCCTCTATCCCGCGCGCTTTCGCACGTTCCAGCGCTTTTGCGCTTCCGTTGTTGCTGACCACGGCCAGCACCTGGGTGCCTGTAATCGTCCCGCTGTCAATGGCGTCCAGAATAGCCTGCAGATTGGTGCCGCCGCCGGACACGCACACTACGATTCTCAGCATATGTCCACTCCCTTTTCTCCTGCGGCGCACCGCCCCACCACATAGGGCGTCTCCCCCGCGGCCCGGAGAGCCTCCAGGCATTTGTCCCTGTCCTCAGCAGACACGGCCAGCACCATGCCTAAGCCCATATTGTAAGTATTATACATCATCTGCTCTTCTATGTTCCCTTTTCGTGCCAGCAGTCCGAAGATGGCCGGCACCCGGTAACTGTCCTTTTCCACCTTTGCCCGGATTCCCTCCGGCAGCATCCTGGGGATGTTCTCATAGAATCCGCCGCCGGTGATATGGCTGCAGCCCTTTACCCGCACGCCAGCCTCCTTGACGGCCCTGAGGGCTTTCACGTAGATCTTCGTGGGGGTGAGCAGCGTGTCGCCAAGCGTGCCGCCAAGCTCCTCATAATAGGTATCCAGGCTCTCCCTCGTCATCTCAAACACCTTGCGCACCAGCGAAAAACCGTTGGAATGCACCCCGGAGGAAGCTATGCCTACAAGTATGTCTCCCTCTTTTATATCCTGCCCCGTGATCAGGTCTTTTTCGTCGGCCACGCCCACTGCAAAGCCTGCCAGGTCGTATTCGTCCTCAGGCATCATGCCCGGGTGCTCCGCCGTCTCGCCGCCCACCAGCGCTGCTCCAGCCTGTCTGCAGCCCTCGGCCACTCCTTTTACGATCGCGGCGATTTTCTCCGGAACATTCTTGCCGCAGGCAATATAGTCCAGGAAAAACAGCGGCTCGCCGCCGGCGCAGGCCACATCGTTCACGCACATGGCCACGCAGTCGATACCGATGGTGTCATGCCGGTCCATCAGGAAAGCCAGCTTCAGCTTCGTCCCCACTCCGTCCGTACCGGACAGCAGCACGGGCTTCTCCATGCCTTTTACGGCCTCCATGGAGAACGCGCCGGAAAAACCGCCTATGCCGCCCAGCACCTCCGGCCGCATGGTCGCCTTTACGTCCGCTTTCATCAGCTCCACAGAGCGGTATCCCGCCTCAATGTCCACTCCCGCCTTTTTATAATCCATTTCGTCATCCTCCTATCCCGTTTCCGCCGGCCTCCCCCGCGGCTGTATCCTATTTATTCTGCAGATAAGCCCTGTATCCCTCCTCCTGCAGCCTGGCATCCTTAGCCTCCACCTGACTCTTCAGCTTCTCGCTGTAGTCTTTCAGCCTCTGCAGCAGAGCCGGGTCCGAAGTGGCCAGGATCCTGGCGGCCAGAAGCCCTGCATTGGCGCCGCCGTTGATGGCCACCGTAGCCACCGGAATGCCTGAGGGCATCTGCACGATGGAATACAGGGAATCCCGTCCTCCCAAAGATGTGGTATGCATGGGTATTCCGATCACCGGCATGGGAAAGATGGCCGCGCACATACCCGGCAGATGAGCCGCCATGCCGGCCCCCGCGATGATTACCTTGAAGCCTTTCTCCTCTGCGCTCCTGGCATATGCGAAGAATACGTCCGGCTCCCTGTGGGCGCTGATGATCGCCATCTCATAGGAAACCCCCAGCTCCTCCAATATGTCCGCCGCTTTCGCCATGACGGGCATGTCGGAATCGCTTCCCATCACAATCCCCACCTTGGGCATGCCTGTGTCTGTCGTCTCTCTCATGCTTGGTATCTCTCCCATAAATGCCTCCTTGCGTGCTTTTGCCTTTTCTTTTTGATTTTTGATCGCTTTTTGATTGCTTTTCTATTGCTTCCGCGCCTGGAAACGCGGCTTCTTTCCTTTTCCAGTTTACTAAAGAATAGTCTCCCCTGCAACCACTATTTTCCGAAAGCCTTGTTGAGCTCCTCGCATCCCGGCAGAACGAACCGTCCGTCCTTTATGACAGGCACGCGGCTTCCGTCCTTTCTCACCGCCGTCAGCTCGCCCAGCTCGTCGTAGGGGACGGTGATGTCCGTATGGCAGTTGTAGTATGCGTCCATGGGGCTGCTGCGGCGCAGGAGCGAAACCTCGTTGTCCCTGGCCACGATCTCTTTGCCGTCAGGATTGTACACCTTTCTGTCCTCCGCGTGGGAATAGCAGGTATCCCCCACCGCGAAGTGAGGCCCCATCTTCTCCGCGATCAGCACCGGGAGCTTCGCCTCCACACCCAGGCGCCTGGCTGCCACGTAAGCCGTGGTATTGGTGCCTATGGCGAACTCTCCCATGGGGAGCGTCTCATGGCGGGCCAGGATATTTTCATAGATGAAATTCCTGCCCCGGGCCGGGTCCTCAAAATTGCCGCAGGAATAGTCCCGGACCATGCCGTCCTCAAAGGTAATGGTCAGATCCTTATACTCCAGACCGCCCAGAAATGCCCTGGTCACATGAAGCACCCCTTCCGTGCCGTTTAGCACCGGCGAAGTAAACACCTCTCCCACGGGAATGTTTACATCCGCCACACAGTTCTCAAAGATGGTCTCTTTCCCGGGATCCGCCAGCTTGTAAAGGTTTACCCTGAGGTTCGTGCGGTTCGCGCCCCTGCCCCTGATCTCGCAGGTATCCGCCGTGTCCAGAGCGTCTATCAATGTCTGCTGTACTCTGCGGTAGAGCATGTAATCCAGGGTATTGATGCGGATGGTCTCCCGAAACAGCTCCTCGAACACCTCCCCGATTTCCGGCACGGGAAATGCGATGATCGTAAAGCTGGTCTCATCCCCGGGCGTATACTCTCTGCTGAGCATCCCGGCTCTGGACGCGTGCTCCACCCCCAGCCTCTCCTGCTCCTTTGAGAGCCTGACCGCGTGCTCGCACACCGCCGGTGTGAAATCCGCCTCCCCAAAAGTCTCCACGATGGCAGGCCCCGCATAGTCTCTCAGCTCTCTCTTCCACTTTTCGCAGGCGGCCCTCATAGCCTCCAGCTGTCTGTTGGCATAATTTTTATCAAAGAATATCCCTTTGTCGTCTTTGTGGTCATACTCGAACTGGGGATTGGCCACCCCGCCGCTGAAACCGTTCTTCACACGCCGGCTGGCCCTCCTGCCGTCCAGGACGCTCCAGGCCGCCCGGTGGGATACGGCTTTCAGCCCCATCCTCTCAAAGTTTCGGACCGCCCGGCGCAGCATCCGCTCAAAGCCCACCTGATAGCCCAGGGACACGATCCTCTTCCGGGACAGATCCACCCCCGTAACCTCAAAGCCCATGCGGTACCCTTCCGTGTAAGTGTCCGCCATGGTGGCAATGGTCTCCTCCGGCAGCCCCGCCAGGAATCCGGCTGTCTCCAGCTCGTTTTCGCCCACATACTCCCCGTAGCCGTACAGGTACCTTAAGTCCGTCAGATCGCTCTCCATGATCATACGCACCGCAAATCCGTCCGCTTCCATCTGCTCTCCGGTCCTGCGTTCCGCCGCCAGATCCGCATAATCGCATGCGAACCAGTAGATCATGTCCCTGACGTCCTTTGCGGAGGGCCTCTCCTCCCCCTTGTCCGCCGCGTACACGAAAGCCGTGTAAATCTCCGCAAACAGTTCCATGCGGATCACCAGCTCCTCCAGTCTGCCCTCGTAGACAAAGCCGATCAGACTGCGAAGCTCCGCGTACAGAGAGGAAAAAACCGCTCCCAGCTCTTCCCCCAGTTCCCGCACCGCATAGCCGGGATTACCGTAGCTCTCCCCGTAGTGCTCCGGCAGAATATCCGCATACAGCGCCCGATTTCTGTCCGCAAGCTCCTCGATCCGGGCTTTTTTCAGACCCTCTCCGGCCAGAAACTCTGCCGTATCGTCAATCATCAGCAGAAATTCCGCACAAAATGAAAAGAAAGCCTCCAGTTTCTCATCCCCGAATCGCTCCGTCGGAATCTTGCGGATTCTGTCCATCACCAAGTCATACCGTTCCCGCAAAATCTCTCCACCGCTCATTCCAGACTCCCTCCCGCATATACGATCAAACCGATGCTCACAAGCGCCGCCAGGTTCAGGATGATTCCCAGTATCGGGAACAGCCTGTAGCGCTCTTTCTCCTGCACGGTCAGCAGCCCCAGAATCAGGCCTACCGTGGAATAGAGCGCGGCAAGCAGGGCCCCTGCCCCGAAGCCTGCTCCCACTTTCCCGCCGTTGCGGTAAGAGAGGAACACCATGGCGCCCAGGGACCCCAGACTGATGACTCCGAGAATCGCAGCCATAACGGCCCGGTTCGAATGCTTTTTATCCGTAAATATGAATCCTTTTCTTTTCTTCATAAAAATTCTGAAGGGCATTCCCAAAAAGGTACGTCCCCTCTCAGAAAATGCCCGCCAGCCGCTCCCATCTAAAATATGATCTTGGACTTGCCCGCAATCAGTTTCGCGCCGCTGATAATCAGCAGAATACCCGATACAATGCCCACTACCAGCACAATCACTCCCATGGTAATGCTGGTCGCGCCGGCTCCCTTCATCACTTTATATATTTTTTCTCCCATAAACGCTCCCTTCTTCCGCAGACCTTTAAGCCTGCACTGCCTGTTTTGCTCCGTATACCCTGTAGTATTCGTCTATTGCCGTCTTCGCGGCCTCGTCGATATAGATCTGTCCTTTGTAAGGTCTGTTGTACAAATGCTCCACGACCTCTTCCATGGTCACTATGGCAGCGGCCCCTATCCCGTAGCGCTCCCTGATCTCGTCCAGGGCGCTCCCGTTTCCGCCCGGCCCTTTCTCCATTCGGTTTAAGGACACCATCAGCCCCTTAATCTCCACTTTGGCCTGTGCCGTAATAATCGGATAGGTCTCCTCGATTGATTTGCCGGAGGTGGTCACGTCCTCGATGATCACGACTCTGTCTCCGTCTTTCATGCCGCTTCCCAGCAGGATGCCGGCGTCACCGTGATCCTTTTCCTCCTTGCGGTTGGAGCAATATCGCACCTCCCTGCCAAAGAGCTCGCTGTAAGCGATGGCCGTGGCTACGCTCAGAGGGATTCCCTTATAGGCCGGTCCGAACAGGATATCGAAATCATCCCCGTAATTGTCATGAATCGCCCTGGCATAGTATTCTCCCAGCCGCTTTAACTGGGCTCCGGTCACATAGGAGCCGGCATTCATGAAAAAGGGGGACTGCCTGCCGCTCTTAAGCGTAAAAGAACCGAACTTAAGCGCCTTGCTGTCCACCATAAACTCGATAAATTCCTGCTTATACCGTTCCATATATATAGAATCCTCCTGTGTATGAGCCTATTATTCTCACCTATTCTATCATAGTATTGGGATATTTTCAATCGATTTTCTGAATTTATGGAGGCAATTGCATATGGGAATCGTACTTTTCAAAATTTACATCAAACGGTGAGCAGGACGATAAGCCGGGTTCTGTCGAGAACAGCGGAAAACACGCTCCGGCATTTTCCGTTGTCAGGAATAATCATCTATCTTGCACGGCTGTCGCCAGCCGCGTCCAGCGACCTACCTGAAAGCAGGCCGGGCAAGCCTGTCGCTCTCATTCTGGTCTTGCTTCGGATGGGGTTTACATGGCTCCGCCCGTT
>JAAWOU010000072.1 GCA_022799755.1 Lachnospiraceae bacterium
ATCAGTATGGTGATACCCTGAAATGCTTTGATAGCATGGATGGGTATCTTTGGGGGCACAGAGTGTCCGGTGCATCCAGAGGAAGGATTATCTGGATAATCAGGGGAATGAGCTTCGCGATGAAATACTTGCCTGCAATCAGGACTATAGGTGCAGGGAAAGGACAGTCGGCAGGTGAAACAAGGAATCGTAATAGATGAAGGAAAAGTATGAGCGGCCTTTTTGACGAACTACCGGACGATAATGATACTTCAGCCGTAAAAAGTTACGGAAGCCGGGTGCTTACCCGGGACATGCTGCAGCGGGTCAGGGTGCTGCCGGGTGTCATGTGACCAATCGGATCAGTCCCACATACTCCGTCCCACACCGGTGGAGAGTAAATAAAAAATGCTGCATATCGTAAACAGGATAAGCGTTCAGCATCGTGTGGGATTTTTTCTTTTCCAAAGCCGTACACCGCCATGTACGGCTTTGGAAAAGCGAAAATAAGTGAAAAAGCGGTTGTCATAGGACGGGCTGATAAGTTAATAAAATAAACCGGACGGGTAATTTGTTTATACAGAAAGGGGATGAGAGATTTGAATTTGACGAGGGAAGCACTCGATAAGATGGCGGCAGTGGATGTACGGACAGTAGACATTTCCACATTGACGGATTTAAGGGATATTGAAATAGACACCTCAATGCCCGTGGAAAAGAAGTTGGAAGCATTTGCCAGACAGTCGGCAAATGTCTATTGTAACCGTATCGGAGACTATGTGGTAAAGGTCAGGTTCCAGGAAAATGGAGCCAGCATTGATGATAAGATGTCTGAGTATCTGCGCAGGCTATCAGAAATCTACATTTGAAAAATTCAGAAAGATAAAAAATATGCTTGAAAAAGACAGGCGTCTATGCTAACTTGATATTAGGACGAAGCAGTGGAACTCCTGATTTTTGGTGAATGCACTGACGGTTTCTTGGAAGCTTATTTCGAAGTACAGGAAGCGGAAACCAGTAACCAAAAGCAGGGAGTGATACGATGAAAGAAAATTCATATTTCTATACAGCCATGTATCTGCGGTTATCCAGAGATGACGACAATCTCGGAGAAGCGGCAGGTAAAAGTGGTGAGTCTAAAGCCGAGAGCAACAGCATAAGCAGTCAAAGGGAGATGATCCGCTCTTTCATAAAGGAACAGGCGGATATGGAACTTTACGACAGCTATGTGGACGATGGCTTTTCCGGCAGCAATTACGACAGGCCAGAATTTAAGAGGATGATGTGTGACATAGAGGCGGGGAAAGTAAACTGCGTTGTTGTGAAAGACTTGTCCCGTTTTGGGCGCGATTACATAGAGACCGGGAGATATCTGGAAAAGGTATTCCCGGTTCTTGGAGTGCGGTTTATTGCCCTTACTGACCATTATGACAGCTTTTCGGCAGATTGGGGAGAACGCACCATTGTACTGCCGGTAAAAAATTTCATAAACGATTCTTATTGCCGTGATATATCAACAAAGGTAAAAAGCCAGCTTGCAGTGAAGCGCAGGAAAGGTGAATGCCTTGCGGCTTTTGCAGTATACGGCTATCGGAAAGCGGAGAAAGATAAGAACAGACTGGTAGTGGACGATTACGCGGCAGGTATTGTCCGCAGAATATATGCATGGAAGATTGAAGGGATGGCAATCTCTGCCATTGCGGGGAAACTGAATGATCTCCATATCCTGTCTCCCAGGGAATACAAGAAATCCCTTGGGCTGAATTACCGGGGAGGCTTTTCCGGGGGAAGCAGTTCCAAGTGGAGCAGCCCGTCCGTCCAGCGGATACTGACCAACGAGGTATATATAGGCCACCTGGTACAGGGGAAGACGGAACGGGTCAGCTATAAAGTAAAGAAATGCGTGGAAAAGCCGGAAGAGGAATGGATACGGGTGGAAAATACCCATGAGCCTATTATCTCTGCAGATGACTTTGCGATTGTGCAGAACCTGTTGAAAGCGGATGGTCGTGTCAGTCCGGAAAAGAAAGAGATGAATCCGTTCATGGGCCTTTTGTTCTGCGGGGATTGCAAAGAGCAGATGGTGAGGCGGGTCAACCGTTACAAAGGGAAAGAAAGAGTGTATTATATCTGTTCTACCAAGAACCGGGGGGAGGGGTGCAGCCGCCACAGCATAGAGGAAAATGTGCTGAAAGGGCTGACCGGGACCGCTGTCCGGCAGTATGCCAATGATTTTCTGGAACAGGAGAGACTGTTCGAGCAGGCACAGGACCAGGAGGCCAATCTGCAGGCGGTCATCAGTTACAATAAGGAAATCGCACGTCTGAAGCAGGAGCAGGATAAATATTATAGCCTGTGTGCCCGCCTATACGAGGATTTGCGGGAAGGGGTCATCACAAAAGAAGAATTTGAAAGGCTTCATAACGGGTTTCAGAAGAAAGCAGAGAGTCTGACAGCCGCAGAGGAAAAACAGGAGCAGCTTGTCCAGGAGATGTTCAGGACCGGTGTGCTCAGTGCAGGGCGGCTTGCAGCATTTAAGGAATCCCTGAAGCTGACGGAGATAGACCGTCATACCCTGGCAAGCCTTGTGAAAAGGATTTGGGTATATGAGGGAAAGCGGGTGGAAATCGAGTTCTATTTTACTGATCGGTATCAGGCGATGAAAGACTATAATAATGGCATTGCGCCAGGTGTTGCGGCAGCGTCCCGGCGAACAGAGAGTCAGGAAAAGATTGCCCTTGCAGAAACAGGGATGGGGGTGTGATATGGGCAGGATATCAAAACGTGTCCATGTTCCCGGTGGCGCAGGGCAGGGAAAGATACAGGGAGCGAAATATTATAAGGCAGGGCTCTATGCAAGGTTGTCCTCGGATCAGGATTTAAAAAAGAATGAATCCGTGGAGACGCAGATTCATATTGCAGAGAAATATGTAGAGGATTGGAATCGGCATCATAGGGACAGGATTGAGATTGTTGGCCGCTATGTGGATCTCGGGAAAACAGGGACAAATTTTGAACGAGACGCATTCAAAAGGCTCATGCAGGATGTACGTCTGGGCGACATTAACTGCGTGGTTGTGAAAGATCTGTCCCGGTTTGGCAGGAACTATCTGGAAGCCGGAAATTATATTGAGAAAATATTCCCGTTTTTGGGAGTCCGCTTCATAGCGGTTACAGATGGGTATGATACAGGGGAAGAGGGCAATGGCACAAAGCAGATGGTATCGGAAATCAAGAACCTGGTAAACGATATGTATGCCAAAGATTCTTCTGTCAAGAGCAAGCTGTCCCTGGAACAGCGTAGGGCGGCTGGCTCCTATGTGGGGGGTCCGCCGCCTTATGGGTATGAGGCATATAGGGAGGGACGGGTCAGGAAACTGAAACCGGACAGGAATACTGTAGAGATTGTCCAGGATATTTACAGGAAATTTGTAGAGACGGAAAGCTACCAGGCTGTGGCAAATAGCTTGAATCAGCGAAGAATCAACCCACCTGCCATTTATAAGAAAACCAAAGAGGTCTGTTGCCCGGCCGAAATGGTATATAAAGGCTGGGATAAGAGTGCAGTAGAAGGTATCCTGAAAAGCGAGACTTATCTCGGCAGGCTGGTACAGGGCAGAACTTCCCTTACAGCGCGGAAAGCGGAGAACCGTATCCAAAAACCGGAAGAAGAATGGGTCAGGAAAGAAAATACCCATGAAGCCCTGGTTAGTCCGGAACTTTATGAGCAGGCACAGGAGATACACCATAGGATACAGGAACGGACATGCAGCCATAATCACCGTACAGAAGGGTGCCCCATAGGGGAGAATATGTTTCAAAGTATCCTGTATTGTGGCGTATGCGGCAGGAAAATGACCCGGCATAGCGAAGTAAGGATCTATGCGGATGGGAGACGGGAGAGGAAAGACAGCTATTTCTGTCTGGACAGCACAGGAACCAAGCGGGAAACATGCCCGGATGCCAACCATATATACGAAACGGAATTGTCGGGTATCCTCCTTATACTCCTCCGGACGGAATTCGTCACACAGCTGAAAAAGCCTAAAAGCTTTACCGGACAAATGGAGGATATGCTTCAGCAGAAGAGGAAAGAGCTTGATCGAAGGTTAAAGAAGACAGAAGGGCAGATTTCAGCGCTGTCGGAAGAGGAGGGAGGAAAATATATGGCATACAGCACAGGAAAGGTGTCCCAGGAAGAGTATGCCTGTTACCGGTTCCGGAAAGAGGAACGTCTGCAGGAACTGGAAAAGCTGAGAGACCAGTGCCGGAAAGAGGCAGAAAAGCTGGAGGGAGAAGGCAAAGCATACTTGAAGGCTGTCCGTTCCTTAATAAAATGTAAAAGCCAGAAAGAATTGACCAGGGAGCTGGTGGAAGAATTGGTTGAGAGGATTTATGTCTACCCGGGGAGACGGGTGGAGGTTGTGTTTCATTATAGAGATATTATGAGAGGGGAGGCGTGAAGTGGGGGAGAAACGAAAGACAGCCATATATCTGCGGATTTCTACAGAGGATGTACAGCCTGAATCCACATGTGCAGGAGAGGGGGAAAGCCTGAGCATCAGCCACCAGAGGACGTACCTTCTGGAATATATCAGGAAGGATAAAAGTCTGTCGGGCAATGAAGTCATGGAATTTTGTGATGATGGGTTCACCGGGACTAACATGGAGCGCCCAGGAATGCAGAAAATGTTGGAAGCGGTCAGGCAGAACCGGATCGGATGTATCCTTGTAAAAGATATTTCCCGTTTTTCAAGGAATTATATTGAGGCAGGAAGCTATTTGAATCAGGTGTTTCCTTTTATGGGGGTTGATTTTATTTCCATAAATGACGGTTATGACAGCAGGAAGCAAAACGGTATGCCGCTTGCTTTCGATACAGCATTTCAAACCCTGGTCTACGACCTGTACAGCAAGGATATTTCTGTGAAAACGAAGTCATCCATTGACAGCAAATATGCCGCAGGGGAGTATGTGTCCAGGCTGCTTCCTTTAGGTTATGAGAAAGATAAGAATGTAAAAAATGCGGTAATCGTCAATGAAAGGGAGGCAGAGATTGTCCGTTATATCTTTTCCATGGCAGCGGATGGGATGACTACCCAGCAGATTGCAAAAAGGCTTTTTGAGGAACGGGTGCCTACAGCAACACAGCTGCGTGGTCAGAACCGGGTCAATTTGAAAGAAAATCATACATGGAGCCGGGCCGCAGTCCGAAATATACTGGATAACCGTTTTTACTTAGGGGAAATGGCCTATGGAAAGACTGTCCGCAAATCTGTAGGAAGCAAAAGTGGGAATGCGGTTCCCAAAAGTGACTGGAAGGTAATCAAGAATCATCATGAACCGTTGGTGACACCGGAAATATTTGCCTGTGTTGCACAGAAGAAACCAGGAAATTCTACAAGGCGGAAAAGAGAGAAGCATCCGCTGACTGGAAAGATTTATTGCGGCGGGTGCGGATACTCCTTAAGCTATAAGCCCTTAAACAGAAAAACTCCACGTTATTTTTGGTGCTGGAAACATTCCATCCTGCAGATACCGGATTGCTGCACCTATTTCAATGCAGCTATCCTGGAGGAAACAGTGCTAACCCTTTTGAATCAGGAATTGATGCGCAGGGGAGACCAGATCAGGAACCGTGGAATGTTGGAGCAGTTCCAGAAGGAAATTCTGGAGGAGCTTGGGAGAAAGAAAACAGAGTATGGGAAGCAGTATCATGAGATACAGAAAGAAAGGGATGCTCTCTATGAAGGTTACGCTGAAGGCCAGATGGATGCAAAAGAATACCGGGAGAGGATTGACAGACTGACCAGGCAGATGGAAGAACTGTCCGGAAAGATTCAGGAAACGGAGGCCGAATACAGCCGAATGAAGGAAGAAATGGACAGGGATAAGCGGGATATGAAACAGATTATCCGCTGTTCCCACATGGAAACATTGACACAGGAGGTGGTAGATGTCTTTATCAGGAAGGTAACACTCTATAAGGATAAGCGGGTGGAAATAGAATGGAATTTTACGGAGTGAAAGGGATGGCACTAATTTCATATTCATTTTTCACTGATTTGGCATTTATTTAACATGAACCCCATGGAAACATGGGGGTTTCGAAGAATTTCGACAAAAAAAGTGGATAAATATGCATAACATCAACTTGACATTAGAGGGCATCGAAACCCTTGTATACAATCGTTACGGCGAGGCGGCAAGGCTGGCCGGAAATATCAATGCCAGGCTGGAGCAGGTGGGGTATGAGAATCAGGGCGTCAATGAGCGGACGAATCTGGTGGTGCTGAATCAGACGCAGATGCCGGCGGCGCTGGTGGAGGTGGGGTTCATCAATACGGACGCGGACAACCGTCTGCTGGACGAACGATTTCAGGAGACTGCCCGGGCCATTGCGGATGGAATCCTGGCAACGGTATGGAGCAGCTAGGCGGCAGACACAAACCTGCCGGGGCGGCAAGCCCGGACGGGAGAAAGCGGTTCGGCAGGGGAAAACGGCTGGCTGCAGAGGCGCTGGCTGCGGTTGTCTGCCTTGGAGGCTTGGGCATTACGGGGGCGGACAATCTGCAG
This sequence comes from Lachnospiraceae bacterium, assembly GCA_022799755.1. GTDB lineage: Bacteria > Bacillota > Clostridia > Lachnospirales > Lachnospiraceae > Acetatifactor. The sequence goes on from JAAWOU010000072.1 coordinate 6,556, forward strand.
ACAGACAGCGGAGAATTGTGCCGGGACAGCGAAATATCGCGGGAGAGCGAAAGAATGCCGCAGGCATCCGGCGGGGGACAGCGGGCAGAGGACGGCCGGGAGGAGCTGACGGGCTCCCTGGAGCTTGCCGGAAGCTCTTCCATGGAAAAGCTCACGGACGCTCTGGCGGAATGCTTTATGGAGCGATATCCGGGTATCATCGTGACAGCGCAGTTTACGGGCTCCAGCGCGGGAATCGAATCGGTTCTGCAGGGGAGAGCGGACATTGCGATGATTTCCAGAGACCTGTCAGAGGAGGAAATGGCAGAGGGGCTGGCAGCGTATGAGGTGGCGCTGGACGGCATTGCGGTGTGCGTGGATTCCGAAAATCCCGTGGCGGAAATGACACAACGGCAGCTAAGGGACATTTGCACCGGAAAGATTACGAACTGGTCGGCACTGGGAGGCGGCGATATCCCGGTTGTCCTCATAGGCAGGGAGGCAGGCTCCGGCACAAGAGAGACTTTTGAGGAAATGCTGGGGGTAAGCGGCCGGTGTACATATGCCAACGAACTGGACAGCTCAGGGGCGGTTCTGGCAAGAATCGCATCCACACCCGGGGCCGTGGGCTATCTGTCTCTTGATGTGCTGCACGCCGCAGCGGGGCCGGAGGAGACGAAAGGGGAAAAAGGGCGGGAAAGTGATGTGCGAAACAGGGTCCGGGCAGTGGCGTTGGACGGGGTACCGCCCACTGCGGAAAATGTCAGAGACGGAAAATATCCTTTCAGCCGTCCTCTCCTGATGGTCACTGGAGGAGAGCTCTCTGCCGGGAGCCATGCGGTCATGCTCTGGTTTCGCTATGTGTACAGCGAAGAGGGACAGAGTATCGCAGAAAAGGTGGGGCTTGTGAGGACGGCCCCGGAAAAAACACAATAGGGAGGCAGCATGGAGTATCGGAAAAAAAGGGCTGCGAAAGAGTCAGCGGCGCAGATGCTGTGTACCGTCTGCGTCGCAGTTGCCCTCCTGGCGGTATCGGCTATCACTGTCTATATGTTAAAAAGCGGCATACCCGCCATCAGGCAGATCGGCCTTGGGAACATCCTTTTGGGCACACAGTGGAACCCTGCGGCAGACGACCCTCAGTTCGGCATTCTGTATGTGATACTGACTTCTGTAGTGGGGACGCTTCTGGGAGCTTCGGCGGGGATTCCGCTGGGGATTCTGACAGCGGTTTATCTGGCGGAAGAATCCGGGCACAAGCGGGGAATGACAGGGCTGGTAAAGGGGGCTGTGGAGCTGCTCGCGGGAATTCCCTCTGTGATCTACGGTCTCCTTGGCATCTATCTGCTGAATCCCTGGATGTACAGGCTGGAGCTGCGCCTGTTCTCGAATTCGGAAACCCATCGTTTCACAGGGGGAGCCAATCTCCTTTCCGCCGCTATCGTGCTGGCCGTTATGATGCTGCCCACGATTATCAATATCAGCGAGGCCTCCATCCGGGCCGTGAAGCCGTCCGTGCGGGAGGCCTCTTTGGCCCTGGGGGCATCCAGGATACAGACTTGCTTTCTGGCCGTGCTGCCGGCCGCCGGCCCGGGCATTGCCACGGCCGTGGTGCTGGGGGTGGGCAGGGCCATGGGCGAGGCAATGGCCATTACGCTGGTGTCCGGGGGAAGCGTCAATGCGCCTCTCCCTTTTCGCTCGGTCAGATTCCTGACCACAGCCATTGTGGGGGAGATGGGATATGCCCACGGTCTCCACAGACAGGTGCTGTTCACCATAGGGCTTGTGCTGTTTGGGTTCATTATGCTGATGAATCTGTGGCTGACGCGGATTCTAAAGGAGAGCCGGACTTTTGACGGATAGAGAAAAATGCGCGGAAAACGCCGGCAGAGGGCGGCGGGAAATATGGAAATCAGAGAGACAGGGCGGACGATAGGGGAGGCGGGAAAATGGCAGAGCGGAAAGGCCAAGAACAGAAAGACCGAGAGCAGAAAGACCGAGAGCAGAAAGACCGAGAGCAGAAAGACCGAGAGCGGAAAGGCCGAGAACAGAAAGACCGAGAGCAGAAAGACCGAGAGCAGAAAGACCGAGAGCGGAAAGGCCAAGAACAGAAAGACCGAGAGCAGAAAGACCGAGAGCAGAAAGACCGAGAGCGGAAAGGCCGAGAGCAGAAAGGCCAAGAGCGGAAAGGCCAAGAGCAGAAAGGCCGAGAGCGAAAATGCCAAGAACAAAAAGGCATGTATCGAAAGCCAGGCCATGGAGAAAGCGCAGGCAGGGACCGGGAGAGAAGCCGGGATTCACTTTACGGAAAAAGGACAAGACCTGCGGAACAGTTTCTCCTGGCAGCCATCTATGGGGCGGCGTATTTTTCCCTGTTTCTGCTGCTGGGAATCGTGGCGTATCTGTTTTTCAGAGGTTCCCGGGTCCTGAGCCTGCGTTTTCTGACATCGGTCACAAGTGTGTGGAGAGGGACCGTGGGCATTGGGGGCAGCCTTGTAAACACGCTGTATATCATTCTGATCACGCTGGGAGTGTCGGTTCCGGTGGGCATAGGGGCGGCAGTCTACCTGAGCGAATACGCGCGGCCGGGCAGACTGGTAAGGCTCATCGAATTTGCCACAGAGACCCTGGCCGGGATTCCCTCCGTGATTTTCGGGCTTTTCGGCATGGTGTTTTTCGTGGATGTGATGGGAATGGGGTATTCTCTGCTGAGCGGTTCCCTGACCCTGGCTCTGATGGTACTTCCGCTGATTGTGCGCAATACACAGCGGGCGCTTGGAACCGTGCCGGATAGCTACCGATACGGGGCGCTGGGACTGGGGGCGCCAAAGTGGCATCTGATACATACCATTCTGCTTCCCGCGGCCGCGCCGGGTATCCTTACCGGCATTATTCTGGCCATGGGGCGCATTGCGGGAGAATCCGCAGCGCTTCTTTTTACGGCGGGAAGCGCCCGGTTCCTGCCCAGGCTGAACGGAGATTTGGGGGAGATTCTGTCCGCCCTGGGCGGGAAGATATTTCGCTCCGGCGGGACATTGGCAGTGGAGCTGTATCTGCAGATGCAGAACGGGGAGTACGGGGCTGCGTTCGGCATCGGCTGCGTGCTGCTTTTGCTGACCCTTGTATTGAACGTTCTGACGAAGCTGATATGCGGCGGCGGGGCAGTTTGCAGGAGAGCCTGGAAGTATATAAGAGAAAGAATTACAGTGACAGGTGGGAAAGGGGTTCAGGGGGAGGAAAGCTTTGGCGGCGGAAGCAAAAATGCGGGAGCTGCCTGGCGCGGACGGGGGTGCTTGGAAAATGGAACGGGGAAAGATATCGGTGAGAGACTTAAGGCTCTATTATAACAATAATCAGGCTCTGAAAAATGTGAATATGGAGATTAAGGAGAAGCGGGTCACGGCCCTGATCGGTCCCAGCGGCTGCGGAAAGTCCACCTTTCTGAAATGCCTGAACCGGATGAACGACTTGGCGGAGCATATGCGTATGGAGGGGGAGGTACTTTTGGACGGGGAGGATATCTATGATGAGCGGGTGGATGTCACTGTCCTGCGCAGGCGGGTGGGCATGGTATTCCAATCGCCCAATCCTTTCCCCATGAGCATTTACGACAATGTGGCCTACGGGCCCAGGCTGCATGGCATGAAAAAAGGGGAGAGGCTGGAGGAAATCGTGGAACATTCCCTGCGCAGCGCGGCCATCTTTGAGGAAGTAAAAGACAGGCTGAAAAAGCCGGCCCTGGGACTGTCCGGCGGGCAGCAGCAGCGGCTGTGCATTGCCAGAGCCCTTGCCGTGGAGCCCGAGGTACTGCTGTTAGACGAGCCCACGTCCGCGCTGGACCCGGTCTCCACCCTGAAGATAGAGGAACTGATGAAGAGCCTGCGGGGAAACTATACCCTGGTCATTGTCACCCACAATATGCAGCAGGCTGCCAGAGTGGCGGACGACACCGCATTCTTCCTGGGGGGAGAAGTGGTGGAATCCGGCAGCACTGACAGCCTGTTTTGCAGACCGAAAGATAAACGGACCGAAATGTATATCACAGGGCGGTTTGGTTAGCGCCCCCTGTCTGCGCTCTGTGTCGTCAAGCCGTCCGCTGTCCGGGATTTAAGAGTCGGATTTCTCCTCGCCTTCTTCGGACTCCTCGCTTTCCGGCTTCTCGGGAATCGTCATCAGCACTTTCACGATACGGTTCTGCTCAATGCCCTGGACTTTCAGACGGATACCGCTGTCCAGAGTGACTTCCTCGCCGTCCTCGGGCAGCCGGTCCAGGCTCTCGATGATGATGCCGCCGATGGAGTCGTAGTCTTCGCTGTCCAGCTCCGTGTCCAGCTCATCATTGATGTCGTCCAGCTTCAAGCTGCCCTCTACCAGATAGGTGCGTTCGTCCAGTTTCTGGATGTATTCTTCTTCGTCTTCATCATATTCGTCCCGGATTTCTCCGACGATTTCCTCCAGCAAGTCCTCCAGAGTGATCATGCCGACCGTTGCGCCGTATTCGTTGAGTACGAAAGTGACGCTGGTGGTCTTTTCCCGCAGCTCATAGAGCAGATCGGCCACTTTTTTAAATTCGTATGTAAAATGAGCGTCCCTGAGGATTGATCTGACCTGGAAATGTTCTTCGTCCTGGGTCAGGATAAAGTCCTTGATATTGATCAGGCCGATGATATTGTCCTTATCGTCCTCGTATACCGGAAAACGGGTATACATGGACTCCCGGAAAGTGGAAAGCACCTCCTCGAAAGTGGCGTTTACGTCCACGGTCACCATATTGATCCTGGGCACCATGATATCCTTGGCCAGGGCGTCGGAGAAATCGAACACATTGTAGATCATTTCTTTTTCTTCGGACTCAATGACGCCGCTCTCGTGGCTGACATCCACATAGGTGCGCAGTTCCGCCTCGGTCATGGTAGTGATCTTCTTGCTGGGGTCGATGCGCAGCAGACGCAGTATGCCGTTGGACATTTTGTCCACGATAAAGATCACCGGCGTCATGATCTGCATCAGGCCGTAGATGATGCCGCAATAGGCAAGGGTGATTTTTTCCGATGTGAGCATGGCCCATGTCTTGGGGACGATCTCGCCGCAGAGCAGGATGACGAGGGTCAGGACACCGGTAGCCACGGCCACAGGGATGCCGAAACGCAGGGCAATGGTAGTGGTCAGAGCAGAGGTGGACAGGTTTACGATGTTGTTGCCGATCAAAACGGTACTCAGCATCTTGCTGTAGCTTTCCAGGATCTTATTGACCTTTGCCGCGCGTTTGCTGCCCTCTTCCTCAAGGGTGCGCATGCGCACGCGGTTCACCGTACTGAAAGCCGTCTCTGCCGAGGAGAAGAATCCTGACAGGATGATAAGAAACAGTAGAATAATAAGTTGTATGCCTTCTGGAACGTCCAAAAATAAGTCACTCCTTTGTGTACTGACAGCCGGTCTTGGATGCCGTCTGCCGCGATAATGGTTTCTGGTAATCAAAATTTAATATACAGAATGATTGGCAGTTTGTCAAGTTCCCATGGGCAGATGCATATGATTTTATAAAAAGTTTATAGACAAAAGGCCGGTAAAGCCTTGGTCGGACAGGGGGAATGATGGAACAAATGAATCGGAATCGGGGGACGGGGGAGGTGCCGGTGGCTTTCTTGCTGAAAAGCCTGCTTTTTTCTTACATACTTACGGGGATGCTGCTGGCAATCCTGGCGTTTATGCTGTATAAGTTCGGACTGGGGGAGAGAGCCGTCTCGATTGCGATTATCGTGATTTATGTGACGGCTACGCTTTTGAGCGGTTTTGTGGCCGGGAAGCGGATGAAAAGCAGGCGGTTCCTCTGGGGGCTTGTGATGGGCTGCGCCTATTTCCTGATACTGGCGGTGGTTTCGCTGATTGCCGGGAAAGGGGATGTGCAGGTGGGGAGTTCGTTTTTTACGACGCTGGCCCTTTGCGCGGGAGGCGGGATGCTCGGGGGGATGCTGAGCTGAGAGGATGAGCGGGGGCTTTGTCCGGTTCGGGAGGCGAATGTCGCATTTGGTCTTAGGACTTTCGCAAAGCCCCTGTCCCGCCTGCCTCTTTCGGGGTTTTTGGACCGTGCGCCGAAAGGAAACTTTCCGGAAAATCTCCTTGAAGAAAGGGGACAGGGCGGTTATAATTTACCTAGGATTTGATGTTGTATTTAATTGTATCTAAATATGAAAGAACGGAGGGATGAAGATGAGAGTACTGTTTATCGGAGGAACGGGGACCATCAGCGGCGCCATTTCCGGAAAAGCTGCCAGGCGGGGGGACGAGCTGTATTTGCTGAACCGGGGGAATCGGAGCGCGGAAATGCCAAAGGGTGTGAAGTGGATTCGGTGTGATGTCGGGGATGAGGCGGCCGTGGCGGCAGCTTTGGAGGGGATGGAGTTTGACGTGGTGTGCGATTTCATCGGATTTGTTCCGGCACAGCTGGAGAGGGACTATCGACTGTTTGCAGGCAGGACGAAGCAGTTTATGTACATCAGCTCCGCCTCAGCGTACCACAAGCCGGTGAGGGATTACAGGATCAGCGAGGGGACGACCCTGGCAAATCCTTACTGGGAGTATTCCAGGAACAAGATCGCCTGCGAGGAATATTTGATGCGGATGTACAGGGAGAACGGTTTCCCGGTTACGATTATACGGCCGAGTCATACTTACTGTGAAAAGTCCGTGCCGGTGGGGATTCATGGGGACAATGGAAGCTTCCAGGTGTTAAAGCGGATGATGGAGGGCAAGCAGGTGATCATTCCCGGGGACGGCACTTCTCTGTGGACGATTACATATCATGAAGACTTCGCGGACGGATTTTTGGGGCTTATGGGGAATCCCCATGCCATCGGGGAGGCTTTCCAGATAACCAATGACGAGTCTCTGACCTGGAATCAGATTTACGGGATTGCGGCGGACTGTCTGGGGGTGGAGCTGAGAGCGTATCATGTGGCGTCGGAATTCCTGGCGGCTATCGGGCCCTATGATTTTACAGGGGCTCTGCTGGGGGACAAGGCCAATACAGTGGTATTTGACAACCGGAAGCTGAAAGCGGCCGTCCCGGGCTTTTGTCCTGTCGTACGGGCGGAGGAGGGGATCCGCAGGGCAGTGGAGTACATACTGTCACACCAAGAGTGCCAGAAAACGGATCCCGCTTTCGACGCCTGGTGCGACAGGGTGATTGCGGTTTTGGACCGGGCGAAAGAGGAACTTGGACAGAGGCCGGAATAAATGCCACTTTTTTTGAAAAAAACCTTTTACAATCAGGTATTTTATGATATACTACAAAAAGTTTCTCGTCTGCGGCCGGATGTAAGGGATTTGCCCTGTGTCCGCCGCAGGCCGGATGACAGGAAAGAAAACAGAAGGAGGCTTTTTTGAGATGAAGCATATCAAGACTTTGACCACCAGGAACCTGAAAGAATCCATGAAGAAAGGCGGCTGCGGAGAGTGCCAGACTTCCTGCCAGTCTGCCTGCAAGACTTCCTGCACGGTTGGAAATCAGAGCTGTGAGAAGGTAAAATAATGTTGCCGTATACGGCTGCGCCCCGGGCGTGCCGTGAATCGCAACCTGATAGCTACATAGGCGTTCGTTTAGACCAAGGCAAGCAGCGGATTCCTTCGCTGCTTGAACTTTGTTGACGGATAGGGGAAAGGATATAGCAGTGATACACCAGTATAAAAGCAATGGATACAATATAGTGCTGGACGTGAACAGCGGCTCCATCCATGTGGTGGACGATGTGGTCTACGACCTGATTCCGCTGGTAGAGTCCCTTGCCGACAAGGGTATAGAGGAGCCGGAGGCCGTAAAGAAAGCTTTGCGGGACAGCGGGGAGTCTGTCTGCCGGACAGAGACCTTTGAAGAGGCTCTGGACGAGGTGCTGGAGCTTAAGAGGGAGGGGATGCTGTTCGCGGAAGATATCTACGAGAACTATGTCTTCGACTTTAAAAAGCGCCAGACAGTGGTAAAGGCCCTGTGCCTCCATATCGCCCATGACTGCAATCTGGCCTGTGAGTACTGTTTCGCAGGCGAGGGTGAATATCATGGCAGACGCGCTCTGATGAGTCTGGAGGTGGGGAAGAAAGCGCTGGACTTTCTGGTGACCAATTCCGGGAATCGGGTGAATCTGGAGGTGGATTTCTTCGGCGGGGAACCGCTGATGAACTGGCAGGTGGTTAAGGACCTGGTGGCTTACGGCCGCAGCCTGGAGGAACCCAATCATAAAAAGTTCCGGTTTACCCTGACTACAAACGGTGTGCTTTTAGACGACGAAGTGATGGAATTTGCGGGAAGAGAGATGGCGAATATTGTCTTAAGCATTGACGGCCGCAGGGAGATTCACGACAAGATGCGTCCCTTTCGGGGCGGCCAGGGCAGCTATGACCTGATCGTGCCGAAGTTTAAGAAAGTGGCCGAGAGCAGAGGCCAGGAGCGGTACTATGTGCGGGGAACATTTACCCGCAACAACCTGGATTTTTCAAAGGATGTGCTGCATCTGGCGGATCTGGGATTTCGGCAGATTTCCGTGGAGCCTGTTGTGGCGGGGCCTGAGGATGACTATGCCATCCGGGAGGAAGATTTGCCGGTGCTGCGGGAGGAATACGACAGGCTGGCAGCGGAAATGATAAAGCGGAGAGAACAGGGAAAGGGTTTCAACTTTTTCCATTTTATGATAGATCTGGAGGGCGGGCCCTGCGTGGCGAAACGCCTTTCCGGCTGCGGCTCTGGGACAGAGTACCTGGCAGTGACGCCCTGGGGGGATCTGTACCCCTGCCATCAGTTCGTGGGGAATGAGAAATTTCTCATGGGCAACGTGGAGGAGGGCGTGCTGCGCACTGACATCCGGGACGAGTTCAAGGGCTGTAATGTCTATGCCAAGGAGAAATGCAGGAAATGTTTTGCAAAATTCTACTGCAGCGGCGGATGCGCGGCCAATTCCTACAATTTCCACGGCAATATCAACGATGCATACGACGTGGGCTGCGAGCTGGAGCGCAAGCGGGTGGAGTGTGCGATTATGCTGAAAGTCGCGGAAGCGGAGCTATAAATCAGTGACTGCCAAGACTGCGGGAGGCATGGAGGCTAAAAAGCCTGTGCCGGGCCGTCAGGCGGCTGCAGAATTATAAAGCAGAATTATAAATAAGAAAGGATAAAAGGAAATGAAAAAGAACAGAGCAATTGTGGTATTGCTTTGCATCCTTTTGGCTTTAGTCGGGGTCACGTATGTGGATATCTTCGGCGTAAACCCGGAGGGTGACGGCAGCATCTCTGATATCAGTCTGGGCCTGGATCTGGCGGGCGGTGTCAGCATCACTTATCAGGTGGTGGGGGATGAAGACCCCAGCGCTACCGACATGAACGATACCATTGCGAAGCTGCAGAAGCGTGTGGAGAATTACAGCACGGAGGCGATTGTCTATCAGGAGGGCACGGATCGAATCAATATCGAGATTCCCGGCGTCAGCGATGCCAATGCCATCCTGCAGGAGCTGGGAAGACCGGGTACGCTGTACTTTATCTCCCAGACGGATTCGGAGGGGAATCTGAACTATAGCCCCCAGACAGTACAGAATCCGGACGGCACTTACGGCACAGCCTATGTGCTGAACAAGACCATCGACGAGCTTCTGGAGAACGGATCCATCCAGGTTCAGGGTACGGATGTGAAAGAGGCCAGCGCGGGCAGTATGCAGACTAACATGGGCTCGGAATTCGTGGTGGGTCTCACCATGACAGACGAGGGGGCGAAGAAATTCGCGGAAGTCACCCAGAGGGCATACGAAAAGAACGAATCCCTGGCCATTTATTATGACGGAAGCATTATAAGCGCTCCCGGCGTGAATGCGGCTATCACTGACGGAAGCGCCCAGATCTCCCCCATGGAATCCTATGAGCGCGCGGAGAGCCTGGCATCTACCATCCGCATCGGCGGTCTGAGGCTGGAACTGGAGGAGCTTCATTCCAAAGTGGTAGGCGCTCAGCTGGGCGTGGAGGCAATCGACACCAGCCTGAAAGCCGGCGCCATCGGCCTGGTGCTGGTCATGATATTTATGATTGCGGTATATCTGATTCCCGGCCTTGCGTCAGCCATTGCGCTGCTGGCCTATGTGGCGCTGGTGATTCTGCTGCTGAACGGCTTTGACATGACGCTGACCCTGTCTGGCGTGGCGGGTATCATCCTGTCCATCGGTATGGCGGTTGACGCAAATGTGATCATTTTTGCACGCATCCGCGAGGAGCTGGCTACGGGCAAGACCGTGCGCAATGCCATTAAGATCGGCTTTGACAAAGCGCTTTCCGCTATCATAGACGGCAATATCACTACCCTGATCGCCGCAGGCGTACTGCTTCTGCTGGGACCCGGCACGGTGAAAGGTTTTGCACAGACATTGGCGCTTGGTATCGTGCTCTCCATGTTCACGGCCCTGGTAGTAACCAGGTATCTGCTGTACGCTTTCTATGCGCTGGGACTTAAGGGCGAGAAGCTCTACGGTGTGGGCAGGGAGCATAAGCCCCTGGCTATTCTCTCCAAAAAGGGACTTTTCTTCGGCATCTCCCTGGCAATGATTGCGGCGGGCTTTGTGGTGATGGGCGTGCACAAGGTATCTTCCGGGGATGCCTTAAACTACAGCCTGGAGTTTAAGGGCGGCACGGCTACCACGGTGACGTTCTCCGAGGCCATGACTTTGGAGAAAGCCAATGCGGACGTGGCTCCTCTCATTGAAAAGATTTCGGGCAGCGCGGTACAGATACAGACCGTGCAGGACTCCAATGAGGTCATCTTCAAGACCAGCACTCTGAATGTGGAGCAGAGAGAGGCCCTGAACAAGATGTTCGTGGACAACTTCGGCGTGGACGAGACCATGATCACTTCCGAGACCATCAGTTCCGTCATCAGTGACGAGATGAAGTCCGACACAGTGATTGCGGTGGCAGTGGCCATTGTCTGTATGCTGATCTATATCCGCATCCGCTTCAAGGACATCCGATTCGGCTTAAGCAGCATCATTGCGCTGCTGCATGACGTATTGGTAGTGCTGGCGTTCTATGCGGCGGCACGGGTTTCCGTGAGCAATACTTTTGTGGCATGTATGCTGACCATTGTGGGTTACTCTATCAACGCCACCATCGTCATATTCGACCGAATCCGCGAGAATATGGCTACCATGACCCACAAGGACGACCTGAAAGAGATTGTGGACAAGAGCATTACACAGACCATGTCCAGAAGCATTTTCACATCGCTGACCACCTTTATCATGGTGGCGGTGCTGTATGTGCTGGGCGTGACCAGCATCCGTGACTTTGCGCTGCCTTTGATGGTGGGTATTGTATGCGGCGCCTATTCCTCCATCTGCCTGGCGGGCAGCCTGTGGTATGTACTGCGCAGAAAGTTTGCACCGAAAAAGGCCGAATAGGGAATCAAGAGAAATTGAAAGTTTATGTGCTGCCTCTTGGGCGGGCAGGCGGTTGCGCGCCTGTCTCCTGAGAGGCGGCATATTTTGTCATAGGAGAAAGCGGGTATCAGAAATGGCGAAAGAAAAAGGAAAGAGGCTGAATCTGTATGCAAAGGACTATGTGGTGTTCGACTTAGAGACAACGGGACTGAGCCCTGAGGCGGATGAGATCATAGAGATTTCCGGTATCAGGGTGCGGGAGGGAAAGGCGGCGGAGGAATTCTCCACCCTGGTGAATCCGGGCAGGCCCATTCCCTATGCGGCATCTAGGGTGAATGGGATTACGGACAGGATGGTACAGGACGCTCCGGTTCTAAAGGATGCGCTGGAGCGGTTTCTGGATTTTGCGGGTAAAGATATCCTTGTAGGCCACAATATACATACTTTTGACATGTTGTTTCTCTATAACGGCGCTGCCAGGGTCTTAAAGAGGGCGGTACCAAATGACTATGTGGACACTCTGTACATGGCCAGAGGCTGCCTGCCCGGGCTGTACCGTTACAGGCTGACGGATCTGGCGGCGCATTTCGGGATTGACACCAAAGGAGCTCACCGGGCTCTGAAAGACTGCGATATGAACAGACAGTGCTATGAGTGCATGGGAAAGCTGCTGGAGAAAAGGACCGGGCAGGACGGTGTGGGGAGTGGGGCAGGCAGAGAGATCGGGCAGAACGGTATGGGCGCTGCGGGGACGGAAGCGGAGGCGGTGTGTCCCAAGTGCGGGGGGATTCTTGTAAAGCGAAAGGGTAAATTCGGCGCATTCTGGGGCTGCAGCGCTTATCCGGGGTGCAGGTATACCAGAAATGCGTGAGTATGTTCTCCGAGCAATCCCAAATCAGCCCTTTTGTTTGCTTTCATACAATAGTGCGCCAAACTCGTTTCCGGAAATCCAGCATTTGCAAGGGCTTGTGAGGGCTGTCCACATAGGTCACAAAACCATATACACTACCCGGCGTGACAACAACATATTTCCTGCTGATTTATCAAAATATTAGATTCATTTTATATAAGAATGCATATTTTATGGTATGATATGTCAAAGGGAAGTTTCTGCTTCCGTCTGCTGAGACTGCATCTTTCGAGTTTTGGACGGCATAGGAGAAACTGGCCTGTGCTTGCGGGGGATGTCTGACAGTGAAATGCATATGATGAGAGAAATGCAGGGGAGGAATGAGACATGGAAACCGTGCTGGATTATCTGGAGAAATACGGAAAATATGGATTTGAAGAAATGCCCATGACAGAGGTGGACAGCCTGGCGCTGTGTCAGCTTTCTTATCTGAAATTCGACGGGATGGTTCCGCAGCCGGAGGAGACGGCTGTACTGCCTGCCGTGACTCTGGAAAGTCTGAAAGACCATCCGGATTTTGAGAAGCTCTTTGCGGACGTGCGCTACGAGAAGCCCAACAGAGCGCTTTACGAGAAAATGATCGGCGGGAAGCGCTTCAGGGAGCTGCGGCTGGAATACTATGTAAATGTAATAGAAGAGCAGTGGGAGACTCAGTTTTCTGCCGTGACCTATACCTTGGGGGACGGAACCCATTACATTGCCTACCGGGGCACGGATGAGACCATCGTGGGCTGGAAAGAGGACTTTAACATGGCATTCCTCTCGCCGGTGCCCGGACAGGCCATAAGCGTGAAATACCTGAACAGCGTAGCCGTGAAATTCGACGGCCCCTTTTATGTGGGAGGCCATTCCAAGGGCGGAAATCTGGCGGTATACAGCGCCATGAACTGCGAACCGGCCCTGCAGGATAGGATCCTGAAAATCTACAGCATGGACGGACCGGGCTTTCGGCCGGAGGTGCTGAAAGACTGCGATTATGAGAAAATAGCGGACAGAGTGGTGAAGATTCTGCCCAATTCCTCACTGGTGGGGATGATATTTGAATCCGGTATGTATTTTCAGGTGGTGAAGAGCAAGACGTTCGGGCTGCTCCAGCATGATCCCTATACCTGGCTGGTGACAGGAAACCATCTGGTGCGGGCAGACCGCCTCTATGAGCGCAGACAGCAGATGGACAATAACCTGAATGAGTGGATTCTGTCTCTGAACGAGGAGCAGCTGCGCACATTTGTAGATACCCTGTACCAGGTCATCACGGCCTCCCAGGCTGACAACCTGATCGATTTCACGGCGGAGTGGAAAAAAAGCATAAACGGTATCATCGCCGCCCTGAAAGAGGTGGATGAGGAGACTGTGGAGGCGCTGAAAGAGATCGTCAGGTCACTCTTTGAGATTACGAGAGAGAACCGGAAGAAGCAGGTGGCGGCAAAGGTGGAGACGGCGTTTGAGAGATTGGCAGGGAGAGGGAAAGAGTGAATTCGTCTATGCTGAGGTTGGAGAGTGTGGAAGATGAAAGAAGCAGAAGTTGACAATGTAAATGATATAATATACAATGTAAAGAGTACTCTCGGAAAGTAGGCAAGTGAAACGAGAAATGGGGACTGTTGGGTGGAGAAAATGAGAAGAAAATAACCAGGATAGCAGCGTGCCTGACATT
>JAAWOU010000073.1 GCA_022799755.1 Lachnospiraceae bacterium
GCTCAATTATACCATATATCAGTGAGGAGTTGTTTTATTTTATAACAAAAAATATCCCGTATTTATGCGGGATTCTGGCGTTTCGCAATCGCCTAAAAATATGCGGAATTGAAAGGAGTAAACATTGGAAAAGCATTGGTGGGAAAATTATCCCTGGCGCATGATACAGACCAATCTGCGTGAGATTGACATGGAGCATATAAATGCCCGGGAGTATGCAAAACAACTGAAAGACTTTGGCGCTACCGTGGTCACCTTAAACAGCGCCGGTATACTGGCAAGCTATGAGACAGAGCACCCTTACCACGCTGTCAGCAGGTTTCTTCACGGTGACAGTCTGGCGCAGCTGATCGATGCATGTCATGAAGAAAGGATAAGGGTGATCGCACGAACCGATTTCTCCAAGGTGCATTACGACCTGTATGAAAAACATCCCCAGTGGGCTTACCGGACTTCCAAGGGCGAAATCATGAATTATAACGGTGATGTACAGGTCTGTCCCAACGGAGATTACCAGCAGACAGTCATGTTCGAAATCCTGGAGGAAGTCCTGACCAGATTCCCTTTTGACGGCGTATTCTGCAACATGAGCGGTTTTCTGGTCGTGGACTACAGCGGCAAGTATTACGGCCCCTGTCATTGCGACAACTGCACACGCAGATTCCGGGAACAGTTCGGCCTGGAGGTGCCTCTGACAGATGATTTTAAGGATCCTGATTATTTAAAATACATGGCTTTCAAAAAAGGGGTTACCGACAGACATAAAGCCAAAATGCGCGATCTCGTCAAATCCATCCGGAAAGATCTGTGCATGAACAATCTGGATTACATACGAAGCGAGAGCAATACGGAAATCGGGCGCCCGCAATGGCTCTACAGCGCTTCCAGCAACAGCCGCCTCAGTGCCGGCAGGAAACGTCTCCGCCCCAGCGACAATGCCAGCGTTGACTTTATGGGGTTCCGTTACCGCGATACCTCCGTATCTCCTGCACTGATGGAGCTGCGCCAGTGGCAGAATCTGGCCAACAGCAATTGTGTCAGCATGTACATTATGGGCACTCTGGACAATCATGCGGACAGATCCGGCTTTGCTCCCACAAAAAGAGTGTTCGAATTCCATAAGACACATCAGGCGCTCTACACCGGATTGCAAAGCGCCGCAAAGGTTCTGCTGCTGCGCAAAGGCATGTGGCAGCGTACAGATCCCGAGACAGCCGGATGGATCCGGGCTTTGACGGAAAGCCACATTCCCTTTGACGAAATGAATCTTGACGAGCTGCAGGGCAAGGATCAGCTGCAGGGCATAACCACCGTCATCCTGGGAGATCTGAAAGGATTAAAGCCCGCACAGACTGACATTTTTACCGATTTTGCCAGAGAGGGTGGAACAGTCATTGCAACCGGGGAAACCCGTCTTCCTGATCAGGGCATTGAGGAAATCACAGAAGTGAGACACAATGCAATGTCCGCGGTATTTGCCCTGAACGAGAATGAAAAAGGCATTTTTATTCACTGTGCAGATGCCCCGTATATCGCCCCCGGCCAGGATATTATGTTGGTTAAGCCGGCAAAAACTGCTGCCGCCTGGCTGCATCTGATCGATGAACATCCCTTTGGGCCTCCGGAACGCTGTTATTATACAGATCAGAATATCACTGCCGCCCCGGGCATTATAGTGAATCCCTGCGGCCTGGGACAGATGATCACCATTCCCTTCCGGATCGGAGCCATGTATAGGAACGAAGGATATCAAAACAGCCTGAATCTGCTGCAGGATGTCCTGTCCGGGCTGGCTCATGTATCAAGCCTTGCACCGGACTCCAGCCCCATGTTCGAGGTGACGCTCTCCGCCAAGAATGATATGCAGGTCATACAGCTGGTCAATACCAGCGGCTGTTTTGCCAACAGCTACTTTCCTCCCCTGCCGATTTCCGGAATCCGGCTGGAGCTGGATTTCGAACCCGGGGAGATCCATACATTAAACGGCGGGACAGTCGATGTCCAGGGACACTGTCTCGTTTTAGATCAATTAAAGGAATATGAAGCCATCGTGCTCAAAAAATAGGAGGTATACATATGAAAATCGGATTTATCGGTCTTGGTATCATGGGAAAACCCATGGTGCGAAATTTGGTTTCTGCCGGATATGAGGTGCTGGTCTGGAACCGGAGTCAGAAAGCGTTGGAGGAAGCCGCTGCCGGCGGCGCTGTCCCTTCTGACAAGAAACAAATCGGTGAAGAGGCGGACATCCTCTTTACCATGCTCCCCAACTCTCCTCAGGTAAAGGAAGTCATTCTGGGTGCGGACGGACTGCTTCCCCATATGCATGAGGGCCAGATCCTGGTGGACTGCAGCTCCATCAATCCGGTTGCCAGCCAGGAAATCTGCCGGGCACTGTCCGAAAAGGGTATCCATATGCTGGATGCCCCTGTTTCCGGCGGTGAGCCCAAAGCCATAGACGGAACCCTTTCGTTCATGGTGGGCGGCAAAAAGGAAATATTTGACAAATGTAAGGATATCCTGCTGTGCATGGGTGCATCAGCCGTGCTGTGCGGTGATGTGGGAGCCGGAAACACCACCAAGCTGGCCAACCAGATCATTGTGGCCTGCAATATCCAGGCTCTTGCCGAAGCTCTGACCCTTGCCCAGAAAGCCGGTGTGGATCCCGAACTGGTCTTCCAGGCAATCAAGGGCGGACTGGCAGGCAGCACCGTCATGAACGCAAAGGCTCCCATGATGATCGCCGGTGACAATAAACCGGGCTTTAAGATCGATCTGCATATCAAGGATCTGAACAATGCATTGGACTGCGCCCACAGTGTAGGCGCGCCTGTTCCCATGACTGCAGCCGTACAGGAAGTCATGCAATGGATGCACAGCCACGACGGCGGCCAGAAAGATCACAGCGCCATTGCGGAGTATTATGAACACTTAACCGATATCACGATTGGAAGAACCAAAGAATAGCGAAAGGAGAAATCTATGTCAAAACAGGCAAAATCAGAAAACGGGTTATTGGCAAATGCATTTCAGGGAAGCTTCTGGAATACCAAAATCACTTCTGCCAATGTAGGAAAGAAGGAACTCTGGCTTGGTTATGTGGCAGGCCCCTTTGGCGCCATGCTGCTGCAATCCATTGTCAACAGTTATTTTAACCAATATCTGACGGATGTGCTTGGCTTCACCGCCAGCCGGGGACTCTGGATCGCCAGCTTTATGGTTCTGTTCCCTCTGCTCTCCAAGATCCTGGATGCCATCACGAATGTTTTAATGGCAAAGGTTCTGGATAACACTGCCTGCCGCCAGGGAAAACTGAGACCCTGGATGATCTTAAGCCTTCCTGTCATGGTGGTCAGCTTACTGATGCTGTTCTGGATACCTTTTTCCAACCCGGCGGTTATGGCTGTCTGGATCGTTATCGCCTATAACCTGTTCTATTCCGTGGGCTACACCATGTGGTATATGTCGTATGAATTGTCAGCCGCTCTGTCCACCAGAAACTTTAAACAGCGGAAAAACAATTCCATGGCCGGACAAATCACGAAGAATATCGGTACGGGTATGATCTCTATTTTATTCCCCACAATCCTTACCGCCATCAGCGGAATAGTAGGCAATACAAGAACCGGTTATCTGGCTTGCATGGCAGTTATGTGCTGTGTTGCCGTTCCTCTGACATTCCTCCAATATTTCTATACCAGAGAGCGTATCACGGAGGAAAGACGGAATCAGTACGGAGTTGACGGGAATACCGTGCAGGAGGTCAAAGTAAAGGAAGCTTCCTTCATGACGCAGTTTAAAGCCTGCATCAAGGATAAGTACTGGATCATGCTCATTATTCTGATCATGCTGTACCAGGTGTTTAACGCCATGAGAGGCGTGGCACAGGTGTATTACAGCGGCTGGGTGGTAAACGGCAATGCCTATGGCGAATATGCCTCCATACAGGCTAAGTTTACCATGATTGCCCTCTCCCCCATGGGACCCGGCCTGATTCTCCTGCTGCCCCTGTTCAAAAAATTCGGCCGCACCAAAGTCATCATCGTTGGTTCCGTATTCGCAGCAGTCGGTGCTTTGTCTGCTTTTGTCAATATGGGAAATACCGGCGCCATCTACGGCGGCACGGCCATTTACTCCATCGGCTCCATGGCCATTATCTACTCTCTGTTTACCTTTATCGGTGATTGCATTGACCATGTGGAATATTCCCGGGGGATCCGTGTGGAGGGATTCACTGCGGCCATTGTGGGTTTTGCGGAAATGTTCTCTAAAGGCATCGGCCAGGCTCTGTTCAATCTGGGATTGTCCGCCACCAATTACACAACGCCGGAGGTTGTAGGCTCCTTTATCAACAAAAAAGGAAATGAGATCCTGCTCTATGCCGATCAGACCAGAGGCGCCACCAACTGGATCAACTTCTCTTATCAGGGCAGCAACATGATCACGGGAATTTTATTCTTCGTTCTCTTTGTATTCTTCTTCAAGATCGAGAAGCATATGCCCGCCGTTCAGGCTGCATTGGAGAATAAGAAGCGCAGGGAATGCGAAGCAAAGGGAATCGACTATATTCCCCAGTCCGAGCTGGAGAAACGCGAGCGGGCAAAGCAGGCTCAGGAAGCGGAGGAAAACCGTATCCAGGAGCTGAAAGCCTATTGCCAAAAGACCGGCAAAGACTTTGACGCGGAGAATCAGAAAGTTCTGGATAAGCGTGCGGCAAAGGCTGCAAAGAAAGCCGCAAAAAAGAAAAACTGAGGCAATACAGCAGGGAAAGCCCCCAAAGCACTGCGTAACCTGCGCATGCCGGGACTGCCCGCCGGTAATCTAAGGAATTCCTGATGGGGCAGCGTTTCCCGAAAAAATAATTGAGGAACAATAATAAAAATGGTACAATGCAGGTATCCGTATTCCATACTGTGGTATACGGATACCTGCACAACAGGAGGGTTGCCATAATGATGGACAAAGACAGTCGTATGGAAGCTTACCGCATATTAACAGGCTGCTGCCAGACCATTTGGAATTGGAAATTAGACCGGGATTATCATGTGCTTAGCAGCGACTGCCCTCATGAGGCCCTTTATAAAGATCTGCTATTCTCTGATTTCTGGCAGGAAAAGATCAGACAGCATACAGAACAAAGTCTGACTCCCATAATCTGTTCCATCCAACCCGGCCTTTGCTGGATTCTCGCATTTGATGAAGATAAGTCCATCTACATGAAAGGGCCTTTTTTTAACCGGATCATAGATGAAAACAATTTCAGCCTTTTCCACAGAAATATACATTTCAGTCCTGAAGCAGTACAGGTTCTTGAGGAATCCTTTTCCGCCATACCAGCCTTGTCCGGATCCGTCATAAGCCAATTTGCACATATGCTGCACTTCTGCGTCTGGGGTACGCCTGCCGGTAAAGAAGATATGGGTCATATTACACAGGAGCTGCAGCATAATCGATACCGTGGTCATGTATCCGCCAATCCATTTGAAAAAAACAGCGGCGGATGGGAATTTGAACAGGAGCTGTTGGATAAAGTCCGTCATGGAGATTTGAGCATTCAGCATTCTTTAGCCCGGGCGAGTGTTTTGGGAAACAGGGTATATCATCCGGACAAAGATTCCATGAATGATTATCGCCAGAACATCATGGTACTGCTGACTCTTGTTTCCAGAGCTGCCGTAGAAGGCGGTCTCCCGCAGAAGATATCCTTTTCCCTATGCACCGAATATCGTAAGAAAGCCGAGCTGTGCACTAACGCAGGCGAACTGCTCACTTTAAACCACGATATGGTCATGGATTATGTGGAACGGGTCCATAAAATCAGACAGACTCCCGGAAGTTCTGCTGCCATCCGGCAATGCTGTGAATATATTAACGCTCATACGGACAGACAGCTGAACCTGAAAACACTGGCGCAAATGACAGGCTATACGGAAACGCACCTGTCCCGAAAATTCAAGCGGGAAATGGGGTGCACTATCGTATATTATATTCAGAATGCCAAAGTCGAAAAAGCGAAATATCTCCTGATTAACACCCATGAGAGTGTTGACAGTATCAGCAATCGGTTAGCTTTCAATACGCGGAGCTATTTTACACAGATATTCCGCCAATATACCGGCATTACACCCAGCGAATATCGTGAAAAATACGGTATTGTTTAAGTTGATCCCTACTGAAATTTCTTTCACTTATAAACTGATGCTTGGAAAAAGGAATTTAACAGTCTCTCTGAGCCGGCTCCAACTTTCTATCCAAAGAAGATAATACCTGCATCAATTCCCGATCTTTTTTGTACATGACCTCAATTTCCCTGTCAAATATCATGGTGGCCGGACATTCCTTTGTGTAAGGCTCCCATCCGGGCATCTCCTTTGCCGCAGGCTCTCCGGATGCGGCAAAGGAAACCCATGCATTGCACATGATATCCTGAAGCCATTCTGTAACCCCGGGAATATAAGCCGGTTCAATATAATCCGCATTGTGGAAAATATAGGGGATTTCCGCATTATGCCATGGAAGTGTGCCGCCATATAGAGGGAATTCCAGATTGAAACTGTAATTATAAGTATTATCACAGCCCTGTTCCGCCCTTAAATCCGCATATTCCAACGCTCCTGTCCGAAACATGGTGTCTACGAACAATAAGTCCACAATGTTCTTACCTGGGTATGCTTTTTGAAAAGCCATGACTGCCCTATCTGCGTCTTCACCCAGTCGTTCTTCTATGAGCCGCCGCCTCTTCTGCATATCCCACTGGTTCTTTCTTCCATCGTCCAAACGATAATTGAAATTATTTGAAAACTCTCCAAGAACACTGCCTACAATTACCGGGATTTGCTTTGCATGTTCCCGGATTCCGACATCAAATACGCTTCCCTTATAATACTCACCGTCAGCCGTGGGACCAAAGCGCATTGCCGCACCCTCACCCAGACTGCCAGCCGCTTCTGCCAGACGACAGTATGGAACATGCTCCATTTCCTTTATCCTGCCTGCCGTAATGCCAAGATAAGAAAGTATCTGTTCTGTATCTTTACAGGCCTGCGCCCTGTTATACTCCGGGAAATGCCTTGTCACACCGCTTTGAATGACCGCCTTGTGGAACAGGCCGTCCGCTGCCGGCATCTGCAGCAGTGCGGCAACCTTCGCTCCTCCCCCTGACTGCCCAAAGACTGTGATATTGTCCGCATCCCCGCCAAAGGCAGAGATGTTGTCCTGAATCCAGGAAAGGGCGGCCACAATATCCGCCATTCCCAAATTGCCGGAATTTTGATATTCCTTCCCATAGCCTGACAGGTCAAGAAATCCCAGCACATTCAGGCGATGGTTAAGGGTCACCACTACCACATCCCCCTGGCGGCTTAAGTTCTCTCCATCATATGCAAAATGTTCTATCCCTGAACCGGTTGCAAACCCGCCGCCATGCAGCCAGACCATAACCGGCCTTTTGGCATCCTTATCCAGACTCTGGGACCAAATATTTAAATACTGACAGTGTTCATCCTGGGGATAAAAATAATGGGGTACCGTATATTGATCATGAGGAATCGGCGTCATAATCTCCGGACAGACATGCCCATAAACGATTGCCTCCCTCACCCCTTCCCATGGTTCTACAGGCTCCGGCATATGAAACCGCTTTGCTCTGGCATAAGCAATCCCTCGAAAAACATATGTTTGGTCAGAAATAACGCCCTGGAGCTTTCCCTGCTTTGTATGCGCAATTGCCTGATCGTAATCACAAATTATCTGCTGTGTCAGTTTTCGTACAAACATACCCATCCTTCCTATTCCAGTACCGCATCCGCCCTCCAGTACCCCTGCAAGAGGAATGAATTTCCGGCCGCTAAGTAATGCGTCCATAAATCATCCGGTACTTCCGGGCGGATGCTAAAATAGCATGCTATTTTATATTCAATTTTCTCCCGGCACTTCAATCCTGAAACTGCATTCCGATTTAAGTATTTCCCTAACGGACTATTCAATCTTCAGGAACACCTTTTTCTCCTGCATCCCGGCTGCAGTAAAAGTCACTGTCACGCTGCCGGGCGCATCCGCGCAGATAACCGCCAACAGGCGTCCGGCAAGCATCTTCCTCCGCGGACTGGAATAAAGGCTTAAATCCAGCAGATCTCCGCTGTCCATTCCCACCAGATGCGCAGGCCCCTCTATCTCACACAGCACCTCCGCCGAAGAATCCGGCACCGGATTTCCGTCTTCATCCTCTGCGGACAGCTCTATCTGGGCAAGCTGCCGCCTCTTTAATACCTCTCTGTCCGATTCCGCCGCCAATGCTGCCGGGGCTTTTGCGGTTTTCACCACTGCCACAGCTACCACTTCACCGTTTTGATATCCTTCGGCCCTTAATTCTCCCGGTTCATAGGGCACATCCCAGACCAGATGCAGGTCATTGGTGGTAATTAACTTTCCCCAGTTGTCATTCCAGGCCTTCTTTGCCCCATACCGGGGGCATTCATATCCCCTGGTTCCTACCAGCCTGCCGTTGATATACAGATTCACTTTTTCACAATTGGTATAGCATACCACCTGTTTGAATACACCTTCTTCCCCCGGCCAGTTCCAATGGGGCAGAAGATGGAGCGTAATTTCTTTGGCATTCCATATGGAACGGAAATAATAATAGGAATCCTTGGGAAATCCGGCTGTATCCAAAGGCCCGAAAAACGCCCCCCGGGAAGGCCATCTGGTCTCCCCCAAATAATCCACTCCCGTCCACAGATAATCCCCGGCCACAAAGTCATGGCTTACCGTATATCGCCATAGCGCCTCATGGTTCACAGTGGCATTCACATAGGAGCCCCAAATGCCCCCGCCTGAATAATCTCCTCTTCTTCCGCCCACGGACGGATTTTCCGAGCCAATCATTCTGCGTTTCGGATATGCCGCCCTGTCTTCCTCATAGAAAGTTTCCGCACGTTCACGCCACCTGCCCACATAATTATAGCCCACCACATCCAGTGCATTTTCAAATTCCCGCAAGGTTCTGTTTGATTCTATTGCTGCAATATTATCGCAGGCAGAAGTCACCATCCGGGAAGAATCCTCCTTATGGCATATATCCTGTAAGAAATTCAGTATTTTAATGCCGTCCAGGGAAGACTGCTCCGGAATCTCATTGCCGATGCTCCACAGTATCACGCTGGGATGGTTATAATCCCGCCTCAGCATGGATGTCAGTTCTTCTTTGGCATACCGGTTAAAGAACTGGCCGGAGCCATACGCAAACCCCTGCGAGTAATAGTTGTTATTCTTATGCTTGACCAGCATCCATTCATCAAAAATCTCATCCATCACAAGGAACCCCATTTCATCACAGAGTTCCAAAAATGCCGGATCCGGCGGATTATGCGCACAGCGTATTCCATTGCATCCCATATCTTTCAATGCCTGCAGACGCCTCTTCCATAATTCCTCGTAACCCACCGCTCCCGTCATGCCGCAGTCATGGTGGAGGCACATCCCTTTTATCTTCACAGTCCGCCCATTGAGCAGGAAACCTTTATCACAGTCGAATACAGCAGTCCGCACCCCGACACGGCAGCTGCCCTCGTCAATGGGCACATCATCCAACATCACCGTAGTCACAAGAGTATATAAATAAGGATCCTCGTCAGTCCATAAACGGGGCTTATTTACCACCGGGCGCACCATACAGTCACTGTTTTCCCCCGGATTGACATACAGCGAAGTCCCTGCAGTGCATACCTGTTTTTTTTCCTTATCATAAAGCGTATGAAGCACGCCCACGCAGGCCGGCTCATCCCCCTCGTTCTTTACCAAGGTACGGATCTGCAGGGACGCCTGATCCTGTTCCGGATATATCCCATTGGTATCGCATCTTACCCCCCAGATATCCACATGCACCCTGCCGGTACGAACCAGCCGGACGTTCCTGGTAATGCCGGAACCGCTGTACCAGCGGCAGTTGGGCTGGCGGCTGTTATCCACCCGGACTGCCAAAACATTTTCCCCCTGCCTTACCTTTCCGGTCAGATCTATTGTGAAAGAGCCAAAGCCATACCCATGCCATCCCGCCTTTTCCCCATTTAAATAAACACAGGCATCCATATATACCCCTTCAAAATAAAGGAATACTTTCTCTTCCTCACACAAATCTGCCAGACTGAAGCGCTTACGGTACCACCCGATTCCCGCAGTTGCATAGCCTCCGCCTCCTCCGGTAGGCGCGTCCTGCGCCGGTTCGTATTCCGTACTCCAGTCATGGGGCAGCATCAGTTTTTTCCACCCTGCATCAATATAATCCGGCTTTTCAACTCCTGTGCCATCACCTAAGCAGAAACACCAGCCCTCATTAAAGTCCATTTCTTTTCTCATAGACACCTCCTGAAAATATGTCATTTACACGCATGCCGCAAAACGGCAGACCCATATGCGCAATGCTTACCGTTAATTTCATTGTGTATAATACAGGGCGGCCGACAACACGCCAGCCGCCCTATCAGATGCAAATCCTATGTTACTGTCTGCCCGCACAGAACGCTTCATACTGTGCCTTACACTCTTCCATGATCTTATCGATCCCTGCTTCTTCCAGACGCTTTACCATCTCATTATACTTGGCCTCTGTGTCGCTGCCAAACAGACCCAGATTGAAGCTTTGATCATATTCCCCGACAATACCGTCGATGACGGCAAGCTCCGCTTCCACATTGGTCTTATCAAAGGTAAAAGCGGATGCCAGAGGCGCGTACTCCTTGGAATCACAGATCTCGCCGAACTTATTCTGTCTGGCATCCTCATTATAAAGCATGGGAGTATCCTTGCCTGTAATGCCCCATGCCCAGACACCCCAGTTATAATTTCCCGCATCAGGCCCCTCCTGCCTGAAACCGTCATCTGTCAGAATATAATGAGTGCCCTCAATACCGCCGACAACCAGATTGTTCACCTCCGGGAAGCCTTTCAGGCAGTCCAGCACCAGGGCCGCCCTCTCCCGCAGCTTGCTCTTTGCGGTAATCGCCACCGTGTCATCCGCATAGCTTCCTCTCATGGCCCTTGCATTGGGCGTCACGTCAAAGATATCATAGGTGCCGATGCCGGATGCCTCCATATCCCGCCCTGCAGTAGGCGCGGACGCATTCCAGATCAGGCTGGCCGTCTTACCGCTCTTAAAATTATCCACCGCATCCGTGGTGTCATTGATCCGGTCAGGAGACCAGACCCCTGCCTGGGCCATCTCGGCCAGCTCCAGGTACAGCTTCAAGGTATCATCACAGATATACTTGTAAAACACATCCTTATCCCAGTCAGGCAGGTCTTCCTTACCATGCGTATAATACATGAAAGAAAAACCGCTCGCAAGAGCTTCCGCCCCGACATTCTGCCACCAGAGATGGTCTGAAAATTCAGTGGAGCCCCTCTGCCCGTTTGCATAAATACCATTCTCCCTCTCATTCTGCGCCAGCGTGATCAGGGCGGTTTTCATGGAATCCCAGCTGTCAATCGTGGTAATACCATACTTTTCCAGCAGATCCATCCGTACAGCGATCACATTATAAGTATTAAAGGATGAATTGTTCTTAGGTACCGTGTAAATTTTCCCGCCCACAGCCACCTGCTCCCAGCTGATGGGCGCCTGCTGGGGATAACTATAGGGAAAATATTTTTCCAGAAAATCCGTTGTCAGTTCCTTAAAACCGCCGTTTGCAACCTCCGATGTATAATTGCACCAGGAAGAAGTATATATCATATCCACCTGGTCGCCTTCCGGAGTCAGTAGCAGGGAATACTTATCCCCCATTTCCCCCCAGCTTAAAAACTTAACCTCCAGCGTGGTATTCAGCCAGGGTTCGAGATACTGCTCATTCACCACCTGCATTACCTTATCCATGTCCGTTGGCTTTTCCCCAATGGCATACATTACAACAAGCTCCCTCTGGGACAGGTCAAACCCCTTATCCGCATAAGGACTGTCCTCTGAGATTCCCTCGTTTCCGCCTGCTTCTCCACTGGTACCCGAGTCTGCATTTCCGGGATTTGCGCCGGAGCCTGCGTCCGCACTTCCGGAATCCCCGCCGCACGCCGCAAGCCCCGCCGTCATAAGCAATGCCATACCGCACGCCGTCATCTTTGTCCACAGTTTCCTTTTCATAGATGCCTCCTTTATTTTGATCATTTTATGTTGACCGTTGCCGGTTAACCTTTCACAGAACCAATTGTCATTCCCTTTACAAAATACTTCTGCAGGAATGGATACAGCATAATGATGGGGCCTATCGCAATCACCGTCATGGCCAGTTTCATGCTTTCCGACGGAACGGATGCCACCGTCCTTCCCTGTTCATAAGCAATCTTTGTGATAAATTCCGCGCTCCGCAGCAGATTCTGCAGGGTATACTGCAGGTTATATTTTTTATCATCACTGATAAACAGCATACAGTTATACCAGTCATTCCAATATCCCAATGCGGTAAACAGGGATAAGGTCGCGATCATCGGCTTGGAAAGGGGCATCATGATCCTGAAATAAATCAGCAGGTCGCCCGCCCCGTCCATCTGGGCGGATTCTACCAGTTCATTGGGAATGCCTTTCATAAAGCTTTTGGCAATGACCATGTTCCATACGGAAAAGAGACCCGGAATGATCAGGGCGTAAATATGGTTCTTAAAATTCAGATACTGGGTACACAATAAATAGTAGGGCACCAGACCTCCGCTGAACAAAGTGGTGAAGAAAAAGAAAAGGGAAACTCCGTTTCTCCATGGAAAATCCGGTCTGGAAAGCACATACCCCGTCATCGTCACAAGGAGGATTGCAAGCGTTGTCCCTACTATGGTGACAAATATTGTTACCCCATAAGCAGACAGGATTTTTTCCGGCGACCTGAATATCGTCGCATAGCCTTCCAGTGAAATATTTTCAGATGTCAGCCAGAAGCTGTAGCCTTTTGACAGGATCCACTTTTCATCCGTGAACGAGCCCGTCAGCACCAGGTAAAACGGTATCGCACAGGCAAGCGCAAAAAAAGCTACAAAAAAATATCCGATCACATGAAATAATTTCGTGTCCCACGAACTCTTGATTCTGGTACCTTTTACTCTTTTTTCTTTTATCATACCCCCATACGCCTCCCTTCCCTTAATACAACGCATAATCCGGCTCTATCTTTTTGACAGTAAAATTCACCACATTGATAGTGATAAAGCACAGTACCGACTGGTACAAGCCTGCCGCTGCAGACCATCCCATGTTGGATGTGGACATCATGGTGCGGTAGATATAGGTATCCAGCACATCCGATGCCTCCAGCAGATGCTGGCCTTTTACCAATTGATAGAACATCCCGAAGTCTCCGCGGAAGATACCGCCTACAGCCAGTAATGTCATAATGACGATGGTAGGCTTCAGGCAGGGAATGGTGATCCTCCATATCCTCTGCCATATATTGGCTCCGTCAATTTTGGCGGCTTCGTTTATCTCCGGGCTGATCCCTACGATGGCGGCAAGATATACCACACTGCCATAGCCGACGGATTTCCAGGTCTTCAGGGCTACCATGACAATAGGCCAGTACTTCGCGTTTTCATAGGCATAAATATTAAACCCTTCAAACCCCATGCTTCTCAAAATATTATTCAGGACACCGTGATCGCCAAAAATATTCAGCATTATGGTAGCCACCACGACCCAGGAAATAAAATGCGGCAGAAACATCAGTGATTGGGCAATCTTCTTAAATCTCAGATGCAGCATTTCATTTAAGATGATCGCAATGCCCACCTCAAAAACAAGGCCGATGGAAATAAAGGCTATATTATAGAGCAGCGTGTTCCTGGTCAGGGACCATAACTTCTTGGAAATCAGCAGATAGCGAAAATTATCAAATCCATTCCACTCACTGCCAAAAATACCGTCCAAATAGTTGTACTTTTTAAAGGCAATGATAACGCCCGGCATCGGTATATAGCAAAATATGACCGCCATAGTGACAGGTACCAAAAGCATCAGCAGACGCGTGCGGTTCTTTTTTATGTCTTTCCACAATGACCTGTTGGGGGCGGCCGCTTTCTGTTTTTCCCTCATAATATCTTTCCTCTCTTTCCTGATATGTACGTCTCCTTACAGACAGATAAGTCCGTCCAGAAAATAAGTGTTTTATCGCCGTGACATTTCGTGTTTCAGTGATTATATTATAATTTTCCTCTTTCCGCTTTGCAAGTATTATCCATTATCCACAATGGTATTTGTATGCATCGCACATACATTATGCATAACGCACATTTTTCTTCCGTCCGCGCATTATCCGTTGCATTATCGGATGCTTTATCTTATTATCTATAAATGAGCAAATTGTAGCCCAGCAAATTTGAAATTTAACCGTGCCTGGTCTTTCCACAGACGGCCATAAAACATATCATGGGAAAACCATTATAGTTATTATTTTTGATGATGTATTTACTCTTGGAAAACAGAAAGAAGGCTCTTTATGAATATTGAAATTATATCAGATTGTTTGAAAGATATTATCATGCGCGCTGATACACCGATTGAATACTGCAATGCGGAAGAAGGAATCCGTTTCCTGTGTCCGCCTCCTAATGTGCCGGTTCCGGGCACTGTATTCGCCGGAACTCTTTCAGAATGGGAAATGCTGAACAGCATTCATCAGATATTTCCCAACTGCACATATTTAGTCTGCACTGACGGCGAGATACCACCCTCTGCCGCCCTTACGGACTGCCTTTACAACCTTTTCATCCTGAATGCATCCGTAAAAACCATGCTGCATAAGCTGACTTTCCTGTTGAGCAGCCAATCCACGCTTTCCGATGCACAACAGAATCAGCTTTATGCTGATTTCTGGCATTCTATAATGGATTGTTCCATAGAAGCCAGGGAACAGGCAATTGCATTTTTCCAGCGTTTTCCCTATCAGGTGCATACTCATATGGCCTGCATTGTAGTCAGCCCGGATTCTCCCGAACATGATGCTCTTCGAATCCGTGAAATCCAGCTCGCACTTCATGATTTTTTTAAGGAAACGAATCTTTTCTACGAAAATAGGGAATGGATTATTTTATATTCTCAGGACAAGGATACTTCTGTGGAACTTGATATTTCTTATGAAGCCTTTTCCCAACTGTTGAATCAATATCACTTGAATGCAGGCGTCAGTTATGTTTGTCAGCTTCCCGAACAATTTCGTATTCTCTACTTAACAGCCTCCGCATCCATTCAGATCGGGCAGCTCATGAAAATAAGCCCCTATATGAAAAGAATTTATACCTATCACCAATACAATCCATATTATGTAATACATCTCTGCTCCCAGAAGTTTACAGAGATCCATAATACAAAGAACCTGGTCTATCTGGTGCACCCCGATGTGGTCAGACTGTATTATTATGACCTGGAAAATAAGAACAATCTGCTGGACGTATTGTTCGCTTATTTAAGTTGCGCGCAAAATATCTCTCTGGCTGCGCAAACGCTGTACATGCACCGCAATACCGTTCTGAACAAGCTGAATAAAATTGAAAGCTTTTTACACCACAAACCTTTTACCGAAAAAGACCACTGGCTGATTCTGTTTTCCTGCATGATCCTCAAATACCAGTGCACCCAAAATGAGATCACGGATTTTTTCCCATTATAGTATAAGCAAAATCCGGTAAAAGAGCATTTCATAACAAAGAGAAAGAAACCATGAAGCATGCAGCAAAAAAGTCTATGCCTTAACAAGGCTTTCCGAAAACCTGAAATCCCATGTATCGCATTTTGAGCTTTAAAATTTTACTCTGACGGAGTCGTTCTGCCAGAATATTACTTTTATTCCATGGGCATGTTCTTTCGCAACTAAAAAACATCATTTATGAACACCTTTACCAGAATACTCTGCAAAACATCAGCCTGTCCGGCGATATGGGAGATCTTCCGACTCAGCTGCGTCACAATGCACTGCAACTTGTCAAAGGAAATCCTTTCATATGGAAAATATTTCTCTCTAATCCCGAAAGTGCGTTTGTCAAACGGCTGACAGATGATACCCTGCATTTTCTCGAAACAGAATATAGCGATCTTATATCGCAATGCAAAAGCAGAAAGATTTCTAACCACGCAGAACATTATTTCACCTATCAGTTTCTCCTGCACGGCATGCTCCGCATTCTTAAGTGCTGGGTAGATAACGGCTGTCAGGAGTCTGTCGATAAAATGGAATCTATCATCGGAAAGCTGAACAAAACAGTTATCACCACGCTATGGCATGACTGAACGACATCATATACCATGTCTACAGACACCGCATCGGTGCCTGCAGACAATTTTCGTCTTATTGACCGATATACGAATTCAGCATCTCTGTAACAGATCCCGTCCCCAATCTGGACAGGGATAAAACAAAGGCATTCCATTCTCCCATATCCCGTTCTCCCTTAATAAATTGGGGAACCTGCTTGGTATACTCTTCTCGTACTAACGCCAATACTCTTGCATATTCCGCATCATCTTTAGCGGACATCTGGCTGATGAAGGATTCCTCCAGCCGTCCGGTATTCTGGTACCGCACCCACAGATCCAGATTATATTTTCCCATCGGGCTGTCCTTTACAATCACAAGCGCTTCATGTCCAAACAGTCTCGTAGGCCTCAGGACAATTCCCTGGTTCCCTGTAAAGCTCGCGCCTTTTTCCGTCATAACCCAAGCCGAGAGCTCCTCATCCCATTCCCTGAATCCTTCCTCCAGGCCGAGGCTTAAGTATAGCTCGTTCTGGGTTTCTTCCACCTGCTCTGCGCTGAATCCCCCGCCTTTCGTTGCTGCGCCTTCCTCCGAATACATATAATCCAACATTGTGAAAAGCGCCGGTAAGGCAGCTTCTTTCTCAGGCGTGGATTTTGCCGCGGTTGTAATCATGATCTGGGAGTTTTCTCTACTGACAATATAAAAACAATATGGGGTTTTAAATTGATTTTCCGCTTCTCCATATTTGTCATTAATAGGATAGGAAGCTCCAAGTACACAAATCCCATTGGTCAAATGACTTTCGTCCCCGCCGCTGATATTCAGCGAATCATGCAGCTGGCTGTCCATCCCGCACCAAAGGCCTACCTTACCCTGCATCACTTTCTGTTCATCCGTCCGATAGAACAGATCCGTATGTGTCTGGAAGCTTTTATCAATCCAACCGTAGTCGTACCATTTTGCCATAGTTTCAACATAGGTTTTGAAAGTAGATTCTCCCGTTCCGAAATGAATGGTTCCGTCTTCGTTTTTATACCATTCCACTCCGCCTCCGCCAAAAGAACTGACCAGATTCCCTGTCATAACAAAGCCTGTATTATACAGACTCATGCAATATCCATCCACTATGTTCTGCGCAGTGATAGCCTCCTGAAAAATGTCCATCATCCACTCCCAGTCGGATATCGTCACAGGATAATCTCCCTGCCAGTCGGGATATTCATTTTTATATCCTTCCAGAAAAGCCTGAAGCTCCGCACCGCCTTCCCGGCATCCGGCTCCGCGCTCATAGATATACCCGTACCAGCTGTGGAAGATCACGTTGTCTTCCCATACGTCCACATCCGTATAGCTGCCAGTGAAAGCCGCGCCTGTCTGCGGATTTTTTCCATATTTCACGATCCAGTCCCTGCGGTAACAATATCCAAGCCAGGAAAACATACTATCCTCGTCTCCATAATAATTGTAGAGCTGCAGATATCTGCGTTCTCCGTTCACCAGATTGGTGGCCGACTCATAGAAACCATTCTTCTCCAGAAACCCCCTGTAATTCGGCATATACTTCTCTACATACTCCGTAATATCCATAGCCTTGCCATTTTCATAGAGGGTATTGATGGAATCTGCGCTGTAGGTAAGTTCCATGATATCCGGCAGAGAGCTTAAGGATGTGGCAAAAGTGTCCGCCGGGGATGCCGCTCCGGAAGGAGCCACAAATCTTCTATCCGACGGATTTCTTTATTCGCTCTCCATCGCCATTTCATACTCTCCGGCACTTCCCGTTCCGATATCTCCCATATAGACAAGATTCACTTCCGTAGCGGAAGCAGCGGATATCGTTGCCGTCCCCTTTTCCAGCGTCAACTCAGGCAGTCCGGCTCCTCTTTCCCAGGTTCCCTCGTCAATTACCTGATCGTTCCCGATTACCTCCACGCTGCCATCATCATATAATACGCAATTCAACGTTACGGCGCCGGAGAACGCCGTTCCTGCAAAACGGTAGCTTGCCACCTTTGCCACAGGAATATGTACCGGATTCATTGTCAAAAGCCGCCGCCAAATTGTCATATCCATTATGGTAAAGCTTAAAGGTCAGATCCTGTACCGTCAGCTTCACATCGCTCCCTGCATTGAATTCCTCCGCGAGCGCAAGGTTCACAATGGTGGGCTGGCCTGCACATGGCTCCCGGCGGGAAGTATTTAAGGGCGTTCTGTAAAGGGGAACGGGACAGGCTGCCGAAGCGGTATCAGGAAATATTCGATTACGCCAGGGAACGCGGACCCCTTACGGATATTCCTATGAAATGGGCATCAATGAGAATGTCATCGAACAGATTGAAGATTATATCGTACAGATTGAGATTCCGATAACGGAGAAAGAGTAGGGCTCAAACCTACAACAACCCGGATAACAGCCGGGTGCTCTATTTATGTGTTTTGTCTTCTGGCCGTCTGAGATACATGGCTTTTGCGGAATTTCAGTGGTGAAATCCCGTTTTTTTCGCGGAATATGCGGATAAAATGGCTTACACTGGCGTAACCGGCCATTTCGGAAATCTCCAATATGGATTTGTCCGACAAAGTGAGCAGGTTTTTCGCATATTCCATGCGAAGCTCCAATAGATAATGCTTGAAAGACATATGATAGTACTTTTGAAAGAACTCCGAAAACCTGGTATGTGAATATCCGGACATGGCAATCAATTCCGCTGTGGATCTGGTAAAATATTCGGGCAGCTTGACAAGGGAAGTGAAATCGTAAAGCCATCCCGGCGGCGAATCCCTTTTACTATGAATTTCCTCGTAGCACATTCCCAAAATATCCGTAATCACAGAAAGAATACAGGTATGGTAGACATTGCGATTATGGTCAAAGTGCCCTAAGCGATCTTTCATCTCAAGCCTCGCAAGGTGGGACAGAATTGCCGCAAACCCATCGCTGTCTGCCTTAATCTTTACAGAGTCCTGGGTTTGGATGAGATAATCGAAAAAATTCCGGTCAAAGAAACCGCAGCACAATGTTTCAAGCTTTTCCAAAGAAATATAGACATCCCGATGCTCATGGTTTTCGCTTGTATCAAGTATGGCATGAGTCGCGGACGCACTGACAAAACAGATATCGCCAATCCCTGCTTTCTCAGCTTTTCCGTTGGTGACATGTGTGGAATCTCCTTTTACGAACAGGATAATTTCACAATTATTATGCTTATGCTCCATGGCCGGAATATAATTGTTCACCGTGGAAAGATCCCTGGACTCTAAGAAAGGTATAGACATATTTACCAATTCTCCTTTTCAATGAGGATTTAATTTGGATACTTCTATTTTAGTTTGCACACAGGTCATTGTCAACAGGAAAGTATACTGAAAAATGATATCTTCGGCAAATGAAAATATCGGCAAAAATCAATATTTTTCATCCGGAAAGCGAATGAAAACGATAGGCAACTTCGCGAGTATGTGTTATGCTCTAGTTGATACGGCTCAGAAGCTTAATGTCCCGAGAAGCTGCCGTTTCAGAAAGGAGAAAACCACCATGGAAACTAGGAACGAAAACAGCGCATATCTGTACGATTTACGGACAAACGGTCGGATACGCCCCCTGGGAATCGACTGTGAGCACCAGACATTCTCATGGAAAATGCAGTCCGATACCATCGGACAAAGGCAGGAGGCTTATAGGATTGTCGTCAAAAGAACGGACGGCAAATTGGTCTGGGACAGCGGAAAAGTCCTGTGCGGCCAGTCACACGAAGTTATTTACGGGGGAGAGCACCTGGATGCTGAGACTCCATACACATGGGAGCTCAGCGTTTGGGATCAGGAGGAAAATCTGATCAGCGCATCCGCATCCTTTGAGACTGCCCTGCCCGCAAAAGAGGGCTTCGGCGATGCCAAATGGATCAGCGCCGCGGAATCCGTGGATGCCGATACCCACCGTCTTCCCGCATTCAGGCGTTCGGTGACCATTTCCAAAGAGATTGCCAGCGCAAGACTCTACTCCACTGCCCTGGGGGTATATGAGAACTTCATCAACGGTGAGCGGGTAGGGGTGATCGGGGAGGATGGACAGGTCAGATACCATGAGCTGAAACCCGGCTCCTCCGAAATGGCAAAGCGGAAATACTACAGTACCTATGACGTGACCGCCATGCTCCATCAGGGTGAAAACGTCCTGGCCGCCCTTACGGGAAATGGATGGTGGAATAGCCTCATCGCAGCAAACTACGGAAAACGGATAGCCTATCTGTGCAAATTGGTCATCCG
>JAAWOU010000074.1 GCA_022799755.1 Lachnospiraceae bacterium
CAAAGAACACGCCGAGTTCGAGTAAATAATATTTTACACAGATTATTTAAAATGACAGGTAGTCGATGGATTATCTGTCATTTGTTATATTATCTATAATGACAAAAGGTTAAAATATTTTTGTTGCCATAGTAGAAAAGCTGTTATATCTATTTTAGAGGGAAAATGATTGAGGAAAGGTTGTAATTATAGTACAATATATTTGTGAAAGACAAATAAAATTTACACTGTTAATAGAACATATATTTAGTAAATCTCGCACCAGTGGTGCGAGAGATGGAGACCAGCTATGAAAAGTCAAGCCTAAATTAGCAAAAAATTACTTTTTCATATCGGTGGTAAAAAAGGGTAACCTTAATAAAGCTCCCCAAGGGTGCATTTTCAAAGTCTACCGATATTGGTGTTCAGACCTCTTAACTGAGGTTGAATTCCACCTCGTCAGTGAGCATCTTCCAGATGACCCTGACGAGCTTGCACTGCAGTTCGGGGAAGACCTGGTCGACATAGGAAGTCAGTTGGATTTTTAAGCGTGTCCGCTGCTTGATGGTCTTCTGACGGAAACGGCCGAGCTGCTTAAGGTCCATCAGGTCAAGGTCATAGAAAGAGACAGACCTGTAGGAATCCTGCATCATGAGCGTCTTGGCAGTGAGGAACGTGTCGACTTTGTCAGTCTTGGTCTTGCGGATGTTGTCCTT
Organism: Lachnospiraceae bacterium; assembly: GCA_022799755.1. GTDB lineage: Bacteria > Bacillota > Clostridia > Lachnospirales > Lachnospiraceae > Acetatifactor. The sequence goes on from JAAWOU010000074.1 coordinate 696, forward strand.
GCGCATGACCGAAGTCTTGATGGGGTTCAACACACATACGCTGTAGTTGCAGGCGACAAGGTATCGGACAAGGTTGTCGCCGTAGTGTACCGTTGATTCAAGACCGATGATGATGCTGTCGCCGGAGCGGGAAAGCTCTTCAAGGCGGGAATGCAGCATTTGGAAGCTAAAAAGAAAGGGAACATGGTGTTTTTGCTTCTATAAACATCATACAAGATTAATATGGGTAAAGATATAGTCCCATTTTGGGAGAAGGCATATCAGGAATATGATACTGTTGCATTTTCCATTGAGCCTAATACAACTGTGACGGAATTTGAACATTTGATTAACAACCAGTCGAAAGTATTAGATATAGGGTGTGGAGAAGGGCAAAATGCTATATATTTAGCTCAACAAGGACATTTTGTTGATGCATTTGATTTATCTGAACATGGTATTGCAAAACTAAAACATAGATGTGAATTATCTAATGCAAAAGTAAACGCATTTGTAGCAGATTTAACTACATATCAGTTTGAACAGAATTATGATATGATTATCTGTTTCGGAACATTGCATTTTGTGGCTAAAAATGAGTGGAAAAGATTTATAAATAATGCGAAAAAGTATACCAATATAGGTGGCATTCATATAATTCAAATATTTACAGATACTGTACCTGCATCTGATGATATTGCTCCGTTTGCAATTGGCTTGGCAAAAGATGAAGAAATTAATGACTTGTATACAGATTGGGAGATATTGCAGTTTAAATCTTATGTGTTTGAAGATGAACATCCAAACGTACCGAAACATTTGCACGCATCAAATAAAATTGTTGCTAGAAGAATAAACTGACAAGTTCGATTTATGTGAATAGAGTTCTTATCATACTTTCCCTTAGATGTATAAAAGATATGGTGCTAGCACCATGTAAATTAAGGACAATTAAGGAGAAAATTAGCGTTTGGCTTATGGTATAATAAATGAGTGGCAAAAGTATGTTGAAAAGATGACAGGAACAAAGGCAGTTTTTGAAAAGACAGGAGAAAATGCTCCATATAATGGAGAACCCGAATATAGTATCAATACGGAAAAGGCAGAGGCATTGGGATTTCAATTTTCAGTACTTGGAGATTGGATATACGGACTTTTAGATCATTATATTCAGTTGGTCAATTTACAATAGAATGTTCTGGCAGTTTTTCGTTAGTGATATGAAAGACATGGCGTAGGCACCATGTAAAAAGCATGCTTAAGGAAAAAGTGCGTTTTGGGTATGCAACATTTAGGCAGCAGAAAATCAGCAAGACATAATAAATGATGGAATTGAAGTAAAAACCAGGGTATATTTCTATAAAAGATAGTAAGGATAATCATGCTGTATTATAATGCGTTTTATAAACAAATGCGGAATTCGTAGAGGAGAGGTATAATATGCTGATAGAAACCCAACGATTGATCATTCGAGATTTGCGTTCAGAGGATGAAGAAGCATTTATTGAAATGGCTTCGGATGGTAGCCTTACCGATGTTGGTTTTGATGATAGCTGCGGCGAATGGATGGCAGAATGGATAAGAGAAGCTGCGCAATTTGCTATTAGAAATAATCCATGTAAGGATTATTTAGCATATGTAATCACGTTAAGAGATGAAAATAAGGCAATTGGCTCCGTCGGCTGCTCATACTATGAAGACCTACAGGAGGTTGGTATTACATATTTTATCGGAGCACATTATAGAAATGAGGGTTATGCAATTGAATCAGTCCGGGCATATATGAAGCATTTTTTCGGCAGTTACAATATACAAAAGATGATAGCGACTGTCAGAGCAGAAAATGTTTCATCTTGGAAAGTGGTTGAAAAAGCAGGTTTTTTATTAACAGAGAAAAAGATGTATAAGGATTTGAATGATAGGAGAGAGGAAATGTACCACTTTTATGAAATTACAGTTTGAGCGATCGTTTTTTAAATCAAATTCCAATCAATCAGCAATGATGTGGGAATACTTTGCGGCAGACGGAACGGGGCTTGGCATTGAGATATGATTCTAGGAATGGCAATCTAAATGAGTTCAGCATATCTCAAATAGGGACAATTGACGCGTACTTTATCATCGACAAAAAGGAAATAGCGGGACCAAAGTGATGAAATTCGGATGACCAGACCGGAAGCCGGAGAGATAATCATGCCAAAGGAATGAGATAAATTTCGTTTCTGCCAAATTTGTAAAAAGTCTTGATTTTCTTACAAAAATCCCTTATAATGACTATTAAAACGTAATAGTTGCGGCGCGGTGTATAAACGAATATGCGAAACGGAGGGAACATGAAAAGGAAAGAATTCAAGGAAAGACTGTTTTTGGCATTGGATGAGGATGTGGACGGCATCACATATGATGAGAAAATGGTGCTGGTGCACGGCCTGCTTGTGGAGTACGAAAAGGAGAACGAGGAAAAAAGAGACATTACAAACAAAGGCGCGAAATGGACGGATGAAGAATTGAAAATCATATTGTTGGATGCGCCGACGAAAGAAAACTGTGTCAAATATGCCAGACTGTTTAAGAGGGGATACGGAAGCATTGAGCAGATCTACAGATGGTCCGTAACGGCCCGGAAAGACATGACTGATGAGCGAAAGGTGGACAGCTTTATAAAACAGATCAAAAAAGTCGCAAAGGAAATAGGACTCAGAGGATAGAGCAGAAACCGGCAGGATTACGGTTTGGAGGGTGGATATGATTACATTAGACTACAGAACGAACAATCCCCGCTGGGGGATTTCGGGAATCGTGTACGCCTCATGGGAGAGATTCGCGTTTGCGCTGGGCTATCTGGCAAATGAGGCGCACTATCGGAACAGGAACAGGGGCGGATTGCTTGAGCTCCATTTCGAGCGCAATGACGCCCAGGGAGCCTGGGGGAAAGAAGGGCGGATTCAGTACTACGGAAAGGAAGCCTATCTGGCCTCAAGGCTGGCGGACTGGTATTATGTAAAAAGCGCAGGGAACGGCAGCATAACATGCCGGATGAATTCCAATGACTATATGTACTCGCTGGTAAATGACTTTGGTTTTCGGGAAGAGAGATACGAAGATTTTACCACTGCGGACATCTTTCCGCCGTCCGTTGAGCCCTACAGCAGTGTCTGGGCAGTGCTGAAAGATCATCTGCAGAAGAATAACTGGGACGATGCCGGAATCGAAAATATATTCCGGTATTATACAGAGGGCTGGAATGAATGAAAGTGCCTCCTTACTTATCGGTACTCCCAGTAAAAAACCATTGCCAGAAACGTCCGCAGGCAGTATAATGTACTACAATACAATCGAAAACGTGGGACTGCCTCCGGGCCGGGGGGACGGGAGAGGATGTCTGCGGCAGCGTACGTTTCAGGGAAAAAGGAACGGTAAGATACCTAAATATGGATACAAATACGATAATTGTCATTATGATCGCATGCGCGGCGGCTATGATGGGCAGCGCAGCCCTGTATCTGCGGCGCCGGGCAAAGCGCATCCGGCCTGAGGCATATGACCTGATGGAGGGCCATGATTTTGAATACTACTGTGCCGAGCTTCTGAAGAACAACGGTTTTCAGGAGGTGGAGGTCACAAAGGCCAGCGGGGACTACGGCGTGGATATTCTGGCCGAAAAGGACGGCGTCACGTATGCCATCCAGTGTAAATGCTATACTTCTCCGGTGGGCGTGAAAGCGGTCCAGGAGGCCTATGCGGGCCGGGATTATTATGACAGGATGGTGGGCGCGGTGCTGACCAACCAGTATTTTACCCAGCCTGCGGTGGAGGCCGCCCGGAAGCTGAAGATTTTGCTGTGGGACAGAGGGTATCTGGAGGACATGGCGGCGGAGTGGGAAGCATCCTGAGGGATGCTTCTTTTCGTCTCTTGGACTGTGCCGTCAGGGCCGCCCCGTTTCCTCCAGCTTTTCCGTCAGGGACAGAAAGTCAGCAGGCCCCCAGTCCAGACAGAAAGCATGGAAACGGTAATCCGTATATTCCTCCCCCCAGAGACTCTTGGCGCGCTCCTGCAGAGACAGGATTTCCAGGTATCCCAGATAATACTTCAGATAGTTGCAGGGCGATTGTATGATATAATTGTAGATTGCTTTCACAGAGGAGCTGTCGGTGATGCCAAAGCCGGACAGTACCTTTGCCACCTGGCTGTAGGAGGCGTTCTCGTAATGGATCAGCACATCCAGGACGGAATAGAGACACAGCTGCAGGCTGCGGTTGTGGGACTCCAGTCCGGCGGCCAGGGCCGCGGTCTCCTGACCGTGTTCCCGCAGAAGATCCGCTGCATACCGGTATGAGAGAAATTCCACATACAATGCCCAGCCCTCCTGGTAGCCTCCGTACCAAAGGAGCTCTCTGGCCGGATTTTCGCCGCGGGAGAGCAGCGTGCGGTTGTGGTACACAGTCTGGTAGAGATGGCCCGGATACCCCTCGTGGGCCAGGGTGGTGTACAGCTCCAGTCCGTCAGGGGTTTTCTTCCGGTTGATGTAGATGGTGTTGGAATCCGTGTCGTCCAGGGGCGCGGTCAGGTAAAAGGCAGGCGCGCAGTAATCCGCCAGACTGTCCGACACGGCCTTGACGTGGATGTCCACGGCGCCCTCCGGAACAGGAGGGAAGTCGGCTGCCATTCTGGTCTTTAGATCCAACAGCATCTGGGAAGCTTCCCTGTAGGGGAAAGCCGGGGAATCCTGGCCTGCGTAGTACCGGGCGATCTCGGGGTGCTGGGCCGCCAGCTTTTTGACCGCTTCGTACTCCGCGGAAAAGCGCTGGGCCAGAAGCTCCCGGATTTCCTCCATGGAGCGGTATGAGCCGGTCTGGGAGATTACCAGCTGCTCATAGTAGGCTTTTCCGTCCGGCAGGGCCGCCAGTCCGGCAGGCAGTGCGTCGCGGTTCTCCAGCAGCAGGAGACCGTCTCCCAGGGCCCCATAGGCGGGCAGCACCACGGTCTTTAACAGACGCTCGTTTTGGGCCGTGTAATGGCCGGCCTCCTGGGCCGAGAGGAGGCCGGACCGGACCAGGTCTTCCAGCCGTTCCTGAAAGGTGGTCTGCAGGAAGTGCACGCCGGCCTCCAGAGCCTCTTTTGTGACGACTGTGTCACATTGCTCCCGGACAGCCTGCAGAAAGGCTGTCGGCAGGGGCAGGCCTGCGGCGGCCTTTTCCTGCTCATAGACCAGGAGGGAGGCGAAATATTCATCCACCTGGTCAAGGAGGGCCAGATAGTCCTCCACATCCCGCCTGCCGCGGAAAGCGTACTCCGCAAGCAGGATCGGCAGCTGGGTCTGGGCGCCGGAGGAGGGGGAGAGGGGATCGTCGTAATAGGGGAAGCGGCTTAGGGCCAGGGAATTGTCCAGAGAACGGGTCAGCAGCTTTTGCAGCCAGGCGTCGGACTCGGAGAGCTTTTCCCCCCGCAGGGCTTTCAGGGCGGCCAGCATATTCTCGGTGGCGGCCCTGCCTCCCACAGCGCTCTCAGGGGCGTAGCCGGAGAGGACGGGCGTGTAGTCGTGGATGCCGAAGTCCCCGGGATTTGCCAGTGTATAGTGGAGATTCAGGGTGTTGGCAGCCATCTCTTGCGTGAAGAGCCTTGTGGTAAGGCTGGTGAAGCGCTTTTCGTCCCGCTTGTATGTAAAAAGGAAGAGCGTCAGAGCCAGGAAAGCCAGCACAAAGCCCAGGGCGAAAAGCAGCTGCTTGTTGGAAAGACGGGATTTTTTATTCAAAAGATCACCTGAAAGGAAGATATTGCTACAGTATATGAAAGTAAAAGTCAGGTCATGCTTGCGAGGCAGAATTCTGTTGTACGGCGTCTGTTGTCTCGTGATTTTCGTGCAAATGCGCACGAAAACACTTCGCGGAACTGTCTGCGGACAGTAACCGTAAGGTTACCGGGACCGAATACAGGAAGGATTCGCATTGACTTTGCCGCATATTTTTTTTATACTGGTATGTAGAGATAAATGCAGACAGCAATCAAATATAGAGGCGAGAAGAGAGGTAGCTTATGAGCGAAGAGATCAAAAAAACCATTCAGGAGGGACGGGCGGTACTGGGACTGGAGTTCGGCTCGACCCGCATCAAGGCGGTTCTGGTGGACGAAAGCCACAGGCCCGTGGCCCAGGGGAACTGGGAATGGGAGAACCGTCTGGTGGACAATATCTGGACCTACAGTCTGGAGGATATCTGGAAAGGCCTCCAGGGCTGCTATCTGGATTTGACTAAGGATGTGCAGTCAAAGTACGGGGTGCCCCTGACGAAGCTGGCAGCCCTTGGCTTCTCGGGCATGATGCACGGCTATATGCCCTTTGACAAGGCGGGGAATCTCCTGGTGCCTTTCCGCACATGGCGCAACACCATGACCGGAGAGGCCTGCAGAAAGCTGCTTCCCGTATTTCAATTCAACATTCCCCAGAGGTGGAGCATCGCCCATCTCTACCAGGCTGTCTTAAACGGCGAGGAGCATGTGAAAGACGTGGCTTTCTTTACCACTTTGGCCGGATACATCCACTGGCAGCTGTCGGGGGAGAAAGTGCTGGGCGTAGGGGAGGCCTCCGGCATGTTTCCCATTGATTCCGGGACCTGCGACTTTGACGCTGAGATGACAGCGCAGTTTGACGAGCTGGTGGCGGAGAGGCATTTCGGCTGGAAGTTAAAGGCCATTCTGCCCAGGGCGCTGTGCGCGGGAGAAAAGGCAGGCTGCCTGACCGAAAAGGGAGCCGCACTTCTGGACCCCACCGGCGTCCTGCAGCCCGGCGTGCCCATGTGCCCTCCCGAGGGGGATGCCGGCACCGGCATGACGGCTACCAACAGCGTCAGAAAGCGCACCGGCAATATTTCCGCGGGAACCTCCATCTTCTCCATGGTAGTGACGGAGAATCCCCTTGCCCAGGTGCATGAGGAGATTGATATGGTCACCACTCCCGACGGAAGTCCCGTGGCCATGGTGCACTGCAACAACTGTACGTCGGATCTGAATGCCTGGGTGAATCTGTTCGGGGAATTCATGGCAAAGCTTCCCGGCGCATCATCGACGGCGGAGAAGCCGGACAAAAATGAGCTGTACGGCCTGCTGTACAGGGAGGCCCTGGAGGCGGATGCGGACTGCGGCGGCTTGATAGCCTACAACTACTTTGCCGGGGAGCCGGTGACAGGCCTGGACGAGGGCAGACCCATGTTCCTGCGCAGGCCCGACGCAAAGTTTAACCTGGCGAACTTTATGCGCAGCCATCTCTACAGCGCGATGGCTACCCTCAAGATCGGAAACGACATTCTATTGAAAGAAGAACATGTAAAGGTGGACTCCCTGACAGGACACGGCGGTCTGTTCAAGACTCCCGTGGTGGGGCAGCAGCTGATGGCAGCGGCCATGAATGCGCCCGTGACCGTGATGGATACCGCCAGCGAGGGCGGTGCATGGGGCATGGCGGTGCTGGCGGCCTACATGGTGGAAAAAGAGGAGGGCGAGACCCTGCCGGATTACCTGAGCGGGAGAATCTTCGCAGGGCAGACCGGCACTACCATTGCGCCGAAGCCTGAGGATGTGGCCGGGTTTGACGCGTTTATCGAGGCCTATAAGGGCGCGCTGCCTGCGGAGAAAGCGGCCGTGGAATGCATAAAGACATGTTAAGGTCAGGATATGCGCAGCATTGGGATATAAAATCGGGAAAGGAGAACAAATATGTTAGAGGAACTGAAAAGAGCAGTCTGTGAGGCGAACCTGGATTTGCCCAAATACGGCCTGGTGACGTTTACATGGGGCAATGTCAGCGCCATAGACAGGGAGAGCGGCCTGTTCGTCATTAAGCCCAGCGGCGTGGAATATGACAGACTGACACCTGATGACATGGTTGTAGTTGACTTAGACTGCAATAAGGTGGAGGGGCGCTACAATCCGTCATCGGACACGGCAACCCATGCGGAGCTCTACAAGGCATTTCCGGAGATAGGAGGCATCGTGCACACCCACTCGGCCTATGCCACCAGCTGGGCCCAGGCGGGACGGAGCATTCCCTGCTACGGCACCACCCACGCGGACTATATCTACGGGGAGGTGCCCTGCGTCAGATGTCTGAACGCGGAGGAGATCGCGGAGGATTACGAGCGGAATACAGGCCGTCTGATCGTGGAGGAATTCCTGCGGACATGTAAGGACCCTGTGTCCGTGCCTGCGGTGCTGTGCAAGAACCACGGACCTTTCGCGTGGGGGGCGGATGCCAGGGATGCCGTGCACAATGCAGTGGTCTTAGAGGAAGTGGCGAAGATGGCATACCGCACCGAATCCATCAACCACCATGTCCAGCCTGCGCCCCAGGAGCTGATGGATAAGCACTATTACCGGAAGCACGGCGCAAATGCCTATTATGGACAGCATGAATAAGGGATGACGGATTATCATAACGGATAAACAGACAACTGAGCCCCGGAGAGCGGACCGCGTGCCGGTCTGCAGGCAACAGGGCGGAATGGAGGAGAAAATGGACAATTTAGAACTGCAAAAGCGCGCCAACGATGTGCGGAAAGGCATCATCACGGCAGTTCACAGCGCAAAGGCAGGACATCCCGGAGGATCCCTTTCCTCGGCGGATGTGTTTACCTATCTGTATTTTGAGGAGATGAATATCGACCCGAAAGAGCCGGACAAGGAGGACAGGGACCGCTTTGTGCTGTCAAAGGGACACAATGCCCCGGGTCTGTACTCGGCCCTGGCCAACAGGGGCTTCTTCCCGGTGGAGGATCTGACCACTCTGCGGAAACTGGGCTCCTATCTGCAGGGACATCCCTGCATCCACATCCCCGGCGTGGATATGTCCTCCGGGTCTCTGGGACAGGGGATCTCTGCGGCTGTGGGCATGGCTCTGGGCGGCAAAATGGACGGCAGAGACTTCCGGGTTTATACGCTGCTGGGAGACGGCGAGATCCAGGAGGGTCAGGTGTGGGAGGCGGCTATGTTCGCAGGCTTCCGCAAGCTGGACAATCTCTGCGTCATCGTGGACAACAACGGTCTGCAGATCGACGGGCCCGTGGATCAGGTCTGTTCCCCTTATCCCATCGATAAGAAGTTCGAGGCTTTCAACTTCCATGTGATCAATGTGGACGCCCATGATTTCGATGGGCTCAGGGCTGCTTTCAAGGAGGCCAGGGAGACGAAAGGCATGCCTGCCTGTATCGTCATGCACAGCTTAAAGGGCAAGGGCGTCTCTTTCATGGAGGGCAGCGTGGACTGGCACGGCAAGGCGCCCAATGACGAGGAGTATAAAGTGGCAATGGCCGACCTGGAGAAAATCGGCGCAGAATTAGAGAAAGCAGGTGAGGCGTGATGGCAGAGAATACGATCAAAAAGATTGCGACCCGTGAGAGCTACGGCAACGCATTGAAAGAGCTGGCCGAGGAATTTCCCAACCTGGTGGTGCTGGACGCGGATCTGGCGGCGGCCACCAAGACCGGCATTTTTAAGAAAGCATATCCGGACAGACATATCGACTGCGGCATTGCGGAGTCCAACATGATGGGCGTGGCGGCCGGCCTTTCTCTGGTGGGAAAGATTCCTTTCGTCAGTTCCTTTGCCATGTTTGCCGCGGGCAGGGCTTTTGAGCAGGTGCGCAATTCCATCGGATATCCCCATCTGAACGTGAAGATCGGGGCTACCCACGCGGGCATTACAGTAGGCGAGGACGGCGCCACCCATCAGTGCAATGAGGACATCGCCCTGATGCGTACCATCCCGGGCATGGTGGTCATGTGTCCCGCGGACGATGTGGAGGCAAAGGCTGCCGTGCGGGCCGCCCTGGAGCATGAGGGGCCTGTGTACATCCGCTTCGGCCGGGCGGCGGTGCCTGTGATCAACGACAGGCCGGATTACCGTTTTGAGATCGGAAAGGGATCCGTAGTCAGGGAGGGCAGCGACGTGACCATTATCGCCACCGGCATCTGCGTGGATTCCGCCTTGGGCGCGGCGAAGCTGCTGGAGGCGGACGGCATCAGCGCCGAGGTGGTCAGCATCTGCACCATCAAGCCTCTTGACGAGGAAATTGTGATAAACAGTGCGAAGAAGACCGGAAAAGTAGTCACCGTGGAGGAGCATTCCGTCATCGGCGGCCTGGGCAGCGCGGTCTGTGATGCCTTAAGCGCCAATTATCCCGCTAAAGTGAGGAAGCTGGGCATGCAGGACGTGTTCGGCGAGTCCGGTTCCGCCGCGGCGCTGGTGCAGAAGTACGGTCTGGACGCGGAGGGTGTGTACAAATCCGTAAAAGAATTTCTGTAGAGAGGCACGGAGATGAAGATTTTAGTCATAGGCGGCAGCTACTTTTTCGGCAGAGTCTTTGTGATGCTGGCGGCAAAGGAACACCATGTCACGGTGCTGAACCGGGGGACCTATTCCGTGGCGCAGCTGGGGGCAGGGCAGATAACGGGGGACAGAAAAGACGCGTCGCTGTGGGAGAACGTGAAAGATGATTATGACTGCGTAGTGGATTTCTGCGCCTACGAAAAGGGCGATATCGCCAGGGTGCTTGAACATATGCGGGGAAACATCGGACAGTATCTCTTTATCAGTACCGTGGATGTCTATCGGCGGGGCACGGACGGCCTGAAAGGGGAGGAGACCCCGCTGGAGACCCGAACCCTGCCCGGGGAGGCCGGCACATATATCGCGGGAAAGGCTGCCCTGGAGCGGGAGGTCCGGGAGGAATGCGGTAAAAGAGGCATAGCGTACACGGTGCTGCGCCCGGCCATTCTCTATGGGCCGCTGAACTATGCGCCCAGGGAATCCGCCTATATCCGTCTCATGGTCCAAAACCATGTGCTGCCCCGTATCACGGACGCCGCAGGCTCTTTCCAGTTCGTCTATGTCAGGGATGCGGCGGAGGCAGTGCTGAAATGCCTGCTGAATCCAAAGGCTTACGGGCAGGCCTACAATCTGTGCGGGGAGGAGATCCTCACATACGAGGCCTTTTTCCGGGAGCTTAGGCGGGTTTCGGACGTGGAGGCACAGGAGGTGGCGCTGACTGTCCGGGAAGCCGAGGGACAGGGACTGCCGCTTCCTTTCCCGGTGACAGAGGAGGAGACGGAGCTGTATTCCAACGAAAAGGGAAAGGTGCAGCTGGGGCTGCATTATACGGATATAGCCGAGGGAATGGCACGGACTTACCGGGCTTTTCGGGATATCTAGGGAAACGGAAAAAATCCCAAAATTAACATTTTACTAACAAAAATGATACATTTCTGTTTTATCATAGGATTCACGCAAAACACATTGATTTGATGAGGTGGAGAGATGGTAAGGCAGAGCAGCGCGCAGAGAAGAGAGGATTATGAGGAGGGTGAGGCCAGACGCAATCCCTATCTGGTAGATTATGAAAAACAGCGGGGCGGGAGCATGCGGGAGACAGCGGGCCGACGCGCCAGAGCGGTCAACTATGACGATGGGGCGGACCAGGCCAGGGGAGATATACTCCACGGCAGGGACGGCATCAGGATTCACCGGATGGACGCCGGCGAGAGCCGGACGGCCCCGGGACGCAGACCCGTAGCCTACGGCAGCAGGATGGCAGGAAGCGGCCGGGAGGACGCCTTTGACAACAGAGCGGGCCAGGGCGGCAGATTTGCCGTGGACGCTGGGGCAAACCGGCAATTTGCCGCGGAAAGGCAGGTGCCCGGAGCAGACGACCGGAGGGAGAACCGCCCCGGAGGAGAGGGTGACTTTCCCGGGAAAAGAAGCAGGTGCGAAGTGACTACCGATATGTTCCACGGATACCGGAACAGGGAGCCTGCAAGAAAGGGAAAAATCGTACAGGTGCCGATCTCTCCGGGAGGAAATAAACGTCAGGAATCCCGGAGGGGACACGGTGAAGCGGTATATGACAGGGCGTCTGTCCGGACAGGCACCGGGAGGCAGGCCGGAGAGGACAGGAGAGCACAGACAGCGCTCCCACGTCCCAAAGACCCGCGCGGAACCGGCTGCCGGCAGCGCACCCGGCAGCCGGAAGAGATGCCTGACCGACAGCTGTGGCAGTCCGAAACGGCAGGACAGCCGCGCAGGGTAAGCCGGCACGGTACAGCGGGACCGCGCAGAGCCGTCTCGCCCCGCATTGTGCCCGACAGAAGCAGGCGCCTCTTCAAAATGCGCCTGCTTCTGGGCGCGTGGGTGCTGTGTATCTTTTTGTTTGCCGTGTACTTTGCGATCAAAAATAACCGGGCCGATGTCAACGGAGAGAACACCCTGCCCGTGTCGGGAGAGCCGGCGGAAAACCAACAGCAGCCCTCAGGTACTCTGGTACAGGGAATTCCTGCGGATGCGTTCGCGAAGCACCCGGACTGGACGGAGGATTTCCTGACGCCCAACGAATACTCCCGCCCCGGGGAGTCTCTGGAGTCGGTGAAGAACATCTTCGTCCATTACACTGCCAATCCCGGCACCAGCGCCGCCCAGAACCGCAGCTATTTCGAATGGCAGAAAGACACTCATGAGGCCAGTGTCAGCTCTCATTTTATCATCGGCTACGAGGGAGAGATCATCCAGTGCGTGCCCCTGAACGAGATCGCCTATGCCGTGATGACCCGCAATTATGACTCGGTTTCCATTGAGTGCTGCTATTTGGCGGAGGACGGCTCATTCACCCAGGAGACCTATGATTCCCTGATTTCCCTGCTGGCATGGCTGACCGATGTGTACGACCTGGACGCGGAGGATATCCTGCGCCATTACGACTGCGGCGGGAAGAAATGTCCGCTCTACTATACGGAGCATGAGGATGCCTGGGAACAATTGAAAAAGGACGTGGACAAGCTGTGACTTCTCTGCTAAAATATACCTTGCAAAACATACGAGGCATGCGGCATTTGGTGCAAGCAGGGTTTGAGGAGAGGGAAGATGAACATTTTATCACCGTCTATTTTGGCAGCGGATTTCAGCAGGCTTGGAGAACAGATCAGAGAAGTGGAGCATGCGGGGGCGCAGTATCTGCATATTGATGTAATGGACGGTGTCTTTGTGCCGGACATTTCTTTTGGGATGCCGGTGATACTTTCTATCCGAAAGTGCACCGACATCTTTTTTGACGTGCATCTGATGATCGATAAGCCGGAGCGGTATATCAAGGAATTCGCCGACTGCGGGGCCAATCTCATCAACTTTCATATAGAAGCCACGGAGGATGTGGTGGGCACCATACAGAAGATCCGGTTTCTGGGCAAAAAAGCGGGCATTACCATCAGCCCCGAGACGCCGGCCAGAGCCGTGGAGCCTTATCTGAAGTTTGTGGATATGGTGCTGGTCATGACGGTGAAGCCGGGCTTCGGGGGCCAGAAGCTGATGCCGGAATGCCTGGAAAAGGTAAAGGAAGTCCGGGCCATGGCGGTGGAGAGAGGACTGGATATAGATATCGAGGTGGACGGCGGGATCCGGGCGGACAATGTAGAGCTGGCCCTGGCCGCAGGAGCCAATGTGATTGTGGCAGGCACTGCGGTATTTCGGAACCGGATATCGGAGAATGTGACCAGTTTTCTGGAGAAAATGTGCTGATACAGGAAAGCGGGGTGCAGGATGCAGTTTCACGGAATCGGAAATGAGAAACATAGCGCAGAGGTGCATCATGTGACAAAGTGTATATACGATCACGACCATAGCAAGCCAGGGGCCGGCGCCTCTGCGGTAAAGACTCAGCAGGCGGCGCAGCAGAGTCAGCAGAGCCAGGAACCGTTTTCCCTGTTTGCCTGGATGGACAATTATCTGTCCAGAGGAAAGAGCCTGCTAAAGGGGGTCTGGAGCGGAGGCGATACGGCACCCGGGGAGATCGGAAAGCAATCCGGTCAGGAACAGGTGCTGGCGCAGATAAGCGAAAGCAGGGAGGCCGGGGATTCCGGTGCGGTCGACCGAAATCCGGCCGTGAGGGCCGCCGACATGCAGCAGCCGGATCCCTCCCAGGCGGTGCATGTATCCCGGGCAGCCCAGGCTGCTTCCCCGGCTGCAGCGCCCCGGGAACAGGAGGCTGCTCAGACGGTCGACGCAGCCCGTGAGGACCAGGAAAGAATGTGGCGCAGGATACGGGTGCGCTTCAAGGATATCGCGGGACAGCTCGCGGGCCATCTGCGGGGGAACACCTCCAGATTCCAGGCGAAGCGTTCTTTCCAGCCCAAACAGACGATTACCCGCGGTGAACCCGAGAAAAACGTGAAATCCAAAAGGGATGCGGTGGAAATCGACAAATACCATGTGGAGGAGAGCTATCTGCTGGACTCCTATGACAGAAAGGGCGGATACAGCAAGCTCTCCACCAAAAAATAGCCGGCCGCTCCTAAGCCTTGTCTGCGATCCATGCCGGGCCCGCTGAATCCGAACCGGGAAAAATTGTTATTGACAGTCATCCTTGTTTTGTGTTACCGTTATATATTAGGAAGAAAACGAGGTGACGGAATCCTGTGTCTGACGGAAAGGACATGCATACGCAGGTGCATGGACCGGGACGGCGGAGACGGGCTTTTTGAATTTGTACACCGTCCCCCGGCAAGTAGTGAGAGGAGGACTAAGATGGAAGCTGTGGAAAAAAAGCAAGCCGAAAAATATTATCTGACGACAGCCATTGCTTATACATCGGGCAAGCCGCACATCGGCAATAACTATGAGATCGTGCTGGCGGACTGCATTGCCCGCTTCAAGAGGAAAGAAGGCTGCGATGTGTTTTTTCAGACCGGTACGGACGAGCATGGGCAGAAGATTGAGCTGAAAGCCCAGGAGGCCGGCGTCACGCCCAAGGAGTTTGTGGACAGGGTGGCGGATGTCATCCGGGGCATGTGCGACATGCTGAATATCTCCTATGATAAATTTATCCGCACCACGGATGCGGATCATGAAGCTCAGGTGCAGAAAATCTTTAAGCGCATGTACAACCAGGGAGACATCTACAAGGGGGCCTACGAGGGGATGTACTGTACGCCCTGCGAGTCTTTCTGGACGGAGTCCCAGCTGGTGGACGGCAAGTGTCCCGACTGCGGCAGGGAGGTGAAGCCTGCCAGGGAGGAGGCTTACTTCTTCCGCATGAGCAAATACGCGGACAGACTCATAAAGCATATCAACGAGCATCCGGAATTCATCCAGCCCGTGTCCCGCAAGAACGAGATGATGAATAATTTCCTCCTGCCGGGACTCCAGGATCTGTGCGTGTCCAGGACATCTTTCAAATGGGGGATTCCCGTGGACTTCGACCCGGGCCATGTGGTGTACGTATGGCTGGACGCTTTGAGCAATTATATCACCGGCATCGGCTACGACGCGGAGGGGAACAGCAGTCCGCAGTATAGGAAGCTCTGGCCCGCGGACCTGCATTTAATAGGAAAGGATATCATCCGCTTCCATACCATTTACTGGCCTATCTTCCTGATGTCCCTGGGAGAGCCTCTGCCCAAGCAGATCTTCGGCCATCCCTGGCTGATGATGAACGGGGGAAAGATGAGCAAGTCCAAAGGGAACGTGATTTATGTGGACGACCTGATTGACTTCTTCGGCGTGGATGCGGTGCGCTACTACATGGTCCATGAGATGCCCTTTGAGAATGACGGAAACGCCACCTGGGAGCTCATCGCGGAGCGCACGAATTCGGACCTGGCCAACACTCTGGGGAATCTGGTGAACCGGACCATCTCCATGAGCAACAAGTACTTCGACGGCGTGGTGTCCGATAAAAAGGCTGTGCTGACAGAGCGGGACAAGGAAGTGGACGAGGATCTGCGCCTGACCGCTGTGGGCACTTTGGCGAAAGCCGCGGACAAGATGAAAGAACTGCGGGTGGCGGATGCTCTCACGGAGGTCTTTGCCCTGTTCAAGCGCTGCAACAAATATATCGACGAGACAGAGCCCTGGGTGCTGGCAAAAGATCCTGAGAAAGCGGACAGGCTGTCCACGGTGCTCTATCATCTGGTGGAAAGCATCGTCATCGGCGCCTCCCTGTTAGAGCCTTTCATGCCTGAGACGGCAGGAAAGATAGCGGCCCAGCTAAATACTTCTCTCCGGGAGTTCGGCCGGCTGGAGACGTTCGGTCTGTATCCCCAGGGACAAAAAGTGACGCAGAAGCCTGAGATCCTCTTTGCGAGACTGGACATGAAAGAGGTGGAGAAGAAAGAGGCGGAGATTCTGGCGGGAGATGCCGCCGGGTCGGATGCGGCGAAAGAGGCGGATCAAAGCGCCGCCGGGGCGGTGACGGACATGGAGGCCAAGCCGGAGATTGCCTATGACGATTTCGCAAAGCTCCAGTTCCAGGTGGGAGAGATCATCTCCTGCGAGGCCGTTCCCAAGTCCAAAAAACTCCTGTGCAGCCAGGTGAAGATCGGCAGCCAGGTGAAGCAGATCGTGTCCGGTATCAAGGCGCACTATACGCCGGAGGAGATGGTGGGCAAGAAAGTGATGGTGCTGGTGAACTTAAAACCTGCAAAGCTGGCCGGTGTGGTCTCGGAGGGAATGCTTTTATGCGCGGAGGACGCGGAGGGAAAGCTGGCGCTGATGACGCCGGAGAAAGAGATGCCTGCGGGCGCGGAGATCTGTTGACCCCCTTTTTGCGGAGGATGCCTGAGGGAGGGTGTCTTCTGTCCGGATGAAGCCGCTTAAAAGCGGTAAAGGAGACGGAAATGGTAATAGAAGAATTCTACTTCGACTCCCGGGACGGGGAGAGCAGGATCCACGCAGTCCGGTACCGGCCTGAAGACACAGGGAAAATCCGCTGTGTGCTGCAGGTGGTGCACGGCATGGCGGAGCATATAGAGCGCTATGAGGAATTCGCGGCCTTTTTGGTGGAGCGGGGATTCGTGGTCACCGGGGACGACCACCTGGGCCATGGAAAGTCCGTGGGGGACAGAGGAAAGCAGGGGTATTTCTGTGAACAGGATCCCGCCACGGTCCTTGTGCGGGACGAACACAGGCTCAAGAAGATGACGGAGGAGCTCTATCCCCATGTGCCCTATGTGATCATGGGGCATAGCATGGGCTCTTTCATCGTCCGCAACTATATCTGCCGTTACGGAAGCGGCGTCGCTGCCGCAGTGATCATGGGAACCGGAATGCAGCCGAAAGCAGTGCTTGGCACGGCGAAAATGCTGGTGGGGCTGCAGAAGCTGTTCTGTGGCTCCCGGCATGTGAGCAGGCTCATAGACAAGGCGGCTTTCGGCGGCTATAACAAGGCCATCCCCCATCCGCGGACAGCTTTTGACTGGCTGAGCCGGGACGAGGAGCGGGTGGATTGCTATCTGGCAGATCCTGACTGCGGCTTTCCGTTTACGGTCAACGGATTCGGCGCACTGTTCACCCTGGTTTCCAGACTCCACAGTGCGGAGAATCTGAAAGCGGTTCCCAAGAAGCTGCCGGTGCTTATGATATCAGGAGACGCCGATCCGGTGGGGGACTATGGGAGCGGCGTGCGGAGAGCTTATGACTCTCTGAAGACGGCAGGCCTTGAGGACATCAGCCTGAAGCTGTATGAGGGCGGACGGCATGAGCTGCTCAACGAGACCAATCGGGCCCAGGTCATGGAGGACGTGTATGCCTGGGTGGAGAGCAGGGTCTTGTAGCTGCTCTGCGGAAACGGCGGGGACATGGATATCAGGAGACTGAAGAGACAGTATGAGGTCAGGTGGGCGAAAAAAGAGGAATGGGTGCCTGCCATGGAAATGATCTGGCGTACCTTTCTGCAATATGAGGGAAAAGAATATCCGGAGAAGAGTGTGGAGCATTTTTTTGATTTTATCACAGGCTATGAGCTGTACGAGTCTTTTCTGGAGGGAACCTATCTGTTGATGGTGGCGCTGGACCGGGACAGGATCATCGGCGCAGGCACTGTCAGGGACGGAAACCATCTGTCGCTGCTGTTCGTGGACGATGCCTATCATCACAGGGGTGTGGGAAGTTCTATATTAAAGAGGTTATGTGATTATCTCAAGACTGAGTCGGGGGAGCGGTACATGTCATTGGAGGCGGCGTCAGGAGCCGTGAATTTCTACAGGAAACAGGGGTTTCGCACTGTGCGGCCGGAGATGGAGATTTCCGGCATACGGTTGACGCCCATGGAGAAAGTCTTTTAAGACAGGAGGAAAATCTTTATGAAGCTTTTTGATCTGGAGAGCCCGTTGATGCAGTTTCTGAATAAGGTGGCTGACATGATGTGGCTGAATATCCTGACTTTTATTTGCTGTATCCCGATTATCACCGTGGGCCCGGCTTTGACGGCGCTGCACTATATGGCGTTAAAAATGGCGCGAAACGAGGAGTGCTACATTACCAAAGATTATTTCAAATCCTTTAAACTGAACCTGCGCCAGGGAATCCTGATCTGGCTGATTCAATTGGTGATCATTGCGCTGTTGGTGGGGGATTTCCTAATCCTGAACTATTCCGCCATCAGCTTCGGTCAGCCGATGAAGCTGATCCTGCTGGTGGTGAGCGTCGTGGTGCTGTTTACGTTCACCTTTGTCTACCCTGTGCTGGCGAAGTTTGACAATACTGTGCTGCGCACCATCAAGAACGCTTTCTTCATCGGAATCCTGCAGTTTCCCAAGACGATTCTGATGATGATCCTGTCCGTGGTGCCGGCGGTGCTCTTTGTGATGGCGCCCCAGATTATTCCCGTGGTGTTTCTGCTTGGCTTCTCGGTTCCGGCCTGGGCCGGCGCGAAGCTGTACAGCAAATTTTTCCAGAAGCTGGAAGACCAGATGAACGGGGCCGGCGAGGCGGACGGGGAACAGGAAATAGAGCAGGAGGACGAGAGAATATTCAAGGATGAATTGGATGAAAGTCTTCAGGAAGAGCCTCCGCGTATCGGATGAGAGGGGCCTTAGACATCTTGACTAAGAGTAAATCAATAAAATGTACAAAATCACAAAAGAATTGAAAATATCGCAAGTATGTAAGCATTTTTCGGTATTTGCCTGAAAATCTTTGTGAAATAGTGGTATGGCGCAAAAAGCTTTTTTTCGCTATACTGGGTACAGGATGAAATGATACAGGTTCATCTCTAATATGGAGAAGAAAGAAATCATGCAAACGTGAAAGGAGTTTTCTATTATGGCAAGTTTATCTTTGAAGAATGTCTGCAAGGTGTATCCTAACGGCTTTGAGGCAGTTAAGGATTTCAATCTGGAAATCGCAGATAAGGAGTTCATCATCTTCGTAGGACCTTCCGGATGCGGTAAATCCACTACGCTCCGTATGATCGCTGGTCTGGAAGACATTTCTTCCGGTGAGCTGAAGATCGGTGACAGAGTTGTGAATGATGTAGAGCCCAAGGACCGTGATATCGCAATGGTATTCCAGAACTACGCTCTGTATCCTCATATGTCCGTATATGACAATATGGCGTTTGGTCTGAAGCTGAGGAAAGTTCCCAAGGATCAGATTGACAAGATGGTGAAAGAAGCCGCTAAGATCCTTGACCTGACTCCCCTCCTTGACCGTAAGCCGAAAGCTCTGTCCGGTGGTCAGAGACAGCGTGTTGCCATGGGTCGTGCTATCGTGCGTAATCCCAAGGTGTTCCTGATGGATGAGCCTCTGTCCAACCTGGACGCTAAGTTGCGTGTGCAGATGCGTGTTGAGATTTCCAAGCTGCATCAGAGACTGGGCACCACCATCATCTACGTTACACATGACCAGACCGAGGCTATGACGCTTG
>JAAWOU010000005.1 GCA_022799755.1 Lachnospiraceae bacterium
CCTTTTCCCGCGTTCCCTATGCGGATATTTTCCTGCGGATTTGTAGTAGTATTCCATTCTTTCCAAAAAACAAAGCCCCGAGAAAGGACGGGGACGGTGTGTCGTGCTCTACCTCGTACTCTACCATTGAGCTACTGCCGGTCTCCCGACAGATGGGACTCGAACCCATAACAACGCGATCCAAAGTCGAAGTAACCGTCTCCTGCGCATCGGGGCTGTTTGTATCCTGTGAAGCTTGAAATCACCTGGCGCCTGCCTTAGTGATTTCTTTTACCTTTATATCGGCCGAAGTTGAAAATCTGTTAAGACCTTTCCGGGCACAAGTGCCTTTTACTGAGCATTGCATGAAAAGAGCCCCGAGAAAGGACGGAGACGGTGTGTCGTGCTCTACCATTGAGCTACCGCCGGTCTCCCGGCAGATGGGACTCGAACCCATAACACCGCGATTATCTGTCGAAGTAACCGTCTCCTGCGCATCGGGGCTGCTTTTATCCTGTAGAACTTGAAATCTTTTAGGGAGGTATCTTCTGGTCCAGTGATTTCCTCCATTTTTATATCGGCAAAAATCCGATGCCGGTTAAGTCCTTTGCAGGCATTTCCTGTCCGGGCACATTATTATGTCACGTCCATG
The DNA here is from genome assembly GCA_022799755.1 of Lachnospiraceae bacterium. GTDB lineage: Bacteria > Bacillota > Clostridia > Lachnospirales > Lachnospiraceae > Acetatifactor. The sequence goes on from JAAWOU010000005.1 coordinate 632, forward strand.
TTCCTCAATAATAATAGAAGACGTACTGCCCCAGTTCCCTGGTGCGCCTGTCGTACTCCGCGTCTCCCTCATGCACGGCTGAGACAGCTGTAATATCGCCCAGGCGATTTCTTTCCACAACGATATCTACAGGCCCCTCTTCCCGGCTCTGATAGGAGCCCAGCATCTCGTCCCGATAGGTGCGCACCTGCTCCCCCTGGTAGCGCAGGAAGCCGTTGTCCAGCCGGGTGATCCCCCAATCGGCATATTGGGCATCCACTGTCTCCGAGTCCAGGCACAGGCTTACTGCCACGTCAAAAGCGCTTCGCTCCACGCCGAACTCCCGGGCAAGCGCTGCCTGGATCTCCTCCCGGATGATGTCCGGATCCTGGGTAGTGTCCACGTCCAGCACGGAGAACACTACCTCCTCCGCCCGCTTCTGGGGCCGTTCCCCCAAGGCGATGTCCCGGGCGATTTCCACCCGCACGCCCCATCTGGAATTGGAACTGGCGCAGTAGCTGGTCAGGTCATGGGAAAAAGGCGCCTGTCCCCCTGTGGCAAAGGCCACCGTGCCCCCTGCCAGCAGCAGCGTGGAAGTCAGCAGTGCAAAGGCCGAAGCTTTCCGAAAGGCCAGAATGCCTTTCACCCGCCTCTCCACCTCTGTCTTTGAAAAAGCGCTGTAAAGCAGGGAACCGCGGCTGGCACTGACCGCCATGGCCAGCAGGCTGTAAGCGTAGCCTTTCCGCTCATCCTCCCCACATCGGCTAAGCACGGCCGCGTCACAGGCGGCTTCCAGGTCGCTGGCAAGACATTTCGCCATCACCCACACCAGCGGATTGTACCAGTTCAGCAGGATGGCCGCCAGCATGACGGTTTTCACAAGATTGTCCCTGCGCCTGATATGCATGGCCTCATGTGCCAGCACATGGCGCAGCAGCACGGCATTTCCAAAGTCCATCCGTGTGGGCAGATAGATACGGGGACTTAGCAGCCCGCACACCAGCGGGGAGGCAATCTCATCGCTGGAGAACACCAGCACATGCCCCATCCCCATGTCCCGCAGCAGTTCGTTCACAGTCTCATTGTGCTCCATCAGCAGGCCGCCCCGCAGCTTTTTCGTGTAGGTGATCTTCTGCCACGCCAGGATTCCCGCCGCCACAGCCAGTCCCAGGAGGTAGAACGCAGGCAATGCCATTCTCATTGTCTTCAAGGAAAAGAGCGGACTTGCGTCTATGACATTGTAGGAAGAACCCTCCGCGGCGGCGCCATATACCACTTCCTCCGCCACTGTCTGGCTTACGCTCTCTGCGCTGGCACCATCCGGATTCTCCCGAACCGAGGGGCGCTGTATCATACCGGTGGCTTCCGGCGCTGTGGTGCCGGGAGCCCCTCCCCCTTCCCACTGCGCTGCCCCGCCAGGCTGCAGCTGCGCCACATCCTCTGAAAGCGTTGCCTCCTCGAACTGTGCCAGAGAAAATCCGGACAGCCAGGCGGGCACAGGCAGACTTAAGGGACTGCTTAAGGAAAAAGGCACCAGCAGGCGCACCAGCACCACGCCCCAGAGAACGGGAAACACGAATTTGGGCAGCTTGTTCTTAAGCAGCGCCCGCAGCAGGAGCACCACCACAATCATGATGCTCCCATAAAAAGCCATGAGAAAAAATGGCATATTCATTCTAAAATGCAGCATTTATTTCGCCTCCTCTATCATGCGGGCAAGCCGGAGGGCATCTTCCTCCGAAATTCCCTGATTCTTTAGAAATGATGAAAAGAACAGCTCGCTGGAGCCGCCGAACATCTTGTCAATGAGCTGCTCCGTCTCGCTTTTTGCCACCTCCTCCCTGGTGACCAGGGGCGTGCAGAGGAATCCCGGCTCGCTGCGCTCAATGGCGCCTTTTTCCATGCATTTCTTGATGACTGTGTAAGTGGTATTTTTGTTCCAGCCGATACGGCCGGCCAATATGTCTACGATATCCTTGGCATAGCTGGGGCCCTGCTCCCACAGAACCTCCATGACTTTCAGTTCCGAATCAAACAGCTTTCCGTCCATGGAATCTCCTTTCTTTCGGTTTCTTGTTTTTGTTTTTTCTTGCTTTTTGTTTTACATCGTATGTTTATGCTTTTAAATACAAAATGGACTATTGCAATAGTCTGAGCTCATTTATAGACTATCACAATAGTCCAGCGTTGTCAACTGGGTATAAAAAATTTTTTATCTCCGGAGATGCGCCGAGTCAGCTCCATAATCTCAGCAACCGCCTCCTCGCAGGCCACGAATACTTCATTCTCCGTATTCGCCTTATCCCCTCTGGCATCAACCTGGTTACGATACACATATATGGTTTGCCTGCCGGTAAAAATATCTCGCAGCTCCGCCTTTTTCAAGGACTTGATGTCATCGTTCTGCACGCAGATACCTCCCGGATTGTGCTTTTGCAAAACGATCTGACGGCAGGCCAGATCATCAACTTGGTCATTATCTTGGTCACTTTGACCAAGATATGCGCGGATTAGTTACTAGACATAGTATTTCTGATTTCCACTTTTGGGCTTATCCGGAATTGTCATTTTTAACTGTCCTGTTTTAATCATAGGATTAAGATAATGTCTTCTAAAAAAGCTCCTGTCCTCTATTTTTATATAATCCATGATTTCTTTAGCAGAATGTGGCTGTCTACAAAAAGCAATTATCATCTTGGTCACATCTTGGTCATTTTGACCAAGATGCAGGTTTTCCACATGATTCAGCAATTCCAAATACTTATCGCACACCTTACACAGCACCATAATTCCAGATGCGCTGATATTATATTCCGGCAGACGTCCATCGTACTTTGTGCATGCCTCCTTGATTTTGTCAAATCCTCTGCCCCATGCTTCTATCATACCGCTCTTAAAGAAAACATTTGCCAGCTTAGGATTATACGGCTTGGAAGCATGCTTCTCAAACAGCTTCTCCGCTGAATCCAGCTCTGACGGCATCTCACCATCATTCCAGATATATATTTTATCCTTGTATACGCTGATCTGGATCGGATTGCAGGCGCTATAATCCTTATGAACCACCGCATTCAGCAGAATCTCGCGGAATGCTTCCTGCGGAAACATAAACTGCTCAATTCTCTGAATCCCTTCATAATAGATTAACGCTTTCAAATATTTCGTATAAACCAAGTCAACCGTCTTATCAATCTGCTCAATCAGGGAGCCATGTATCTCGTCCTGATATTTCAGATCAGAATCGGAATCGCCAAAATAACCAATCTTAATATAAGAACCTGTAACCCACTTCTCCGGATCTTTATAGAATGCCAGCATTGCCGCTCTGATTAGGTAACCGTCCCCATCAAATAAGTGAAGATTCTCCATCAGTATGGTATCATCAACTCTTGTTTCCTCCTCCGTCAGTCTGTGTCTCCGCAGAGCCTTTTCCTTAAACAGGTCAATCGTCTCTCTCCTTAAATCCGTTACCTGTAATTTGGGTATTGGCATACCATCCCATGTTCTGCCCTGTGATTTCATGATTGCTTTATCCAGTTCCTTTCCGGTTATCGTTCTCATGGTGCTGCCAGAACGGTAAAAATATTTACCATGATAGCTGATAAGCGAGGGGTACTTATCCACAATAATCTCAATGTATTGCAGCTTCCCCTCGTATAACAGATTGACATACAAATTCCTGCACATGCTCTGGATAACGATTCAATGATATTTTTCGTAAAAAGCAGATATCTCTGCTCGAACATTTATCGCATGGACGTAATTTTAACAAATTCTTATACATATAATTTAATCCCCTCTCCAGTTTGGGCATAATATTCACATAACTACATTCAAATTAAAGTAGCAAAAGGATGTTGCACCAAAACAATAATACACCTTATAATCCACATTAAAGCCGTAAAAATATCTAATATAAATCATACGTTTAAAACCTTACCGCTTTGGTCAAATGCCATCAAAAATCAATGTCTTGACGCCACCTGAAATCTCTTTCACTGAAATCGGCCCCCGGCATCGGGCTTTCTATCAGGTGCATCCCCACTACCTCCGCTTTGTCGATATCTTGAATCATGGCAACCGTCAATGGATCCGTAATCCACTCGTCCTCATATCGATTGCCAAAATAAATGGGCGAATGACAGACAGAATCTTCCACTTCTCCAAATATGATTTTCAAAATTACACTGGCCTCCTCGGGCGGCAAGCCCCCTATCCACGGCAAATGACAAATCGCCACCTCTCTTCTGGCCTGTCAGATAAATCTACTGCAATTCCTTATCCAGTATAGCATAGGCACGGACAAAAAGCGATAGGATTTGCGTCTAATCCTACGGTTCCCGGCGAATCCCCACATTATTTCATTTTCCCATTGACAAAATCGCCCATAGTGCATATACTCAATATATACAGTAAGTCTTCTGTAAAACAGGCTCCACCCTGCCTGAAACTACAGGCGGAACCGCAAAAAGCATGCGAACAGCCAGGAGGTGATGCACAAAATGAATATCCACATATCCCTGCAAAGCCATATCCCTACCTATGAGCAGATCAAAATGCAGATCAAAGCTCAGATCCTGAACGGCCAGCTGGCCCCCAATCAGCCCCTGACTTCCATGCGCCAGCTGGCCAGGGACTTAAGGGTGAGCGTCATTACCACCACCAGGGCTTACAGCGACCTGGAGGCGGAGGGACTGATTTACACCGTACAGGGGCGGGGCTGCTTCGTAAAAGGGGATTCGGAGATGGTCCGGCTCCAGTACCTCCACAGCATCGACGAAAACTTTCGCACAGCCGTGGAAAAGGGGAAAGCGGCCGGCTTGACCCTATCCGAATTACAAGACAGATTGGAGGAAGCTTTCCATGAACAATGCCATTGAAATCCATGATTTATGCAAGACCTATCCGGGATTTTCCTTAAAGAACGTCAGCTTCACCGTGCCCCAGGGCCTGTGCTGCGGCTTCGTGGGACCCAACGGGGCCGGGAAATCCACCACCCTGCGCCTGCTGGCAGGACTGGCCTTTCCCGACAGCGGGGACATCCGGCTGTTAGACCGGCCCGTCTGTGACCCTGCCGTAAAAGGGGAAATCGGCATCCTTTTCGACCAGCCCTATTATCAGGAGGAATGGACGCCCCTGGATATAGAAAGGAGCCTGGCCCCTTTCTATCCCGGCTGGGACAAGGCCCAGTACAGAAAGCATCTGTCCCGCTTCGGCCTGGATGCCCGGAAGAAAGTAAAAGGCTTCTCCAAAGGCATGAAGCAGAAGCTGGCCTTTGCCGTCCATCTCTCCCGCAATACCCGATTGCTTCTGCTGGATGAGCCCACAGCCGGACTGGATCCTGCCGCCCGGGACGAGCTGCTGAACATCCTGCGGGAATACATGATTCCGGAAAACCGCACGATTCTGTTTTCCACCCATATCACCAGCGATCTGGAACGGCTTGCCGACCGTATCGTTTATATCAGCGGCGGCGCCATTTCCTATGCCGGCGACACGGAAGAGCTGGTTTCCCGTTATTGCATGGTGCGGGGCAATGTGCTTCCCGAAGATAAAAAAGCTTTTGCCATCGGGCTGCGCCAGTCAGCCAGCGGCTACGAATGCCTCATGGAGCTGGCTCAGATAGGCGGGCTTCCCCCGGATACCCTCACAGAGCCGGCTACAATAGGCGATGTGGTAGTTTATATGGAAAGGAATAAAAAGAATGCTTAATATGTTAAGACTGAACTGGTCGGCAATGAAATCCTATCGTATCCGTTTTTTGATAATCCCTGTATGTCTTTTCGTAGTGGGATGTCTTTCCCCCATCCTCCTGGTGCCCATGGGAGCCTTTCAGCTGTTCTCTTTCTCCCTGAACCCTTTCGCCGTAGAGGAAAAGGGGGATTTGAACCGGCTCTATCTGACCCTGCCGGTGCCACGGCGCAGTGTGGTCATGGGCAGGTATGCCCTGTCCCTCCTCCTGTACATGATAGGGGTCCTGCTGGGACTGGCCATGATGCCCCTGGCCAACCTGGTCTCCCTCTCCAAATGGTATCTGGACTTCAAATGGAGCCTGGCTCTGGTCTCGTTCAGCTTTCTGGTCTATGGGATCATGAGTCTGGCCATGTATCCCCTGCTTTTCAAAATGGGATACCAAAAGGGGAAAGTCTGGGGATATTACGTGCCTGCGATGTTCATCTGCCTGATTTACATCGCGGTGCTGGAATATGACATTCTGGTGGGAAACGGAACCTTTATCCTTAATCTGCTGGTGTATGCTTCCGATCACATCCTGGCAGTCAGCGCCGGAATGTTTACGGCAGGAGGGATATTGTTGTGCCTCTCCTATCTCCTGTCCGCAAGGCTGTATGCCAGGCGGGAATTTTAGCCCTCCCCTGTCTGGCCGGCAATGAACCCACACCCGGCTTCCCTAACTGTGGGTCACGGAGCTATCGCCTTTCCGATGGCCTGTAAAAGACTCTTGTCCGCCTCCGTAGTGTCCTGGGTCAGTTCCCAGATCATGATGCCGCCCAGGTTTTCCACGGCATACAGTGTCTTTTGGGCGATCGTGTCCGGCCCATTATAATGGACATCCATGCCGTTATAGGTGACCAGGTCCCCTTTATAGGCATCGGGCGCTGCCACCAGAATCGTTCCATAATCAGCCCAGCTGGGACGGGCATAGAAAGGGACGCCCAGGACGATTTTATAGGAGGGAACACCGCGGGTCTCTTTCCAGTATATCCCACAGTCCACGGCAAACGAATAGGAAGAGTGCCTCTCACCGTCCCCACCGTCATAGGCCATGACATTGATGAAATCCACGGCGTTCAACACGGCATTCGTGTGGGCGGCGGCATCATAATAGACATTGCCGTCAGCGGTGGCTCCGCTGAGCACGGCTGCCGTCAGAAGCTTGCCCTGGGCGTGGAGTTCCTCCGCCAGCGCAAGCATCAGAGCCTCGTACTGCCTGGCGCTGCTGCCGTCTACCCTGGGGTGTTCCCAGTCCATATCCACACCGTCAAAGCCATATTCCTGGCACATGGACAGGATACTTTCCACAAAAAACGCCAGCCGGGCCTCGTCGGCAGTGGCTTCCATAAATACATTTTCCAGCGGGGTATCATTGTAGCTCCAGCCGCCTACGGACAATAATGCCTTGGCGCCGTTGTCATGGGCGGAACGGATCAGCGCTCTGGCCGTGTCCGGGTTCTCCAGAGCCAGCAGCCCGCCCTCTGCCGTGGGAATGGCAAAAGCATAACAGACATGAGTCACGATGCCAAAGTCCACAGACTGGAGACTGTCCGGCTTCCAACTGGGGTAGTATCCCACTACTTTGAAGTCCGTCACCTGAGTATCCTGAGGGATAGCGGCATTTACAGGAACATTGTCCACACCCTCCGGCTGCACTGTCCCACCCTCCAGAATCCCCAGATTCTCCCACACATCACTGACGCCGGGAGTCTCTCCCTGGGTCCACCACTTAGCCCGGTACAGGCATCCCTGGTAATTCACGATATCGCTCCCGGTATAGACGGCTTCCCTGTCCCAGGAATTGGCCGCTGTATCCCGGTTATCCTGAGATATATCCCCGGCCTCTGTATCTGCGGCGGCAGCGCTACTCTCCCGGTCTGCAGGGAGAGGGGTCTGGACATTCGTGAAATCGCCCTTGTCTCCCTGCGTTTCTTCCCCGCTGCCAGGAAAGGCGTCCTGTATGCCTGTATCCGCAGCCAGGAATCCGGCCGAGCTGTCTGCATCCGCGGCAGCAGGAAGACTTCCCGGATCCCGCAGGCTCACCCAGAGCCATATGGCAGCCGTCAGCAATACCCCCAGTACAAAGCCGAAAAGGATACAGATCAATCTCTGGCTTCGTTCCATAACATCATCTCCTGTCTCTTCCTGAAAGCATGTCCGAAAAGTATTCCCAGAACTCTTTCTGTAAAAAAATGCTTATAAGAAATTTTTTGCAGTAGTTTCTTCTTTAAAACAACTTGTATCCTTGCAGCTTATTTACACAGATACACAATTTAGGAAATGGAGTAAAAATACTGCATGCCCCTATCCGTCCTCACAGCTCCCACGGCCACGCCATAGAGTCTCTCCGCCACATTTTGCTCCAGCATTTCCTCCGGCGTGCCGCTCCAGAAGATTTTCCCCTCTGCCACGGCGGCAATCCAGTGGGAAATCTTCAGGGCCAGCAGGATGTCGTGAAGCACCAGGACAATTGTCTTGCCCTCCTTTGCCAGCTGCCGGACGATTCCCGCCAACTTCACCTGCTGCCCGATGTCCAGGTAGGTGGTGGGCTCATCCATGACGATGACTGGGGACTCCTGGGCTAAAGCCATGGCAAGGTACACTTTCTGCCGCATGCCGCCGGACAGCCGGGACATCTGCATCCCCGCCAGGTCCTCTACGCCCATCTGCCGCATGGCTTCTCTGGCTATCTGAAAATCCGACTCCTTGTATCTCCTGGGATAGTTCAGATAGGGGAAGCGCCCGTGAAGAACCATGCGGTCTGCGGAGATGTCGGGCACGTTCTTTCCCTGGGGGAGGTAGGCAATGTTTCTGGCCAGCTCTGCCCGGGACATATTTTCTGTCGAAATTCCGTCAATCTTTACATTCCCTGCCGAAATGGGCAGAAATCCCAGGAGCGTGCGCAGCAAGGTGCTCTTCCCGCTGCCGTTGGTTCCGATAATCGTGGTGATTTCGCCCTGCTTTGCTTTGAAGTCCACGCCGTGCAGAACCTCCGTTTTCCCGTATCCGGCCCGGACCTGCTCCAGTTCAATCATTGCGCCCTCCATCCGGGAACTGCCCGATTTGCTTCCGTTTCCATTGCACCCTTGTTTCTAGTCACCCCCACTTCAAGTGGGATGCCAGAGGCCCCCCAGGGAGCCTTTGATACTTGCGCGCCTGAACGGCTGGGGCGCAAGCCCTTTTACTGGCTACCGCTAAAAAGCGGCTCATTCACTATCTTCTTTTCCTGACTCTTCTGACTGTTCCGCTATATACTTCTTAATCGGTTCTTCTGTCAGATTGCCACATCTTCCATTATATAGCATGTTATCATAAAAATCACCAATTTCTTATAACTCTTTCGGCGTAAACGACACTTTCCAAAGCCCCTTATAGGAAGTATCTTTCACCAGCCCCGCCTTGTACCCGTCAATGAACATCTCCGCATTCCTCACCGCCAGGGTCTCCGCACCAAAATAATCCATACTGATCTTCTCCCTCTGCTTAAACCCCGTAAACAGCTCCAGCCATTTTGCCGATACGGAAAAGGAAACCGCCATACGCGCCACTCCCCAGCCGCACCACATCCCGCTGGGTAGTCTCGCCATGTAGTTCACGGCCTCTGCCGCCTATGTAAATTTTACCCTGTATGTAATACATACGCTTGCTTTCAGCATACAATAGTGCTATAATAATCATAACCTAAATCCGAAAGGAGAGATATCTATGGCACTGGCAACCTTAACCGCAAGGGTAGACGAAAAAGACAAGGCCCGCTTTGACACTTTCTGCTCCAATGTTGGCCTAAATACTTCTACTGCAATCAATCTTTTTGTGAAAGCAGTTTTACGCGAAAACCGCATCCCATTTGAGATCGCCCAGACCACCGACCCTTTCTTCTCCGAGGCGAACATGGCCTATGTGAACAAATCCGTCCAGGAGCTGAGAGCCGGGAAAGGCACCGCCCATGAACTGATTGAGGTAGACGATGAGTGAAAAAATATGGTCGGACGATGCCTGGGAGGACTACCTCTACTGGCAGACGCAAGATAAAAAAACGCTAAAGCGGATCAACCAGCTCGTTCGGGATATCGAGCGGAATGGCTGTATGAAAGGAATCGGAAAGCCCGAACCCCTCTCCGGCGACCTGCAGGGCGAATACAGCCGCCGAATCAACGAAAAAGACCGCCTCGTCTACCATATGGAAAACGGGCGGCTCTACATCGCCCACTGCCGAGGCCACTACGGAGATAAATAATCCCAACCAATCCCCGCCTGTATCCAAGACGGGGATTTATCCCTCAATCCAAAACCGTCAGAGACTATCAAATTATCTCCCCTGAAAATATATCCACACCTTTTAGAAAAAGCATGTATTTTCAATATAAGCTCATCGTAAAGCAGCATCCCTGCCAACGTAAGCACCGGGGGAAGCCCCACCTGCTTCCCCACCAGTTTCGGTTCAATGATATTCCTGATCACTGTTATCACAAGATTACTCCGCCATCTTAAAATCACCATGCAACGCAGCAAATATCCCCCACGGTATCAGCACGCTTCCTGTACCCAGAGTACACATGAAACCATGGTCTTTCCATCCAGCCCCTCCTTAGTATCCATACCTCTTTCTGAATTTCACAAACATGGAAAACGACAAAACAAGAGCCATCAGTTCCGCTGCCGGCGTTGCCAGCCAGATTCCGTTCACGCCAAGAAGCAAAGGAAGCACGATCATGGTAATCAGCATAAATACAAACGATCTGGAAAATGCAAGGACAGCCGAAACAATCCCGTTGGATAACGCGGTAAACATTCCGCTGGCAAAAATATTGAATCCGATAAAGAGCAATGCTACCGTGCATATCCTGTTTCCCGTTACCGCCAGATCATACACCGGATTATCCGGCCGGGCAAATACGGATACCAGCGGCCTTGTCAGCATAAAGGAAAACACAACCGTGACCACGGAGATCACTGCGATCACTTTCATGCTCAACGCAACCAGCTTTTTTAATTTTTCATGGGTTTGAATATTCCCTTCATTCAAACTGCACTCCCCATAATAAAAACTCAGCATGGGAGCAACCCCATAAGAATACCCTGTATACAAAGAACTTACAAACATCAGCACATACATGATGATGGTAACAGCGGCAACCCCGTCTTCCCCGACAAACGCAAGCATCGTCCAGTTGAACATCATTGTGATAATACCGGTAACGAGCGCAGTCGCCATCTCAGAGCATCCGTTTGTAGCCGCACCCGCAAGAACCCTGAATCGGAATACTGGTTTCTTAAAATGCAGCAGGCTCTTTTTCCGGCTGAAAACAAACAGGCCAACAACCGCTGTCACAGAATATCCAAGCCCTGTCGCTATCGCCGCGCCACTAATCCCCATATCAAATCCGGCAATAAGCACATAATCAAGCACCATATTCAAAACACCGCCCGTCACTGAACAGATCAGGGAAAGGTTCGCTTTTTCGCTGGCGATCATATAAAGCGTAAAATTGTTCATCAAAAGAATAGGCACCGTAAACACCAGATAACGGCTCAAATATTCCACACAATACCTTTCTACATCAGCAGAAAGGTTCATACCGGCAAAAATATGATTCATTGCCAGATACCCGACCGCGCACATGACAATCCCCACAATGACATTTACCAAAATCAGAAATGTAAAATCTTCCTTTGCCTCATCTGTTTTCTGCTCACCCATCTTTTTCATGATGACAGCGCTGCCTCCGGTGGCAAGCATGGTAGAAATCGCTGTGACAAGCTGGATAATCGGCGCTGTGAGATTGATTGCCGAAAGCGCATCCGTACCGATCAGATTCGATACAAACAAACCGTCAACCATTGTATAAAAGGACATAAACACCGTCATAGCAATCGTTGGCACGGCAAATTTCAAAATGTTTTTCAGTGTCACAGGTTTTTCGTATGCATTTGAGTTTTCCATATATTTTTCCTCCAATCACCTTGTATTTTCTTCCTGTATACAGTATCATAGACCGTACAGTAACAGTACGGTCAATAGCAAATTGAAAAAAATTCTATTATTTCAACAGGAGACAGAAAAATGAGCAAAAACCAATCGCTTACCATCGGACAATTCGCCGCACTCCATGGCATAAACAAAAAAACACTGATGTGGTATGATGAGATCGGCCTGTTCCGGCCTGCCTCTATCAACCCTGAAAACGGATACCGCTGCTATAATTACCACCAGAGCCCCATACTGGAAACCATTCTGCTGCTCCGGGAGCTGGAAGTCCCCATCCCAGTCATACAGGATTTCATGAAGAACCGCTCCGCCGAAAACCTGAAAGGCCTTCTGGACGAAAAGATCGCTGACCTTGACCTGCGGATCTCCCATCTGCAGGCAGTCCGGACAACCCTCTGCACACACCGCCAGAATATGTCTACCCTGCTGACAATGGATCTTTCCGAAATCAATATAATAGAGAAAAGAAAACGATGCCTGGTCACAGTAGATGTCAGCGAAGACATTACCTTTGAAGACGAAGTCGAGCTCATCACGGCCGAAACAGAAAAATACCATCTCGGACGCCTGCATCATGCTACCTATGGCTCCATGATCCCCGTTTCCAGCCTCCTTAGCGGCAATTATGATGATTATTCCAAACTGTTTATAGAGATTCCCCTGCTCACATACCAGGCCGGACTGCATATGGCTCCCAGCGGTAAATACTTAAGAGCTTTCCACAAAGGATACTGGGATAAAATACCAAAGCGGTATGAAGAAATATTTGCATTTGCAAAAAAACATAATCTGACGCTACATGGATTTTCCTATGAAATGGGAATCAACGAAAATGTCATTGACCGGATTGAAGATTACATTGTACAGATTGAAATTCCTGTTCTCGGCTAAAAATCTATCCCCTCAGCCATTATCAAAACAAAGTTACGGTATGGCAATCTCTTATTGAGAACAATAGCCATACCGCAACACATTTCATCACTTTTTTATTCTCGCGTTTTCCGTTGGTAAGTTACAGGACTTTTACAGTAAACCTCCTGCAAAACATGTTCACCCAAAATGCCCACCCTTACGACAGACCAGCATATACAGAAACACCGGCCCCCCAATCACTGACATCAGTATCCCCACCGGCAGCTCATAGGGCGCGAACGCCAGTCTGGCCACCATGTCGCAGAGGGTCACAAACCCCGCGCCGGACAGGGCGCACAAAGGCAATAGCCTGCCGCTCTCATTTCCCGTAAACCGCCTGACGAAATGGGGCACAATCAGGCCGATGAACCCCAAAAGCCCCGCAAAGCTCACCGCCGCCCCGGCCAGCATGGCAGCCAGCACCAGAAAGACCATCCGATATTTCCCCACTGCCAGGCCCACGCCCCGGGCTGTCTCGTCCCCCAGCGTCACCACGTCCAGCTCATTGCAAAGCGTAAACAGGACGGCCAGCGCCGCCAGAATCAGGCACACGGCGGGGAGCAGACGCGTGTAGGACACCGCAGAAAACCCACCCACCCGGAAGTCAATGCTCAGCATGGCCAAATCCGTATCCAGCACAGTCACGGACTCGCAGACAGCGTTCAGAATACTGTTCAGCGCCACGCCCCCTAAAATCACCGTGGTCTTAGAGGCATTGGTACGGCGGGAAAAGAGAAAGATGCACAAAACAGTAATCAGGCTGCCGCCGAAAGCCGCGCAGGACACCCCCAGGCCGGACAGGATTCCTGCGGCACAGGCAAGGGTTACCCCCAGGCCCGCACCGGCATTGACCCCGATGATGCCTGGGGAGGCCAGCCGGTTGGCCAGCACATTCTGCAGCACCGCCCCGGACACCGCCAGGGCTGCCCCGGCTGCCAGTGCCGCAAGGGTACGCGGAATCCTGGCATACAGCAAAATGCTGCGGCTCACCCTGTCCCCGGTTCCCTGGAGAAGCCCTATCAGCTGTATGGGCGAAAAACGGATATTCCCCAGGCACAGACTAAACAAGGCGATTACCACACAGGCCCCAGCCCCGCCCCAGAGGCATAGCCGCCATTTATGCTTTTCCCCGTCCCTGCCCGGGCCTTTGTTTCCCGTCATTTTGCTCCCTCTCCCTGAAAATGCCCCATCGCCTCCCAATCCTCAATTGCCGCCTCTTAAGCCGCATCCTCACGCAAGCTCCCGTCGACTCCGACAAAATCGTCGGACTACTCTCCGTACAAAATCTCCCCCAGCTTCTCCACGGCCTCCGCCCAACGGGCATTGGGCTTTAGATTGTAGAGATGCTTGTCCAGGATGTATACCTCCCCGTTCTTCACCGCGTCCATCTCGTTCCAGAGGGGATTCTCCCGGAACATGGTTTCCACGTTCTCCCGGGTTCCCTCTATGTCGTCCCCGGACTGCACGATCAGGATTTTATCCGGATTCAGCAGCAGGATGCTCTCCAGGCTCAGGTTCTCCAGGAGGCTGTCGTCCGTGTCCGCAATGTTCACGCAGCCAAAGCTCTCCAGCATCTCCCCCAGCACGTTCCCCTCGTTTCCCTTGGCCCGAATGCTGGTGGCGGAGGCCCGCAGGAACAGCACGGTCTTCGGTTCTTCTGTTTTATGTTTTTCTAATATTTCGTTAACTTTAATTTGTATATCCGTTCCGTACTGTTCATATCTCTCCGGCTGTCCTGTGATGTCCGTGCAGATTTTCAGCACACGCAGATAATCCTCGAAGCATGCCACGTCAAAATAGGCCACCGTGATTCCGGCTCCCTCCAGGGACTGCTGCCACTCCAGATGCTGCTGGGTATTGGTGCTGGCCAGCACGAAATCCGGGTCTGCCCCCAGGAGCAGCTCCAGGCTGAGCTTCTTCGTCTCCCCCAGGTTCACTGTCTCCTCCGGCAGCCCCAGGTCGAAATCGTCAAAAGCGTCCTCCGGCGCAGCGCAGACATTTCCCCCGGCCAGTACCCACATGTCCGCGTAGCTGCCCAGCAGCGATGCCACCCGCTCAGGGGAGTCCACGGTGACCTCACGGCCTAGGTCATCCGTGAATGTATATGCGCCGTCCCGGTTCTCTTCTGCACCCGGCACCTGGCCGCAACCAGCCAGGCTATATATCACCCAGACCGCTGCCACATATACAATCCATCTCTTTTTCATATTCCACCTCTTAAAGTCCTCCCTACAGCAAAGCCGCCAGGTGTGTGCCCAGGCCTCTCCTCACTGGCATGCATTCGTCACATGACAGAGCTGCAAAGAATTCCACCCGGGCAGCTGACAAGACCAATCATCCAGGCATCAGCAAGTAGCCCCGCCCTTGACTTTCTTCTCCAGCACCGCGGACTTGTCGATCGCCCCATGGAGCAGCTTATCCTGTACATAGTCAAATCCCAGACGGTTCACCGTATCCGCGAAGCGCTCGCCGGTGATTCCCTCGTCCCGGAAGAACAGGATGGCCCTCTCTATGGTGTCCAGCACCTCTTCCTCTGTGGTGAACAGCTTATCCAGAGGACGGCCGTTGGCGATTTTCTTGCCCCATCTGCCGCCGATGTAGATCTTGCAGCCCTCCATGTACTCCTCCGTGACGCCGAAAGGACATTTGGCTTTGCAGCGCCCGCAGCCGTTGCAGCTTTCGGTGTCTACTTTCAGACAGCCCTCCTCCACCTTGGCGATCTTGACAGGACAGGCGGTCTCTACCTGGCACTTCCCGCAGCCCTTGCACTTGGAGTAGTCGAACAGGGGCACCCTCTGGCCCACGATGCCTAAGTCGTTCAGGTCGGGCTTCACACAGTTGTTGGGACAGCCGCCCACGGCGATCTTGAACTTGTGAGGCAGAGTCACACTGTGGTAGCCTTTGTAGAACCGCTCGTGAATCTTCTCGCTCAGGTCAAAGGTATCGATGAGACCGTACTGGCAGGTAGTGCCCTTGCAGGACACCACAGGGCGCACCAGAGAGCCGGTGCCGCCGGTCTCAAGGCCTCGCTCCGCCAGGAAAGCGATCAGCGGATCAATGTTGGCGTAGGGCACGCCCTGAATCTCCATGGTAAGGCGGGTAGTCATGGTGATCTCCCCGCTGCCGTAGCGCTCCGCTCCCTCCGCGACGGCACGATGCTCTTCCGTAGTGATCTTGCCGTTCTTGGTGATCACGCGGACATTGAACACATCGCCGTAGCGCTTGTCCTGGAGGCAGCCCAGTCCTTTCACCCGCTTGATCTCCTCGGGAGGGAGCTTGCCGCCTGCGGGAACGGTTCTTTTTATCACATTAAACGTAGCGCCGCCCTCCAGCACACGGGTATTCGTAAATCCGAGAGCTTTCAGTTTATTCTGAGCCAAGTACCCTCTCTTGCCCCTGGCGCAGACCAGCAGCAGTTTCTCCCCTTTGTCATATTTCGCGGAGGATTCCTGCGGTTTTGTCAAATCGAACCACTCTCCGCCGGGCAATGTGGGGGCCGGATGGGCATCGATAAGGCGATACCCTGCCGCCTTGCCCGCCCCATACTCCGCAGGGGTAAAGGATTCCAGCCGTCCGGTCATCTTGTTCACCAGCACGCCGCAGGCCGCCGCAAAAGGATGGATGGCCGTGGAGAAAGGAGGCGCGTAGGCGAAGTCCAGGGCCAGGAAGTCTTCCACTTTACCGCCAAAGGAAATCCCTGTCACGGCGATGTCCGCCATCTTGTCCACCGCGCCAGCGCCGATGACCTGGAGCCCCAGCAGCCTATGGCTGTCCATGTCGGCGATCAGCTTGGTGACAAACAGATCGGAATCCGGATAGTAATGGGCCTTGTCGTCAGTGACGCACAGGGCGGACACCGGCCGGAAACCCGCCGCTTTCGCCTGCTCTTCAGTGAGACCTGTACGGGCCGCGTTCAGATCGTCGGACAACTTCACCACGCCCGTGCCCATTGCGCCGGGATAGCCGAACGCATCTCCGCTCAGGGAAAGGGCCAGAGCCCGCCCCGCAATATTGGCTGTGGAGCCCATGGCAGACCACTGGGGACGTCCGGTAATACGGTTCTTCACCAGAGCGCAGTCGCCCACCGCATAGATGTCCGGCAGATTGGTGCGCTGGTATTCATCGGTAATAATGCAGCCCCTGTCCATCTCAAGCCCTGTGTCCGCCAGGAACTTCGTGGCGGGGCGGATGCCTGCGGCCAGGATGACCATCTCCGCAGGCAGAGTTCCTGCCCCGGTCTGGACGCCTGTGACCCTTTCCGCGCCCGCGATTTTCTGCAGAGCCGTCCCTGTGAGGATCCTCATGCCCTTAGCCTGGAGCTTACGCCGGATGTAATCCGCCATCTCCGCATCGAAAATATTTGGCATCAGCTGAGGGGCCATGTCCATCACGGTGACAGCCAAGCCTCTTGCCATCAAATTCTCAGCCACCTCCAGGCCGATGAACCCACCGCCTACCACTACGGCGCGTTTGCAGTTCTGCTCCTCCGCGTACTTTCTGCAGCCGATGGCGTCCTGGGGCGTGCGCACGGTGAACACGCCGGGAAGCTTTGTGCCCTCCACAGGGGGAACGGAGCTTTCTGCGCCTACGGCAATGACGAGTTTGTCATAGCTAACCGTCTCTGTCTCCTGCGGCATGGCGCCGCCGTCCTCTGCAGCGGTCCTCTGTCCCGGGCCGGCATTTCCCCCGGCTTCCGATGTCTGCGCTCCCGCGGTATCCCCGGCCCCTTGATTCCTCCGCACGGAAACCGTCTTCGCCGCCGGGTCTACGGCCACCGCTTCACTGGATGTATGTACCGTGGTGCCGGTGAGGCCCATGAATTTGGCCGGGGTGTTCACAATCAGCTCCCCCTCCGTCTCGATGGCTCCGCCTATGTAATAGGGAAGCCCGCACCCGGCGTAGGAGATGTCCTTTCCTTTGGTGTAGATGACGATTTCGTCCCGGGGACTCTCCCGCTTCAGCTTTGCAGCTACCTTTGTTCCGGCGGCTACACCGCCAATGATGACAATCTTCATATCCAGCCTCCTTATATAGTTTCGTCGCGTCCTGATCTGCCGTCATTTCTTCCGCAGACTATAAATGCACAATCATTTCATCACCCAATATCCGTCGTAAGCATATCCGCCCTTGCCAATCAAATAATGTTCGGACTTTGTAAATCCTGCTCTCTGGATCGCTTTGATTCTTTCAACCGCATATATGGGAGCTTTCGTAATGATTCCATGACAGCCCAGCAATTCCGGAATATGGGGCGTTATAAGCGCCATGATCTCATACAGGCTGTCTTCTTTTTCATAATCGCTTCGCACATCCACCCTTAAGATTCCCGTATTGTTGAACTCGTCTTCCGAAACCCTCAGGCACAGTTCAACTGTCCCTATCACGCACGACGCCGATTTATCCACAATGGAAAGTCTGGCAAACCAGCCGTTTTCATAGGATAGCTTCCAAAAGCGATATGCCTCCTCCATTCTCTCTCTTGTGGCGTAATAGAAATTATCCCCGTCGCAATTATCGCTGTTAAAAAAGGGCAGCGCATTCTTATCGCTATATACCTTTAACAGATCGTCACAGTCTTCCTTTTCAGCCAATCTCAGCAAAAATTTACCGCTCTCCCATACACGACATTCTTCATATATACGCATAAGCTTATTCCTCCGTTTCAATCACATGGCCTGCCGGCTCTCTGCGCCCCGCATTCCGTCATACCGCCGCAATCAGCCCAGGCCGCCGCGTCCCGCAAAAAGGGCTATGCCTTATCTCTGCAGAAAGGGGCTGTCCGGAATATCATTTCCCGACAACCCCTCCCGGCTATATCCCTGTCCTGTTTTCGCTTGTTCGTCAAATCTCTCCGGATAAGTCTTTCAGGCTCTCACCCGGCTACATCTTCTCCGGGGCTGCAAATCCCAGCAGATCGATACAGGTCTCCAGCACGTCCCTGGTCAACGCCAGCAATGCGATCAGGCTCTCCCGCCTTGCACTGTCTTCCTCGGCCAAAATCTTGGTCTCATGATAAAAATGGTTGAACGCATTGGCTAAATCATAGATATAGGCGCACACCTTATGAGGCGCAATCTCTTCCGCCGCGCTCTGAATCATGGCGCCGAACTGTATCAGAGCCATCTCCAGCTCTTTCTCCGAGGCGCCTGCGGCCTCCAGGAAAGCCAGACCCTCACTCTGTCCGCCCTGCTCCCTGTACTTATTTAAGATGGATTTAATGCGCACAATCGTATACAGGATGTAGGGCCCAGTATCTCCCTCAAAGGAAGTAAACCTGTCAATATCAAACACATAGTCCTTGGCGGCCTGATTGGAGAGATCTCCATATTTCAGAGCGGAGAGAGCTACCGTCTCCGCCACGGCTTCGGCCTCCTCTCTCGGCATCTCACGGCCCTCTCTGATCTTCCGGTACATTTCCTCTCTGGTCTCCCGCACCAGATCGTCCAGCCGCATGACGCCCCCGTCCCTTGTCTTGAAAGGCTTGCCGTCGCTGCCGTTCATGGTGCCGTGCCCCAGAAATCTCAGCTCTGTCTCCGGCTTCACCAGCCCTGTTTTGCGGGCGCAGCGAAATACCTGTTCAAAGTACAGATCCTGACGCTTGTCCGTGATATAGATGATCTCGTCCGGAGCGTACAGGCGCATACGCTCCATGATCGTAGCCAGGTCCGTGGTATTGTACAATGACGCGCCGTCGGACTTTAAAATCATGCAGGGGGGCACTTCCTTGGTATCGGTGTCCTCTTTCACGTCTACTACAAGAGCTCCGTCGCTGATATAAGCCCAGCCTCCCTCTTTCATGTAAGCCACCATCTCAGGGATCAGGTCGTTCACATCGCTCTCGCCTTTCCACAGATCGAACTCCACATTGAGGCTGTCGTAATTTCTCTTCAGATCCACCTTTGACACATCCACAATATGCTTCCACAAAGCCCGGTATCCCCGGACTCCTTTCTGGAACTTGCGGGTGGCCTCCAGAGCCCTGGCCCTGTACTCCGGATCTTCCTTGGCTTTCCCGCTGGCAAGAGGATAAATTTCCGCAAATTCAGCCTCTGTAAGGGGCGCTTCCTCCGGATACTCCCCCTGGTAATTTTCATCAAAATACACCAGTTCCGGCTTTCGCTCCTGGAGCTCCGTGATCACCATGCCGATAGGCGTGCCCCAGTCGCCCAGATGCACGTCACCGATCACTTCATGTCCCGCATAGCGGCTGATGCGCTTGATGCTCTCGCCGATAATGGCAGGGCGCAGATGCCCCACATGGAGAGGCTTAGCCACATTGGCCCCGCCGTAGTCAATCATAATCTTCTTTCGGCTGCCCGGCATCTCCAGACCGAATTTCGGCTCCGTCCTCATGGCCTCCACTTGTCTCAGCAGAAAGCCCTCCGAGAGCTTCAGGTTCAGAAAGCCCGGCGCCACTGCCGCCGCCTCTCTAAAGACGTCGCTGTCTGTCAGCTTGGCCGCCACGTCATTTGCAATCATAATGGGAGCCTTTTTGTACTTTTTTGCCCCGGCCATAGCGCCGTTGCACTGATATTCGCACAGGTCCGGGCGATTGGACAGGGTCACCCTGCCCAGAGAGGCTTCATAACCTGCCGCCTGAAAAGCCTTTCCCATTTCTTCCGACAATAAGTCCAGTATCTTTTTCACTTTTATACCCCCTTGCGCTTCGGCGCGTGTATCAGTCCATACTCCGGCCTCTTATACCTTGTATAAGATCATTTTGCCGCCATTATACAGGTTTCAGCATATAAGGAAGTAAACAGCAGCATTTCCCCTGCTTGGCGCGCATTATTGCAGGGATCCGCATACAGTCCCTGCACTGCAATATTATAGCTTAATTCAGAAATTCCTGCAAGCCATTCTTTTCCTCTCAAAACTCTCAAACCCTCTGCCAACGCCTCGCTACTTTTCACGGATGCCTCCGCCAGGTGTTTTCGTGTACATTCGCGGGAGCGATCCCAGGCAGTCGCTTGGCTTTTGACCACACAGGCGCCAAAATGAGCCGAATTCCGCCACCCCTCCCGTCAAATGCCGCCCCGCCCCTCTTTGCACCGCTTCAGGAATCTTTCGCCTCCGGCGCAGTTAGATTGCCGACCTGTCTTCTATAGAGGGTAGGCGAAATTCCGCATTCTTTTTTGAAGAATCCGGAAAAATGATGGTAGTCCGCAAAACCCAGTCTCTCCGAGATTTCCTGAATGGACATAGCCGTACGCTCCAGCAGGGACTGGGAAAGGGCAAGCCGCAGCTCCATATAATAGCGATACGGCGTCGTACCATAGGTCTCTCTGAACAGATGGATGGCCCTGGAACGGGACAGCGGGATACATCCCGCAATGTCGTCAATGGTGAGGGAACGCGCAGCATTCTGTTCGATGAAATTCTTCATGGTCAGCGCCCTGGACTGGCCGGACGCCTCGCTTCCCAGGAAAGTGAATAGCGCCTGAACATACTGATGCAAAAGAAGCGCCAGCGAGCTGGCGCAGTGAACAGGATCCCTTTCTATGGCATGCAGGATAGCATAGAGATAACTGCTGTCGGAAAAAGCCGGAATCTTCAGCACATTATCAAGCTGATAGTCTGAGAGCAAATGTCCCACCAGGCTCCCTCCCACATTGAACCAGATCTTCGTCCAGGGTTCTTTCCGGTCCGCGTAATAATGATGGCATCTGCCGGGCTGCAGGATATAGGCATCCCCTGCGGTGACAGTGACTTTCTCCCTGTCCTGGCGGACGTGGCCCACACCGGAGAGAACATATTCAAACACATAGAAGTCTCCCTGGGTGCGATAGATTTCATATAGGGGATCCGGGTAGGTAATGCCGGCCAGACCCGGTGCAAAGGAAGCATAGCTCTGTCCCGTGTAGACAGCGTATTTCTCCCCTTTATCCGTATGTCCCACAGACTGTATGCCAGGCATAATGGTACCTCCCCGTTTTTCCTTTTTGTTCCTCATGATGGATGGCTATCCGGCCCTTCCCTGTCACGATAAGGTCATTATATCATGAGCACAGACCGCTCATGATGGATGGCCATCCGGCCTTTTCATGCCGTGAATAAGGTCATTATATCATAGGGCAAATTATTTTGCTATGAAAAGTAGCACTATTTTATACATAGATGCGCTTAATTTCTATAGGCATCGCGGCGGGACGGGTTTATACTGAACGGGAGATATTGATAGAACAGAGACAGGCGCAGAGAGATCAGTGCCAAAAAATGACAGGATACAGGATGTGAGAGGCATCCGGGAAGGCAGGTTTTCAATGGAAAAAAATCATGTTACGAAAGCACCGAGACAGGAGCATCCGAAGCCGCAGATGCAGAGAGAAAACTGGCAGAATCTGAACGGAGAGTGGGATTTTGCGTTTGACTTCGGCTGCAGCGGTGTGGATCAGAAGTTTTATGAGAGAGAGGGGTTCGATCAAAAGATTCAGGTTCCGTTCTGTCCGGAGAGCGACTTAAGCGGCATCGGCTACAAAGATTTCATTCCGGCAGTGTGGTATCAGAAAAAGGTGACTCTCACCTCAGAGCAGTTAAAGGGCACGGTACGTCTGCACTTTGGGGCGGTGGATTACGAGTGCCATGTCTGGGTAAACGGGCAGAAAGCCGGGACGCACACCGGCGGCTATGTGTCTTTCTGTTTTGACATCACCAAGTATGCAAAAGAGGGTGAAAACATTCTCACTGTCTTTGCCAAAGACGATACCCGAAGCGGCAGGCAGTGCAGGGGAAAGCAGAGCGATCACTTCTATTCATACGGCTGCTCTTACACCAGAACTACCGGAATCTGGCAGACTGTATGGCTGGAATTTGTGCCGAAAGCTTATATCGAAAAGGTATATTATTACCCGAATATCGCCGAGAGCTCCGTAACGATCCGTGCGGTTACCATCGGGGAGGGTATCCTTTCCGCGCAGGCTTACTATGAGGGGAATGCATGCGGACAGGCTCAGGCCAAAGCAACTGCCGGAAATGTAACCCTGTGTCTGCCTCTGTCCGAGCTGCATCTCTGGGAAGCCGGTGCGGGAAGGTTGTATGATCTGAAGCTTTCTTTCGGGGAAGACCGGTTGAACAGCTACTTCGGCATGAGAGAGCTCTGTCTTGACGGGGAGCGCTTCCTGATCAACGGCAAATCTGTCTTCCAGCGCCTGGTGCTGGATCAGGGTTTCTATCCTGACGGCATCTACACCGCGCCCTCGGACGAGGCGCTTCAGCAGGATATCAGGCTTTCCCTGGAAGCCGGCTTTAACGGCGCAAGGCTCCATCAGAAGATTTTCGAGGAAAGGTTCCTCTACCATTGTGACAGGATGGGCTATCTGGTGTGGGGCGAGCAGGCCAACTGGGGCCTGGATTACAGCCGGCCGGACGGTCTCAAGTGTTTCCTGCCCGAGTGGATGGAGGCTCTGGACCGGGATTTCAATCATCCCGCCATTGTAGGGTGGTGTCCTTTTAACGAGACCTGGGATTATGACGGCCGCAGACAGGACAATGACCTGCTCGCAAACGTGTATCGAATGACAAAGCTTTTCGACACCACCAGACCCTGTATTGACACCAGCGGAAATTACCATGTGTTGACGGACATATACGATATGCATGATTACGAGCAAAACCCTGTTTCCTTTGCCTCCACCTATCAGGGCTTCGCAGAAGGCGGACCTTTGGTGGACCGCATGGCTGACAGGCAGACTCCAGTGCCCGGGATTCCGGTATTCATCAGCGAATATGGCGGAATCAAATGGGACGTGGAGGGAACCCTGGACAACAGCTGGGGTTACGGTGACGGCCCGAAGACAGAGGAGGAATATATCGCAAGATACAAAGGCCTCACAGACGTACTGTTGGACAATCCCCGGATGTTCGGCTTCTGCTACACGCAGCTCTACGATGTGGAACAGGAGGTCAACGGACTCTACACGTATAACAGGAAGCCTAAGATGGATATTTCGGTCTTCCGCCAGATCAACACCAGAAAAGCGGCTATCGAAGCGTAAAAATACGTCTTCTTATGATGACATTTTGCACCTAATCTGATACAATATCCTTATCCGGGGCAGGAAACGGCCGGATAAGGATATTTTTTGAAAAGGAGGTAGCGCACCATGACGAACAATGAATTGCTGTTAGCCATATCTGACCTGCTGGATGTAAAGCTGAAAGCAGAGCTTCAGCCGCTGAGAAACGAAATGCATGATGAAATTCAGACTCTGAGAGATGAAATGCATATGGAAATTCAATCTCTGAGGAATGAATTCCATACGGAAATTCAGGCTGTAAAAAAAGAACTGCATCTCGAAATCCAGGCCGTGCGGGACGACCTACACGCCGAGATCCAAAGTTTGGATGCCCGTGTCCGTCTGCTCCAGTTAAATCAGGAGAATGTGATCATGCCCAGGCTGAACAATATCGAAGCCTGCTATACGGATACGTTCAAACGCTACAGAGATTACGCGGACAAAATAGAATCCACTTACGAAGATGTAGATCTGCTCAAAAAAGTCGTAATGGAACATTCCGAAAAGTTTCAGAAACTGGCCTAGCGTCTGCAGGCAGAATGTATCCGTCGCTCCATCCGATTGCCGTATGATGATTCCGACACATTTCCCGGCAAATCCCTATCTTACATAAGAACCCACAGTGGCCTGTGCGCCGTTATCTCCTGGAATAGGTACAACCACAGTAGTCCTGCCGGTACAGGCCATATCGGGCTGACAATTCAATCGAACGTTTATACCCGTCCTTTTTCTTGAAATCCGACGGCAGCCAGGCAATCCCGTATTCCTGGGACAAAGCCTGTCCGATTTCATTGATTTTCCGCGCGTTTTTCAACGGACTGATGGTAAGCGTGGTGGCGAAGTAGTCAAAACAGCCCTCCCTCCCCCGCGCGGCAGTTTCCCGCAGGCGCAGTTCAAAGCATCCGAAGCACCGCTCTCCGCCCTCCGGACAATTCTCCAGCCCCTTTGCCATCTCAAAAAAGCGTTCCGGCTCATAGTCGCCCTCCGCCACGACAATCGGAAATCCGGATCCCGTTTCTCCCTCCTCATTATAAGCCGCAATCAGCCGTTTCTGCTCCGCAACCCGCTTTCGATACTCTTCCTCCAAGGAAATATTGGGATTAAAATAAAATACGGTTATCCGAAAATATGTACGGAGATACTCCAGCACATAACTGCTGCAGGGTGCGCAGCAGCTATGCAAAAACAGAGAGGGCGGCTCTGCCATTCCCCGCTCCAATGCATCTATTATTTTATCCAGCTCTCTCTGGTAATTTACCTGGTTCATTCCCCATACCTCCGTCCGGCTTCCCTTTCGGGAGCAGCACTGCCTCCCGGCTTCCCCTCTTGCCGCCTCTCTGCGGCCCGTATGACACTCAATGAAGCACGACAGGGCAAAGCCCACGCTTTGCCCCTTTCCTTTGAGCGCTTTCCAGCCTTGGAAAATCTTCACACCCATCACGCTTCGTAGCGTTTCCCGGCCTTGCGCCAGTTGATCAGTTCAAACCATCCGTCCACATAATCCGCCCGTCTGTTCTGATACTGAAGATAATAGGCATGCTCCCACACATCCACCAGCAGGATCGGCCTGTACTCCTCCAGATCCGGCACATCCTGATTGGAGGTCTGCACAATGGACAGTTTCCCGTCCTGATCCGCCACCAGCCATGCCCAGCCGGAGCCGAACTTTCCCACCGCCGCCTGCTTCATCTTCTCTTTCCACTGCCTGTAGGAGCCGAAATCCCTCTCGATGGCCTCCGCCAGCGCTCCCTCCGGCTCCTGCCCAACAGGCTCCCGCAGGGAGTCAAAGTACATCTCATGGTTATAGACTCCGCCGCCGTTGTTGCGCACCGCAGTCTGAATGGCCGCGGGAAGCCCGCTGATATCGGACAGCAGCTGCGGGAGGCTCATCTTCTGCAGCTCCGGATAATCCGACAGCGCGCTGTTTAAATTGTCCACATAGGTCTTGTAATGCTTGTCATGGTGAAAGGTCAGCGTCTCCCCGTCCAATACGGGAACAAGGGCATCGTATTCATAGGGCAGGGGACGTACTACAAAGGGATAAGTCTCTTCTTTCATATATTTACCTCACATTCTGCCGTCAGGGCTTTTGGTCACCGCTCGCAGACAACGCGGTGACTTTTCTATTGGTAGTATATGTAAACTGCCGGCTTTTATTCATGTCCTTAGCCGCCTGTATCCACACTTCCCCTAAAAGGCATTTATCAGCCCCTCAATGCCCTTTTCCTCATATATCGCCTTGTAAAAAGCCACCTCAGCACCTATCAGCTCGTCGATCACCCGCATACCCAGCAGCTCCACCGGCGCTTTGTCATCCGTCAGAATATAATTCCCCGGCTGATATTTTGTCAATGCTCCCGCGGCCCTCTCCATCATAGCATACAGGCTCTCGTCCTCCAGAAGCGCTCTGCCCGTCTCCAGATTGGCAATCATATCCACGTTGTCCGAGGCAAACAGCTCCCGGTTGGTGGAGCCGGTGACCTCCACCGTATAGACCTCTCCGAACACGGCGGAAATGGTGTCGGACAGGCACTGGTTGATATTGCCCTGACCGCTTCCCCGCATACTCATGTTCACCACCATGACGCCGCCGGGAGCCAGGTGCTCTTTCACCAGCGTAAAAAACTCTACCGAAGACATCTGGAACGGAATCGTGATATCCTGATAAGCGTCTACCATGATCACATCATACTTTTCGTCCACAGCGTTCAAAAAGGCCCTGCCGTCATAGGTGGTCACAGGCACATCCTCCGGCAGAGAGAAATATTCCCTGGCCAGCGCCGTAATCTTATCGTCGATTTCCACGCCCGCTATGTCCATATCGCCGTAGTACTTTCTGCACTGGGTGGCATAGGTGCCTGTGCCCATACCCAGGATCAGCACAGAACAGTCCCGGGGGCTCTTTCCCTCCACCATCAGAGGCGCCGCCATGGCATAGTCATAGTACATGCCCGTAAGCCCGCCCTCTTTCATATACAGGGACTGGACCCCGAAAAGCACATTGGTGGACAGAATGACACTCCTGTCGTTTTCTTTCACCTGCAGATAATTATAGACGGATTCTCCCTCATAGGTCAAACCGCTCTCCCAGAAAGCAAAGCTGTCCGAATATCCAAGAATACAGCAGAGCAGGTAGCAAACCAGAGCGCCTGCCGCTTTCCCCTGCGCTTTCCCCGCACTGATAAAATAGGCAATGGCCAGCGCCAGCAATATCCCTGCGAAGATCAGGAAAGTCACGGAGGTGCCCACGGAGGGAATCGTCACAAAAGTAGGCACGAAAGTGCCGATGATGCTGCCGATGGTGTTGAAAGCCCCCAAGGTTCCCACCACTTTCCCGCTTTCCTCCAGATTGCCCACGGTGTATTTCGCCAGAGAGGGCGTCACCGTGCCCAGCAAAAACAGCGGAAACACAAAGATGACCATGCAGGCCGCAAAGGCAGCCACAATGAGGAAATTGCTGCTCACGGAGAAAATCAGCAGCGCCGAAATCCCCAGTATGATATATTTTCCCACCACGGGTATGGCCGCTATCCACACGGCGGCTATGAGCATCCTGGTGTAGAGCCTGCCCGGGTCCGGATTCCGGTCCGCGCTGCGCCCTCCGTAGATATTTCCCAGAGCCATGGCGATCATGATGGTTCCGATGATGATGGTCCACACAATCTGGGAGGAGCTGAAATACGGCGCCAGCAGCCTGCTGGCGCCCAGTTCCACCGCCATCACGGACATTCCCGCAAAAAATTCGGTCAGATACAGAAAAGTCTTATTCTTCAGTATGTTGGGCGCGTTGGTCACACTCATCCTCTATTCTCCCTTATTTCTCATCCTGCCGGCAGCCTTTGGCGGCATAGTCGTCTTGCTTTCCGGGCTCCGCCTCAGCTCCCCTACAGCCTCGCCACATCCACCAGCGTCAGCTCCTGCCCGGCATTTTCCAGGCTGGTCAGCAGCGCCCTGGCGGTATCCAGCGAAGTCAGGCAGTTGACCCCGGTCTCTATGGCCGTGCGTCTAATCAGGAAACCGTCCCTGGACTTGTCCCGCCCCTGGGTGGGCGTGTCGATGACCAGATCGATCCTGTGTCCCAGAATCAAATCCATCACCGTAGGGGATTCCTGAGAAATCTTGTTCACTTTCCTGGCCTTTACCCCCGCCTCGTTCAGCGCCGCGGCCGTACTTCTGGTGGCATAGATGGTATAGCCCAGCCGGGCAAAGCGCCGCCCGATCTCAATGGCCTCCCCCTTATCCGCATCCTTTACGGTAATGATCATATTCTTATGCTTCGGCAGATTCACCCCCGCCCCCAAAAACGCCTTGTAGAGCGCCTCGTGAAAGGTCTGCGCGATCCCCAGACACTCCCCCGTGGACTTCATCTCCGGCCCCAGGCTGATCTCTGCCCCGCGAATCTTCTCAAAGGAGAATACGGGCATCTTGATGGCGTAGTACCGGGCCTCCGGCTGCAGCCCCGGCTCATAGCCCAGCTGTTTTATGGTCTTTCCCAGGATGACCTCCGTGGCCAGATCCACGATGGGGATCCCCGTGACCTTGCTGATATAGGGCACTGTCCGGGAAGACCTGGGATTCACCTCAATGACATATACGTCCTCCCCTATGGCAATAAACTGGATATTGATAAGTCCCTTTACGTGGAGGGCTTTCGCAAGCCGCCTGGTGTATTCCGCAATTTTGTCCTTTACCAGTTTGCCGATGGTATGGGCCGGGTATACGGAAATGCTGTCCCCGGAATGTACGCCTGTGCGCTCGATGTGTTCCATAATACCGGGAATCAGGATGTCCGTGCCGTCGCAGACCGCGTCCACCTCGATTTCCTTGCCCTGGAGATATTTGTCCACCAGAATCGGATGGTCCTGGGCGATGCGGTTGATGATGGCCATGAATTCCTCAATTTCCTCGTCGGAAATGGCGATCTGCATGCCCTGTCCACCCAGCACATAGGAGGGCCGCACCAGCACAGGATAGCCCAGGCGGTTTGCCACGGCCTTGGCTTCCTCCGCGGTATACACCGTTCCCCCGGCCGCCCTGGGTATTTCCGTCTCCTCCAAAATTTTGTCAAAGAGCTCCCTGTCCTCCGCCGCGTCCACATCCTCCGCCCTTGTGCCGAGGATGGGCACTCCCATCCTCATCAGGCTCTCCGTGAGCTTGATGGCAGTCTGGCCGCCGAACTGCACCACCGCTCCGTCAGGCTTTTCAATATTCACGATGGACTCCACGTCCTCCGGCGTGAGGGGCTCGAAATACAGCTTGTCCGCAATGTCAAAATCCGTGCTGACCGTCTCCGGATTGTTGTTGATGATAATGGTCTCGTAACCCGCCCGGGAGAATGCCCAGGTAGCGTGGACAGAGCAGTAATCGAACTCAATCCCCTGTCCGATACGGATGGGGCCGGAGCCCAGCACCAGGACTTTTTTCCGCCCGCCGGCAGAGCTCGCCTCACATTCCCCTCCGTAGACAGAGTAGTAGTAAGGTGTGGACGCCGCGAATTCCGCCGCGCAGGTGTCCACCATTTTATAGACGGCGCGGATACCGCTTTCATGGCGCATGGCCTTGATCTGCTCCTCGTTTTTGTGTGTGAGCCTTGCGATGACGCTGTCCGGAAACTCCATGCGCTTTGCTTCCTTTAGAAGTTCGGGCGTAAGCTCTCCTGTCCGCAGGGCCTCCTCCATCTCCACCAGAACGGCGATTTTGTCAATGAACCACACATCCACCATGGTGACGGCATGGATCTCCTCGTAGCTGACGCCCTTGCGGAGTGCCTCGGCGATCATCCAGATCCGCCTGTCGTCCACCACTTTCAGCCTGTCTTTCAGCTCTTCCGCGGAAAGTCCGCTGAAATCATAGCTGAGCAGGCAGTCTACATGCTGCTCCAGAGAGCGGATGGCTTTCATCAAAGCTCCCTCAAAGCTGTCGCAGATGCTCATCACCTCCCCGGTGGCTTTCATCTGGGTGGTAAGCGTGCGTTTTGCCGTAATGAATTTGTCGAAAGGAAGTCTCGGTATCTTCACCACGCAGTAGTCCAGCGCGGGCTCAAAGCTGGCGTAGGTCTTCTGTGTGATGGCGTTTTTGATTTCGTCCAGGGTATAGCCTAAGGCGATTTTGGCCGCCACCTTGGCGATGGGATATCCGGTGGCCTTGGAAGCCAGCGCCGAGGAACGGCTCACCCGGGGATTCACCTCAATGACGCAGTACTCAAAGCTGGTGGGATGCAGGGCGAACTGCACATTGCATCCCCCGGTAATTTTAAGTTCGTCAATGATATTCAGCGCAGAGCTGCGCAGCATCTGATATTCCTTGTCGCTTAAAGTCTGGGAGGGTGCTACTACAATACTGTCTCCGGTATGCACGCCCACAGGGTCAATGTTCTCCATGTTGCAGACCGTGATGCAGTTGCCGGCGCTGTCCCGCATAACCTCGTACTCGATCTCTTTCCAGCCCGCAATGCATCGCTCCACCAAAACCTGCCCCACCCTGGAAAGGCGCAGGCCGTTCTCCAGGATTTCCTCCAGCTGCAGCTGATTATAGGCGATGCCGCCGCCGGAGCCGCCCAGGGTATAGGCCGGGCGCAGCACAACGGGATAACCGATGGACTCGGTGAACGCCACGCCCTCCTCCACCGTCTCCACCACTTTCGATGCCGCGCAGGGTTCCCCGATGCGCTCCATCAGATCCTTGAACTCCTGACGCCCCTCGGCGTTTCGAATGGTGGCTGCCGTGGTCCCCAGCAGGGTCACGCCGTGAGACTTCAGAAACCCGGATTCCTCCAGCTCCATCCCCAGGTTTAAGCCCGCCTGGCCTCCCAGGGTGGGCAGAATGCTGTCCGGTTTTTCCTTTTCGATGATCTGCTCCAGCACCTGCACGGTGAGAGGTTCAATATAGACCTTGTCCGCAATGTCCCGGTCCGTCATAATGGTAGCCGGGTTGGAATTCACCAAAATGACCTCCACGCCCTCTTCTTTCAGGGAGCGGCAGGCCTGGGTACCCGCATAGTCGAACTCCGCCGCCTGACCGATGACAATGGGACCGGAGCCGATGACCATGACTCGTTTTACGTTTGGATTCTTAGGCATGGGATTCGCCTCCTTTCCCGGCTTCGCTGGTTTCTACCACAAAATGATCCTCTCTCGCTTCGCTCGTTCGTATCACAAAATGATTCTCTCTCGCTTCGCTCGTTCGAATCATTTGGATAAATCTGTCAAATAGGTATCCGGAGTCCTGAGGACCAGGGCAGGCCTCCGGGTGGTACTGCACTGTGAAAATATTCTTGCCCGTGTAGGAAAGCCCCTCGTTGGT
This sequence comes from Lachnospiraceae bacterium, assembly GCA_022799755.1. Lineage (GTDB taxonomy): Bacteria > Bacillota > Clostridia > Lachnospirales > Lachnospiraceae > Acetatifactor. The sequence goes on from JAAWOU010000005.1 coordinate 31,562, forward strand.
ACCGTCATTGACATTGATAAATGCAGGCACCGCCACTTTGGGGTCCAGCTTGTCCATGTCCACCACATAGCCGTGGTTCTGGGAGGAAATATACACCCTGCCGGTGGCAAGGTCTTTCACGGGATGATTCCCGCCCCGATGGCCGTATTTCATCTTGTAGGTGTCCGCCCCGGTGGCAAGGGCCATCAGCTGATGCCCCAGACAGATGGCAAAGATGGGAATGTCTGTATCGTAAAGTTTCCGGATCTCCCTGATGATGTCCGTGCATTCTTTCGGATCTCCCGGGCCGTTGCTGAGCATGATGCCGTCCGGACCCGCCGCTGTTATCTCCTCGGCGGTAGTCCATGCGGGGTATACCGTCACCTCACAGCCCCGTTCCGCCAGGGAACGGGCTATATTGTCCTTTGACCCGAGATCCAGAAGCGCCACCTTAAGGCCTGCGCCGCTTAACGCCTTTACCAGCGTGGGCCGGGGCTCCCGAATCCCCTTTTTATAAGCCTCGCCGTCAAATCTGGCGGCACCCGACAGGGGGCCATTGTCCCCCAGGGCCACGGAGGGCTTCACCGTGTATTTCTCCCTGCAGGTTACCTTTTCCACCACTTTCCCGGTGGTGTAGGCCTTTAGCTTCGGCAGCACCTCCTCCAGTCTGTATTCCCGGTCGGTGGTGATCATGCCGTTCATGGTGCCCTTTTCCCGCAGCCTTTTTGTCAGCGCCCTGGTGTCTATTCCCGCTATGCCGGGCACGCCGTTCTCCTCCAGAAACTGCTGTATGCTCATGTCGCAGCGGAAATTGCTGGGGACCCGGGACAGCTCTTTTACAATGAAGCCGTCAGGCCAGGGCCTTAAGGATTCCATGTCGTCCCTGCAAATGCCGTAGTTGCCGATCAGGGGATAGGTCATGCACACGGCCTGTCCCGCATAAGACGGATCCGTCAGCACCTCCAGATACCCTGCCATGGATGTGTTGAACACGATCTCGCTGATGATCTCTCTCCTCGCACCGATATGCTTCCCCTCAAACACAGTTCCGTCTTCCAGTATCAAAAAAGCTTTCATATGTCCCCCGTTTCCGCAAAATCTCTGTTATCTCTCATGCCTGTTCGGACATTTGTCTGTCACCCTTCACGGCTCGTTGCGAACTACAACTTCGTTTGTTACGGGTCACGCCAGCAGCGTGCAAAATGCGCACGAAAACACCTCCCAAAACTGCCCGTGAACAGTAACATTCGTTTCATTATAGCATATAAGAAATAGACGGGCAATACAGAGAATTTCCAAAAAATATGCTATATTCCTCAATTCAGCAGCTCCAGATAAAGTTCCATAGGCACATTTCCGTTCTCCGCGGTGGAAGCATTTGCCGCTGCCAGCGCCGCGGCTTTTTTTAGCGCTATGTCCGCTTCCTCCCCTGCCAGCTCGCTCATGCAGAGGGAGGCCACCACCGTGTCGCCGCAGCCTACCGTGTTCACGGTCCGGACCGGACATGCTTTCTGATACAGCTCCCGCTGCCTGTCCATGTACAAAAGTCCCTCTGTCCCCAGCGACACCACCACCTTGCCCACGCCCTGCTCCAGCAGCTTCCGGGCCTCCGCCTTTATCTCCTCTATGCCGGACAGCTTCCGGCCCGCCAGATATTCCAGCTCCCTGCGGTTTGGCTTGACCATGTCCGGCTTTGCCCCAAGGCCCTGCCGCAGCAGCTCCCCCGACGCGTCCAGACAGACCCTGCATCCCGCCTGCCGGCATTCCCTGATCAATTGGGCGTATATGTCTGTGGGCACGCCCTGGGGGATGCTGCCCGAGAGCACCGCCATCCCGCACTGCTCCAGGCAGCCCGAAAACTGCTTTCGGAATGCCTCCAGCTCTTTCTGCGCTATCACCGGACCCGGCTCCAGAATCTCCGTCACACAGCCGCCCTCCGATAGCACGTTCACGCTGGTTCTGGTCTCTCCCTTTATCCTGGTAAAATAGCTCTCCACCCCCAGCTTCTCCATAGCGTCCTCTATGAGCCTGCCGCCGGAGCCCCCCAGGAATCCCACGGCTGCCACAGGCATGTGGAACTGCCGCAGAATCTTGGTCACATTGATTCCCTTTCCGCCCGCCACCCTGACGCTCTTGGTCAGGCGGTTCACCTCACCCGGTTTTAAGACATCTATCTCGCAGTTTCTGTCCACCGCCGGATTTAAAGTCACTGTCAGAAACATTTTTACACCCCCGCACGCTTCGCGCTTTCCCTTCACCGTCCGGTAAAGCTTTTCGAAAAGTCCTTGCCATATCTTCCCCGGACCATGGCTGCTATGTCTGTCCTCACGAATAATACTGCATCACATACTGCAGTTCCGTCCTGCCCCGGTATGTATTCTTCCCAAGCTGATAGACTACAGCTATGTCGAATCCTCCCCGTCCCTCATACAGCGCCTGCTCGCTTCCCTGACCGTATCTTTCCTCCAGAAATGTGCCGAACCGCTCCAGGTCCCCGAAAAAGACCAGCTGCTTTTGGCAGCCGCTCTCTGTCTGCACCCGGTATCTGGCACAGGTTTTGTTGGCCCCCATCTTTGTCCCCGCCAGAAACCGCAGATTCTTCTGGGCAAAGAGGGGCTTGGGATTCCCCACGCCGAAAGGTTCCAAAAGCTCCAGCTCCTCCGCGATTCTTTCATCCGCGTATTCCAGGGGCATGGGCACGTCGATGTGCACCTTTGGTATGAAATCCTCCGCCTCCAGCTTACAGTCCGCATTCAGGTCCCGCCTGAAATTCTCGATGTCCGCCTCCTGCATGGAGAGCCCGGCCGCCATGGCATGGCCGCCGAATTTTGTAAAATACTGCTTTACCCGGGTCATGGCCTCGTACATGTGGTATCCCTCCACGGAGCGCCCGGAGCCCTTGACCCCCTCCTCCCCTCTGGTCAGAATAAAGACAGGATGGTGATATCTCTCCCGGATACGTCCGGCAATGATGCCCGCTAAGCTCTCGTGAACCTCGGGCAGAAATATCACCATGACCTTGTCCTCTTCCATATGCCGGCCCCGGAGATACCTTTCCGCCTCCTCCACCCCCTGCAGAGTCAGATTCTTGCGGCTGTCATTGAGCTCTTTCAGTTCCCTGGCCGCGTTCATGGCCTCCGCTTTTGTGGCGCTCTGCAGCAGCTCCAGTGCACGCTTTGCCGTATCCAGCCTGCCGGTGGCGTTCAGGCAGGGCCCTATCACAAAGCCCAGATGATAGGCGCTCAGTCTCTCCGGCGCGATATCGTTGACCTCCATCAGCGCCCTGAGGCCCTGATTGCGGCTCCGGCGCAGGCGCTCTAAGCCCTCCTTAACCAGAATCCGGTTCTCGTCTCTAAGCTCCATCACGTCACAGACCGTGGACAGCGCTGCGAACTCCAGCAGCTCCTCCATGCCCTCGGCCAGAGCCTGGCTGCCGGTCCGCTCCGCCAGCGCCGCCACCACCTTGTATGCCACCACGCCGCCGCAGATACCCGGAAAAGGATACCGGCACTGCGCCTGTTTCGGATCGATTACCGCAAAAGCCGGCGGCGGCAGCTCCCGCCGAACCGGCTCTCTGTCACAGGCATCCCTATCCTGTGCCTTTCCCCTTTCGTCTGCCCCTGTAAGCTCCCCCGGGTTCCTCCCGGACACCGGACCGGCATTTTGCTGCTTTTCTCCGGGAATGCACTCTGCCGGATCGTCTTCCCCAGAGCTGTCCGATGCCTCCGTACAGAAAGGCACCTCGTGATGGTCCGTGACAATGACCTTGATGCCATAGGAATTGGCCAGCGCAATCTGCGGCGCCGCCGCAATACCGTTGTCACAGGTCACGATCAGCCCCACCCGGTCCCGGTGCGCCATTTCGATCAGATGGTCGTTGAGCCCATAGCCGTCGTAAATCCGGTGGGGGATCGCCGTATCCACCCGGGCGCCCAGTATCTCCAGACCTTTGGTCAGAATATAAGAAGAGCAGATGCCGTCCACATCATAATCCCCGATGACCCGTATCCGTATGCTCTGCTCTATGGCCGCAAGTATCTCCTCCACGGCCCTGTCCATGTCCTTTAAAAGCCATGGCGAATAACAGTCGTCCAGAGTCCCCCGCAGGAACTTTCCTACCTCTTCCTCCCCTGTCAGGTCCCGATTGCGCAGAATCCGCGCCACCACAGGGGTGATGCCGAACCTCCTGGCCCATCCGTCAAAATCCGCTTTTTTCGCCGCCACATACCATCTTTCCATGCCGTTTCCTCTGCTTTATGAATCTTTTCTCCGCGCAAAGGCCGCACCTGATGCCTGCCCCGGCAATCCGATACGGCCTTTGAACACACTCGCTGACATGTGTCAGCTGTATTTTTCCACTGTTTTTCTCATCAGCTCCCCGGCTTCCTCCATATCCCGCACCAGCTTGAACTGGGTGCGGCACCGATCCAGGTTCTGATTCTCTCTGTGAATCTTGAAGTAGGTATCCCCGTTTAAATGATCCGTGAGAAAACGCATGCCGCATTCAAAAGTCATCATCATGGCGCCCACCGGCAGCATCCGCTTCTCATTCTCCGAAAGAAGCGACCCGCACTCTCCCAGAAATCCTTTCGTATAGCAGTCAAACAGCTCGATCTCGAAATTGACCTTGCTCAGATCCGGTTCGTCCTCTGCCGCATAGGTGGCGCCGAAGCGGATGCTGTCCCCGAAATCATTGACGGAAAGTCCGGGCATCACCGTATCCAAATCAACCACCGCCAGAGGCTTGCCGGTCTTTTCGTCGAAAAGCACATTGTTGAGCTTCGTATCGTTGTGGGTCACCCGCAGAGGCAGTTCCCCTCTCTCCTGCATGTCTACCAGTGTGGCTGCAAACTCCCTATGCCCTCGGACAAAGGCGATCTCCTCTGCCACGGAGGCTGCCCTGCCGCAGACGTCCCTTTCCACAGCCGCCTCAAAGTCCAGATACCGGGATTTGGTATTGTGGAAATTCGGGATGGATTCATAGAGCCGGTCCGCCGGGAAATCCGCCAGCAGCTTTTGGAAATGTCCGAACGCGCAGGCGCTTAAATAGAATTGTTCCGCATTCTCGCAGGTCTGCATGGTCATGGTGCCGTCGATGAACATGTACACTCTCCAGCAGCCCTCCTCATCCCGATACAGGGTCCTGCCGTCCTTGGTGAGGACTACATTCATAGTCTCCCTCTCGGGATCCCCGCCGGCTTTGGCGATCTTCTCCCGCAGGAAATCCGTCACCAGAATAATATTCTCCATAAGCGCTTCCGCATTCTTAAACACGGACGTATTGATGCGCTGCAGTATGTAATACTTCTCCCCCGCCGTGGTCTTTATGAGAAAAGTATCGTTGATATGGCCTCCGCCATGGCTTACCGCACTCACCGCCCTGCCGTCCAGCTGAAAGCGGTCCGCAATCTCTAAATACCGTTCCATTCTATTATCTCCTTGTAGGCCTTTGGTTTCAATCATCAGTATTTAGTCTACCAATTGTTTCCGCTTTCGTCAAGAACAAAATCGCGGGCGGTGCCAGAATGCGGTGCCGGAAGAGGATCTCTCCTGGTCTGCCTGTTACGGCTCACCGCCATTGCTCAATCCGTTTATCCCATACACCTTAAGCCCCTGGGAGACCATATTTTCGTCCAGGATCTCCGAGATCCACACACATCCGTCTCCCATGGCAATGCCCTGGTAGTTCACGAACATATTTCCGCAAGGCTCCGTCCACACAGCCTCCAGAAAGGCCGGATTTCGATCGTCTATAAAATCTGCTCTTATAAAGGCTTCCTCATCCTGGTAGACCGTTCCGTCTATGGTGACGGGAAAGGCAATGGACTCGCACAGCCCCTGGAAATCCCCGGCCATAATCTGCCTCTTCACCTTTCTGGCAAAACGGTCCACCTCCCAGGCGGACTTGTTCGTAGCCACGGCGTAAATTCCGGCATAGCTTTCGAGCCCCCTGGATACTTCTTCCATACTGTCTGTGTAATCCTTTAGATACTCTGACAAAGCCTGGTCGTAAAAAAATTCCGCTTTTGTCTCCTCCTGGGTGTATGCCCGCACCATCCGGGCCGGCACGTCTATGTTGGCTCCCTGTACGCCGGTGTATTCCAGAAGCGCCAGGATATCCGTCCTGCCGTCCTCATTGTAGTCCCGGAATGCCACCGACAAAACCTGCCCGAACTGCTGCCCATAGAAGATATTCTCCTCGTTCTCGCCGGGGAACACGTACACAGGCTTTCCCTCTTTCAAAAGCGCAAAGCGCACATCTCCAAAACAAACCTGCCCTGCCTCATCTTTCCGGTCCCCTACCGGCGCAAAGGACGCAAAAATCACCTCACCCCAGCCGTCCAGCGTCACGGGAAAGGACTGCTCTGCAATCTGCTTCCCATTCAGGCCGTTCATGGCCGTGTACTCCCCGGCCTTTACGCCGCCCTCCCGGCCCAGGGCGTAGATATTGTCCGTGGTCAGATTTCTATAGGGAATCTCCAACTGCTTTGCCCCTTTCAGACAGGAGTCCCGCCACTGGTTGTATTCCATGCCGTCCTTAGGATTTACCAGCTGATAGTCCCCCTCCATGATATAATACACCACGCCGTCCCCGTCTCTGTCAGCCTCCTCGGGAAAAGGATTTCCATTCCAGTCTTTCTCACTATACCCCTTACTCCATGCATCCACGTAAGCCACAGACACATAGGTATCCGCCTCCGGGTCGTACCGGTGCAGGCTGTAGGGCCAGAAATTCCCGTCTGCCCCACCGTCGCTGGCCATTCCCTGATTATGGGAGGCTTCCTCCTCTATTATGCCATTGTCGTAATAAGTCAGCAGCGGGAACCCCAGAAACTCCTGCCGCAGCTCTCCTGTGCCGCTGTCATAGGCGTAAACGGCTTCCACCATTCCTGCCGTATAAGTGGTGGTAAAGGAGATGATCAGTTCCTCCTTTCCATCGGAATCCATGTCACAGACCGCGAACTTATTTTTGCTGATGTCCGCATCCTCTGGCTGGAGATCCCCTTGCATTCCCCCTGGAAAATTCTGGTCAAAGTAAACATTCTCCAGCGCCTTGCTATAGGCCTCGTACATGGCTTTCTCTTCCGGCGACAGGGTTCGAACCGGGCTCTCCTGCCCGCTGCCAGTCCCGTTGCTGCCTCCGCCATTCTCCTCCGGTGTCCCGGCGCTGCCCTGACCGGCATTTTGTCCCCCATTCTCCCCCGTTTTCCCTAAACTGTCCTCTCCGGCGCCCTGTCCGTCTCCTCCTTTCGCGGTGCTCCCTGTCTCGTCATTCAGGGAGACTCCCAAATCCTCTAACTGCACCTCCGGGCCCTCCTGACTGCCGCAGCCGCCCAAAATAGCCGCCGCCAGACAAAAAGCTATCCATCTTTGTATTCTCTTATTCATCCGCTCCTCCCCATCCCTCTCGGCAAACCCACTGCTCTATTTTCCACACCCCCTGTATTCCTGCCTGTCTCCGGGCTTTCCTCCCACTGCACAGCCAGCAATCTTCCCGTCCGTTTTTCACTTCAGCCCAATCCATTGGCACCTCTTTTGGGACTCCCCTTGCTTCTTCTCTCAAGTCAGATTCCCGCCAACAGCTTTCTGCCAAATATCCCACAATTTTTCTTTAATCCGGACGTTTCTCATAAGGGCCGTACATGGCGCTCATCTCTCTTGTATGCTCCGAAAGAAAAATCTGATAGTATTTCCCCGATTCCGCTTTTATAACATAGACATCGGTATTGGTCCTTTCCACGCTCTCCAGCTTCTCGCCCTGCGATAACGGAGACCTCTCAAAGTACCATTCCGCCAGCTGTATGTCCAACATCTCAGCCTGATTATCCGGCTTATTCCACTGTATCACAGGCGAAAACCACACTGTCCGCTCCGTGCTTACGGTGATCTGTTCAATTATACTCTCGAACCCGGCTTTCGACCCGTACCCCCTGTCAAAATAGATCAGGGAAGCTTTCAGCTCCTCGGGCGTATTTGCAAAGGAAACATTCCCAAAGCTTGACACGGAAAAGCATGCCTTTTCTATCTTCGTGCCGCTCCACTCATACAGCTCCCTCAGCGCCTCCTTTGCCCAGTAGACAAAGCGCTGGGGAAGCGCGCCGCCGTAGGCGGTACCATAGTCCCACTCGTCCACCGCAGGCAGCGTGTACTGCAGTTCGCAGTAGGTCAGATCAAGCTTGGGGAAAAGAGCCCCCGGGGACTGGTTTTCCTCCACATACCGCACCATGTGCAGCAGATTCGATTCATCAAAACGATAATATTTCACGCTGCGCTGAACGTCGCCGTCATCGGTGGCGCTCCTTACAAGCCGCGCCTCTTTGTCCACCTCCACATTGGGAATCATATAGCCCGGGTCAAAGCGCCCCTCCCGGGGATTCCACAGATAACAGTAATACGGGATATTCACCGTCCCGGTCCCGCCCTGAATGCAGAAATCCTCATAGCCGTCAAAATTCAGATCCGCCACAAGGATTCTGCCGTCCGGCGCGTCGGAAAACAGTTCCCCGTTCTTATCCGCTAAGAACTTCCCCGCCTCCCGGGAGGGCAGATCCTCCACGGTGCGCAGAGGCTTCGCATACAGCGGCTCTCCCTTTAAGGCATAGGAATACATCTGCCCGTCATCGTTTCTGATATCCTCCAGAGACCTTGTATACAAGACCCGCACATCCTCGGGACGGATGATCTGAACGGCTTCTTCCTCCCTGTCCTGGATCCGGTTCAGCTGTATCTGGCGGATTTTGTACTCTCCGCTTCCTGGAACGGCCTCTCCGCTGACTTTCAGCGCGTATTGTCCTTGGCCGTTTAAGTCAATGGGCACAATGGCACTGCTTTCCGTATAAGCATTCTGCGGCTTCTGTCCGTATCCCGGGCCCGCCTCCTCCGGCTCCCTGTCACCGACATATGAATCAAATCCCCCAGCAGGGCTCTCCGCTTCCTTTCCGCTGACTTTCCCTGTAAAGGTGACCGTGCCGCAAAGGAACGTCAAAAACAGCACCACTGCCATTGCGGCGGCATGCTTCCTGGGCTCCCCCACGATGACTAACAGCCTTTCTTTCAGCAGTTTTTTCCCGCTGGACATGGCGGTGGAGAGCTTCCACCCTCTCTGCCATACGCTGCCCCGGGCGCTGAACTCCAGCAATGCCCTGCCATAGGGAATCCGCGCCTCCTGCCCCAGAAGCTCCAGCGTCCTCTCGTCGCAGGCCAGCTCCCCGTCCTGCTCGGACAAAGCCGCCGCAATCCACACAAGAGGATTGTACCAGTGAAGACAAAGGCATGCCGCACGCACTGCCACCCACAGATTGTCATGATGGCGGTAATGGACATTCTCATGGCAGAGCACATAGCCCAGAGTCTCCGGATGCTCCGCCGCCTCTGTGTTCAGGTATACCGCCGGATGTCTGAGTCCGAACATACAGGGGCTGTCCACCACCGCAGACACATAGACCGGAATCCGGCTCGGGACTTGTGTTTTGTAACGCTTTCTGGACCTGCAGACTCTTTTCCGGTATCTCACGTTCAAAAAAAGGACGCTTCCGGCGAACAGGACCGCACCCAGAAGCCAGAGATACCGAAGCAGGGAATATCCGCCGCCTTTCCAAAAATCTCCCAAAGTCCCCGTTTTCCTTGACCCGGAGGCAATTACCCCTGTCTCCCCCTGCGCCGTGTTCCCTTTTACGGCTTCCGGCAGCCATCCGGTGTCCGCGCCATTCTCCTCGCCATACTCCTTGAACAAATCCGCGCTGTCCGCTTCCTGCGTCTGCCATGCCATGGCAGTCCCGGCCTGCTTAATCAGCGCCCCTGTTCCCCGGTCTGCTCCTGACGGCCCGATATCCGTGTCCGCGACGGCCCTGTCCCCGCTCTGGAAATCCGCGCCGAGACCATCCGGCCCTGTCCGCCTGTCTCCGGAGCCTGCCCCTGTCTCCTGCTCTGCGGCATCCTCCGCAAACCGAAAAAGGTTCAGTATGCTTAGGCTGCTCTCCGCAAAGGAAACCGGTACCAGCAGCCGCACCGCCACCACCAGCCACAGAGCGTACCAGGCCCGCATTGCCAGCTTCCTGCGGAAAAAGTACCGCATGGCAATGACCAGCAAAATCAACACACTTGAAGAAATGATCCACTCAGCCATTCTGTTCTTCCTCTGCTCTGTCCAAAATCTGCCGCAACTCCGAAAGCTCCTCTGTAGTCAGCCGCTGCTTCTTGATGAAACTGCTCACCAGCATGCTGGCACTGCCGTGATAGACTCTCTTCAGGAAATGGTCCGTCTCTTTCTTCACGGCTGTCTCACGCTCAATCAGGGGCACATAGACCCGCATCCGCCCATTGTCCTCGCAGGCGATCAGACCTTTTCCGACATGCGCTTCAGCATGGTCAGCGTGGTGCTTCGGCTCCACCCCACCCGGCCTGCCATATCCGCCACGATTCTGCTGCCCACTTTGGGGGATTCCTCCCACAGACTCTCCATAATATTCCATTCCGCTTCGCTCAATGCTTTCATAGCAACCTCCCTGCCGTTTTCATGGCGGCCCCTGTCTGTCCCCGGCGTGTACGGCCCTCGTTTCGTCTGTTATTATCCACGGCGGGCTTTCCCGGAAACAGCAGCTTCTGTCTACATTGTAAACATATCCTATCACAGCTTGTCTACAATGTCAACAGCTTTTCCGATCAATACCTCCCCACGTTTCCGCAGTCTCGGGATTTCCGTGCAAATACCCGCGAAAACAACTGGCGCAACTCCCCGGGAACTGTAACTCTGAAGTCTCGTAGTTTTATGCACAATGCAAACGAAAACAGCTGGCGGAACTCCCCGTAAAAGTAGCTTGGGGTCCTCTGTTGTCATACATCAGAAATCGCCGAAGCAGGAAAGCCATATTCGGCTTCCCCGCCCCGGCGGTCTTTTTCTGCCCTCATAAGTTTGTTCAATGATGCAAACATCCGTTCTTTAATGCAAACGGCTTTCGCAGCATGGCATTTCCCTGCTTCCCTTATCCGTTACCGTTCGCGGCTTCGCCGCTCATGGCAGCTTGATGCACCTGCCGCCCCATATGTCAGTCGTTTGGCCTTTGATAGAAGCGGCCGGCCAGGCTCTCCGTGCGGATCATGTTCACGAAAGCGGCCGGGTCTGTCTCCCGGACCCGGTTCAGCACCTTGCGCACCTCGTCCCGTCCCACCACGGAATATAGGATGTCGCATTCCTGCTTCATATAGCAGCCCTCCCCTTTGATCAGCGTAGCGTCATGGTTGGTCATCTGCTTGATGACTTCGTAGACCTCGTTGGGCTTCTTGGTCACGATCAGCAGGGTCTGCTTCTGGTAACGCCTGTGCAGCGCATGCAGTACCTGGGTGGAGGTAAACTGGAAGATGATGGAATACAGCGCCTTGTCCCATCCGAACAATGCGCCGGCGATTCCCAGGATCACCACATTTCCCGCAAAGATATAGTTCCAGGAATCGATATCCATTTTTTCCGACAGAAAAATGGCGATGAAATCCGTTCCCCCTGCCGTAGCTCCTGCCATCAGACAGATGATCATGGCAAGGGCGTTGAACAGTCCGCCGAACACGGATACCAGCAGCATGTCCGTCGTCACAGCATAGCTGGGGATAATATCCGTGATCAGACCCGACACCACAATCATCAGACAGGAATACAGGGTAAACTTCTTTCCGATGAATTTAAAGCTTACCACAATGGGGATGGCATTCAGTGTCAGGTTGATCAGGGTAAAGGGCGGCTCAATGCCCCACACCAAGTCGCAGATCTCCTGTATGAGCCTGGTAAGACCCGTAAATCCGCCGGGGATCAGACCTCCCGTGCGCACGAATGTCTTCAGGTTCACTGCCATGAGCACCGCTGCCAGCATAATCATTATGGATCGTTTTGCGGTATCCAGCATCGCATTTTCCACTTTTGTCTTCATTTCTCTTGTCTTTCTCCTCCTGCTTCATCCCCTTGGGGAAAATTTTCCCGTGCCGGCGCGGCCGCGCCTGTTCCCTCTCCCCCTGGGGTGTTTTCCGTGTTTCCCGTTCTTTCCGCCGCTTTCTCTGTCGGCTTTTTTGTGTTTTCCCCTGCTGTTCTCTGTATTGCTATGTCTCTAGTCCTTTCCCCCGGGATATCTCCGATCGGTTTTTTCCCCTCTGCCGTCCGAAGACGTTTCCGTCGCCCCAGTATCATGACTGCCGCAAACCCTGCAATGCTCACGGCGCTTACCGCAATTCCGGCTTCCAATCCCTCCGGCACATACTTCATTTCAAAGCTGTATGCCCCCGGCTCCAGGTCAAAAGCCATCAGGCAGCCGCCGAACAGCACACCCTCTGTCTCCTCCCCGTTCACGGACACCTCCCAGCCCGCCTCATAGGGCACAGAGAGAATCAGCCGTCCCGCCTCTTCCATCACAATGCTCCCTGTCAGGGAATCGTTCTCCCAGACTACCTGCTCCATATGCTGCGCCGAGAGCACCGAAAGCGCCTGTCTGAGCACTCCCTCGTCCATCCCAAACACATCCGCCTGAATCCTCGGCGATTCGTCGTCCTCGTCCCCATTGGTCAAAGTGATGGTCTGATCCTTTTCCAGGTATCCCAGATACAGCACGGAGCCCTTTTTCAGGTCATTATATTTCTCCTCCCCTGTACTGCCGCCGATGCAGTCCACCTTTGCCGTTCCGGAAGCTGTGAGGATGGCATAGTAATACCCGCCCTCCTGAGCCGTAAATTCCACATCGTCTCCCCGGGTCTCGGCAGCAGCTTCAAAAAACAGCTCCCCGTCTATATTCAAATCTTTCACCATCCGGTTTTGCAGCTTCAGCCCATGATTCTCATACCCTTTCGGCAGGTCAAAACCCGTCGGAGCCACATAGCCAAAAGGCAGCGCCGCATTGCATTCGTAGAGGCAGATATCCCCGCTTTGGGCAATCATGGTATAGAGACCGTTCTCATAATCCGGAGACTCTCCGAACATGTACCGCACATTCAGCATGGCGGAAGTAAGCGCCGTAGCGCCGTCAAAGCCATAGTACACCTTGCTGTGGCGCATCCCCAGCCTCTTGTACATATCCATCACATAGGAATTCAGCGTGGAGGAAAACACGCTGGCTGTAGGGTAACCTGTGAGGGTTCCGTCATTTTTGGTCTTTCTCGTAAACTTTTCGATCCGGTAAAAGCTTTCCTCCCTTTTCCGGCTCTCCTCATAGAGGGCCTTATAATCCTCCTGCTGCCCCAGATAAGCGCTGCGGCTCACTGTCCCTATACTGGTGGCGCCGGTATTGACGGCGCATTCCGCCACTGCCAGTGTCAACGCCATCACTGCCAGTCCCCTGTGCAGCGCCCTGTCCTCCCTTGTCCTGTACAGATACAGAAACACAGCATACAGGCTGACCAAGACAAGCGTCAGCAGCTTTACCCCAAATTCAAAATCCTCATGATCAATAAACTTCTCACAGAACAGAATAAATCCCACCGCAAAGAGAAAACCGTGAAGAATCTGCCGTTCATCCGTCTCCTTTACCCGGCAATAGGCATCATAGCACATGGTCAGCACCAGGAAAATATAGATAAAAGACTGTCTGCCAGGCAGAGAATCCGGATAATTCAGCCCATGCCAGAGAAAGTCCAGGATATTCGTACTAAATCCCAGCAGCATGAAGCCCGCCAGAGCCATACGGCAGAATCTCTCCCGAATGGAAATGCGTCTGTTTATCACGTACATGGGGATCAACAGCAGCACCGCGCTTCCGCAGTAGATATTGGGCCAGTGGTCCAGGCCTCGCTCCGTGCTGACGCACACACAATGTCTGGCCAGCATGTCCAGCACCGAGAAGTAGGACTCTATCTTCTCCGGAAAATCCATGTCCCCGAAATCTGTCCGCAGAATGGCGCACACCTCGGGAATCAGCAGCACCGCCGCCATCCCCCCTGCCAGTATGGAATATAGCGCGAACCGCGGAACATCCTTTTTGCATATATTGCCCAGACTTCTCCTTTCCGTCACCAGAAGCATCAGGAAATACAGCACCAGAAAGATGCAGATCATAATCGAGATATAGTAGTTCGTAAGGATAGACAGAGCCAGTGTAATGCAGTACAGCCCGCAGCGCCCCTCTCTCACCAGCCGCTCCAGCCCCAGGACAATCAGCGGCAGCAGCACCACACAGTCCACCCACATAATATTGTAATTGTAAGCAGCCATAAAGCCCGAAAGCGCGTAAAAACAGGACAGCAGCAGCCCCCCCATCTCTCTCCGGGCGCCCTGCTCGGCGGACAGGGCATTCCCCTCCCCCGCACGAGAGCGTCTTTGCAGATAGAAAAAGGACGTCAGTCCCGCCAGCCCTGTCTTGAATACGATCAGATAGCTCATGAATTCCATCAGGTGGCTTTCCGGCACCAGCAGAGAAAATAGATGGAAAGGGCTCGCCAGATAATACACAAACAGCGCCAGGAAATTAGAACCGATTCCCACATGGAACGAAAAGCTCAGATTCTCTCCGCCCCTGACCTTGTGCAGCAGTTCACTGAAAAAAGGCATGTATTGATGGTACAGGTCCCCGGACAGAAAGCTTCTGTCCCCAAAGGGATAAATCCCGTTTCCCACAAATAATGCCAGCATGATCAAACCCGGCAGCAACAGGGACAAAACCAGCGTCGTCTGCTGCCAGCCTATCGTAATATTAAATCTTTTCCTTTTCATAATCGTCGATTTCCGTCTCCGGCCCGCAGACCGGCACTTGCCTCCCTCAGCCTGCCTATTTCAAGAGCGCTCCCCCTAAGTGTGCTTTCACCGGACGGATTCTGCAGCATACGGCTGATGTAACGTCATTATAGCCCAATCCAAAGAAAATGTCCATCCTTTCATCCATATTCCTTTCATTCTATTCCTTTCATTCCCGCTGCTTTCCCGGTTGCTGTTCACGGCGCTTTCCCTGCCTCACCTTGATTTCTTTGGGATTTCGCTTTGGCTGACCTGAGGATTTCATTGGAGCGCCTGTTCTGTTTTTATCATTATCCGTTTTCCCATGCTATCTTATACATGATAGGCATATAATAGTGTGAGATGACGTTTCGGGAATCAACGATCATGAAAATAGCCATTGCGGGGAGGACGGAGAAAACCGGGAATTACGTGAGATATGTGGAAGCAGCGGGGGCAGCGGCGATTGTGACATTGCTCCCGTCAGAGGCAATGGCCTGTGACGGCCTCCTGCTGCCGGGAGGCGGCGACATCGCCCCGGCATTCTATGGGGAGATAAACCGCGGCTGTACTGAGATTGACACGGAACTGGATATTCTGCAGCTGCAGATCTTTGACTTGGCGCTGCAAAAAAGCATGCCTGTTCTGGGTATCTGTAAAGGACTTCAGATCATCAATGTAGGCTTAGGAGGCACCCTGATCCAGGATCTGGCGCCGCCTGTAAAAGAAAGACACCGGTATGACAGCAAAGATCAATACCACGAAACCGTCATCACCGAAAATTCCTGGCTGCATGGACTCTACGGCACCAGAGCGGTCGTAAACAGCGCCCACCATCAGGCCATACGCAAGCTGGGAAAAGGGCTCACCGCAGTCTCTTACTGTCCGCAGGACGGCTGTATCGAGGCCATTGCCCACGAGAGCCTGCCCGTCGTCGGCGTCCAGTGGCATCCCGAGCGCATCGACTCCTGTCAATCCGGCACAGACGGGAAGAAAGTGCTGGCCTATTTTACCGCCCTGGTTTGACCAGCACCAGACGATGGTCTGATCGCCGTATTTTTCGGTCCTCCCGCACAAACCCTCGCATAAAAGGCCGGGAGCCGGAAATCTTGTCCTGACTGCGCAGGTTTCCGCAGGCAAGACACAAGCCTTTCATCATAAAGTCCGCCCTCAGATCACTGCCATCATTTTTATATAATCCTCCGATTTATCACGCATAATACGCAGGCCTTTTTCCAGGTTTTCTAACGGCAGGCGGTGTGAAATGAGCTGCTCTGCCATGATATCCCTGTGCGAAAGCCGATCCAGCGCATAATGCCAGTCGTCTGACCCGGCATGCGTAAAAGAAGAGTTCCATGTACCTGTGAGAGTCAGCTGGTTCCGCAGGATCTTCCAGTAGACTTCCTTTTCCAGCGTCATGTCCGAGGCGGGATTCCCCACCAGGCAGATTTTTCCCGCCGCAGCGGCGCTGTCCACGGCCCGGCGCACGGTCTCGTTCCTCCCCACACACTCGAAGATCACGTCCGCTCCATGGCCGCCTGTCCGTTCCATGATCCATTGACGGCCATCCTGTGTCCTGGTGTCGCAGTAAGCTTGCGCAGGCAGTCCCAGCTCCAGAATCTTCTGTCTCTGGAAATCCTTATTGCCGATTACAAGAATCCGGTTCTCCGAATCCCCGGATTTCCCGACGGACTGACTCCTTTCCTGCAAAAGCGCCGTAAGCAGCAGCCCTATGGTTCCCAGGCCCCAGACTACAATTATTGCGTCATCCGTTGCCGCAGCAGGCACGGTTTGCCTGGCAGTGTGAGATGTCCGCTGTCCTCTGTCCTCCCCGCCAGGCGCCAACACTCCCTCAGCCCTTGCCTGATCTCCCCGGAGATTCTCCCCGGCAGCCTCCCGCGCCGGTACATTCACCGGGCAAGACGCATCTCCCAGCACCCGCCTCATGGCATGGACTGCCACCGCCATAGGCTCCAGCATGGCTGCCTCCTCAAAGGAAACACTGTCCGGCAGCTCTATCAAATTCTCGGCCGGGACAGCCACATATTCCCCAAAGCCGCCGTCCCTGCGGGAGCCCAGATAGCCGTAATTCCGGCACATTTCATATTGCCCGGCCAAACAGGGTCCGCATAAGCCGCAGGGAATCAGCGGAAATACGCCCACCCTTTTCCCAAGCCAGCCCGGATCCGCGCCCTGGCCTGCCGCAGCCACCGTGCCGGAGAATTCGTGCCCGGGTACCAGCGGATGGACATGCGCTCCTGTTTTATAAATTCTGGGGATATCCGAACCGCAGATGCCCGCAGCCTTTACGTTCACCAGGACTTCACCTGGAGCCAAAGCGGGCTTTTCCTTTGTTTCGAACCGGATATCGTTAATACCGTGCAGAACCCATGCTTTCATTTTCCACTCCTTTGCGCACTTCGGCACACACTATTTCCCGCCATGCCGCCTGGGGCGGCAGTGCCATAACTTAGAACATCTTAGCAAATGTACTTTGGCCGCTTCAGATCCCGCGGCAAGTTCTCTTCAGGGACGCTTCCCCTGATTGATAAGCTCCCGAAACCGCTCCAGATCCGCTTTCGTGGTAATCTTAAAGTTCTTCTCATCCCCCGGAATCATTGCAATATCCATCCCTGCCATTACCGCAGGCTCCGTGGAACCGTTGATCTGCAGGATGCGCTCCGGTAAAAGACTGCGGTTGGCCTCCAGGTATTTTCCGAGGACAAATGCTTCCGGCGCCTGTCCCGCAAAGACTGCCCCTCTGTCCAAAAGAGATGTAATCCTATGTCCGTCCCCGCTGCAGTAGACCGTATCTTTCATGGGAAGCACAGGAATAGCTCCGTCATGGTCCACAGCCGCCTCCAGGCAGGCAGAGATCATATCTGCCGACAGCAGCGGCCTTGCCGCGTCATGTACCAGCACAAAATCCGTCTCGCTTCCATCCTGAAGTATGTCCTCCAGACCATGGAGAACGGAAAGCTGCCTGTTCTCCCCGGGCAGGGAAAATCCTCTGAATTTCTGTTCCACATCCGCAGTTTCCAGCCATCCCAGAATCTCCTCCTGCCATGCCGGCTCTGCCACGATCCAAATCGCGTCTATCCCGCCGTGTCGGGACAGAGTCTCTATGCAATAGGAAATGACGGACCTGCCGCCCACTTCCAGGTATTGCTTGGGGATATCCGTCCCCAGGCGCCTGCCGGTACCGCCAGATAAAATCAATGCTATGTTTCTTCTGTAATCAGTATCTTTATCATTCAAATCTGACATTCCTCCCCGGGCTGCCGTATGTCCGCGGCCTGGCAGCCACAGCTTTTCGCCTCTCAGTTTCTTTGCTGCCCTTACAGGCCATATCTCTCATACAAGGTATCTCGAAACTTCTCGTCCTTTATGGCTCGTTCCAGATCAACAGCCCTTTTTTCCTCTACCAGTTTTGAGTAGAGCCGGTTCACACGAGTTTCTCCTTCTTTTCTTCCTTCTTCTCTGCCTTCTTCTCTTCCCTCTTCCCGCATGGTCTCAGCGAACGCTTCTTCATCAAATTCTGTAAGCAACATAAGCTTCACCTCCGCTTTCTTTTTTAGAAGATATTCTTTCAGCACTTCTTCTTTTGTGCATCTGTCAATTGCTTTGTCCATGGCTTCAGGCAGGCTGTCTCCGGACTCCTGATATTCACGGACATACGCTATCAATGTTACATATCCTTTTAAGGCAGGGCAGCTCTTTAGCAGATTTCGGTTGCCTCCTCTACTGACATTCAGCATATGAGCCGTCCACTCATACCCCTCTCGCGAAACCAGGAAAGCGTCCGAAAGCTTCAGCTCCTGTCTCTCCGGTGCATCCTCTCTTCCGTTGTAGAATACATAGTAGTCAGGACCCGGAATCTTTACAAGCTTCTTGCCATACAGCTTTATGCCTTTTGCTTTTAATATTTCGTCGATGTTATGAGCGTAGTAAATTAGCCCTCTCAGCGGCATATTGTAGTTCAAACTGCTCTGATGCTCCCACAATGTCAGCTGATTCTGAAACAATACCGATACATCGTTTTTCCCATGCATGTAAATCGCGTCAGACAGCGTAACAATCTCCAGACTGTCGGTATCCTTATAATCCGTGCCGTTCAGGGCATTATACAGGGACAGCGCATTTCGCTTATCCGAGAACAGATCGTTAAATACCGTGTCCTTGTGGTTTCGTTGTACATAGTTTCCGTTTGACATGTGGTTTTCTCCCTAATTTGTTATATTGTTCTTTTGTACGGAAGCTATTTTGAACTATGTACTACTATATTAACATATGGGGGAGAGGGTGTAAATGTAGACTTTATCCAGCTACTCTGTATAGCATCTTTTACCCTCGATGAATCCTATGTTCTATCACTTATTTATTTTTCTTCGTGAAACAACCCTGTATCCAGGATATGTCAAGTACTGATTCTGTGTACGCTTCGGTAAATTCTTTCGTTAGGTCCTTACAGCTCATGAATACTTACCAGTTTCTCAGAAAAGATAAAGAAAAAACGCTATAGCGCGCCACTGTATCTTTTGAAATTTTTTCTTCCTTGACGTTAGCGCCAAGTGCAATCCCAAGATCAGCCTTACCGCCCCCTTTTTACAGTACCGGGAACAACTCTTCTAGAAAACTGAGAGGGTGATTCTGATAAAATAAGTGGTATGTAAATGACGTTTTTACTGAAAGGTATTATGCAATTTATTTCCAAAATACAGTAACCCTGAACCACTACCGGTTAAAGCCGATAGGTTCGATAAGCTGCTAAAGCAGCCTAAAGGGATCACATTCCAACTCTTTCCTTTCATACTACTTTTCCCCGATTTCAAAGTTGTCAGAGTTACTTCGCTCCTGTAGATCCTGGTTCTTATTATATTCTTTGATTATTTCGTCCATCACGTTTCCGCTGCTTGCCACAAAATACCCTCTCGCCCATAGATGATGTCCCCAGAACTGCTTATTTAGTTCCTTATATTCCATCTGAAGCTTCCTTGATGTATTTCCCTTGATATACTACACCAGCTTGCTTGCGGATAGATAGGGCGGCACCGATACCACCAGATGTATATGGTCACTTCCCACATGTCCTGCCAGAATCTCTACTTCATTTCTTTGACAGACGATTCGAATCAGCTCCCTCGTCCGAAAGGCAATCTGTCCTGTTATCACGGGTTTCCTGTACTTTATTATCCACACCAGATGGTATTTGATATCATATGTGCTATGGGCTGATTTCCTGTAGTTTTCCATTTTTATCACCTCAAGTTTAGTATCTCTGTTTTACATCATCCTAAACTTGGGGATTGGGGTTACCTAAAGGTTTCGCCTTAAGGCAAGGGTATTAACCCCATTATACAGACAATAAATAACGTTATTACGCAAAAAGTAACGTTTAGGAGCTCTTAATGAAAGCATTTTTCATAGCCTCATAGGCATTATGTGATCTTTGCATGAATCTTTTTATAATCTTCGAACTTTCTGATTAAAATCCTTTCTATATTCTCAGGCATTCGCTTATGAACTTCACTATTGCCTGGCTCTATCATTTGCATAAGATCCATATCATATTTTTCAATCGCCTCTACGAGCATTGAAACCTCATTTTCATATACTCTTTGTGCTAAGGAATGAAAGGTATCTGACAAATATACATCAATTTTCCTTCTTTCAAGTACAAAACCTGCATCTATATACTCGCCGACTAAATGAGTGGAAACCCCAATCGGTTTATTTTCGATAATTGCCCACTTGAATGCATCAAGACCTCTACAGTCAGGAATATACCCAGGATGCGCATTTATTATTGTATGTTCTTTCACAAATTCATTGGCTAAGATTCCAGCACCTGCAACTAACACAAGTCGATTCGTCTCTATTTTAAAAGATTCCAACTGCCCAATTTTATATTGATAATTCAGATTCTTACAGAAAATCTCTATATCTGGTATGCTATAATTCATTTCAGGACGATGTTGATATATCGGAAATTTTTTCTTCTGATAATGAAAAGGGATTGCGCATACCATAACATCTGTATATCCATTCGCTTTCAAAAGGCTTAAAACATCAAACGTTTTCCGATGTTTTACCGGATATGTTAAAACTGCAATTTTCTTTTGTAATTTACCACTTCCATATACATTGTCCGAAAGCAACTCTAAATACCATACAAATTCTTCAGCCTTAATTCCTGTGTATTCAACATTTACACATAAGTTTTCAAAGTTCACCCTTTGATAATTATTTTTGTCAAAAAACTTTAATGCCCTCCTATTCTCGGGGGCAACACTCCAATATACTTTTTGAATACCATGCGTATGCGCATATTCAAGCATTTCATGTATAGCATAAATTGAATAGCCCTTTTGCATTGCCACATTTCGGACTATTATCTCAAGTTCAGCAGATTTATCCACATGATTGATATTCTTAAGCCTAATTGTCCCCATATATGTGTCATCTTCATCAACAACTGCTATACCAATATATTTCTCTCCTATGCTGTCATTGATAAATGCAATACAGTTTTCTATTGTCATATTCAGAAAATTTTTGTCGATATCATTAACCACAGAAACATCGTGCATCCATTCCAGCATATAAGGCGCATCTTCCAATTTAAGTCTTCGCAATCTCATAACTTTCTCCGATAAGGTGTACTTTAACAAACTCTAGATTTCCCATTTTCTACATTTCCATTACCATTTCTATAGAAATCTCAGCTATGTATCAAATGTTCTCAGTCCTCCCGGAGTTAATACCAGCTTGAAGAAAGAAATGTATTCCGTTTCTGTACACCACATAGCCATTTTCTATAAACGCCACCAGCATAATCCGGACTCTTTGAGAATATCTATATCATAAACACCTTTTACATCAATCAAAACTTTTTTCTCATCTTTCGACGCTTCAAATAATTCTTTAATCTCATCAATTTGCATGTTTCTAAATTCATCATGCGCAACAGCTATGATTACACAATTTGCATCCCGCACCTCTTTTAATTGCATCAACTTTATACCATATTCCCTGTATACCTCATTTTCCTTTGC
Organism: Lachnospiraceae bacterium; assembly: GCA_022799755.1. Classification (GTDB taxonomy): domain Bacteria; phylum Bacillota; class Clostridia; order Lachnospirales; family Lachnospiraceae; genus Acetatifactor. The sequence goes on from JAAWOU010000005.1 coordinate 53,276, forward strand.
CCATGGGTCTACAATCTTTGGCTGTATACCAAATTCATTCAGACCTTTTATGATATCTGCTACTTTACTGTTGCGTATATCAGGACAATTCTCTTTGAAAGTTAGTCCCAGTATTATAACATTAGATTTTTTTGGTGTCTGCCCCACACCAATCATCTTCTTAACAGCTACACTCGCCACATAGCCCCCCATGCTGTCATTGACAATTCGACCATTCAATATAATCTGGCTGTGATACCCCAATTTCTCTGCCTCATAGGTAAAATAATAGGGGTCTACGCCAATACAATGTCCGCCAACAAGTCCCGGGCGAAACCCAAGTGCATTCCATTTTGTATTCATTCCGTCCACTACTTCATTCGTGTCAATTCCCATGCGGTCAAACACCATTGCCAATTCATTCATGAAAGCTATGTTGATATCCCTCTGACTGTTCTCCACCACCTTGATGGCTTCCGCAGTCTTTATACTGGACACCGGATAAGTTCCAACCTCTATCACCAGGTCATAAACATTTTTTATCTCGCACAGGACTTCCTCGTCCATTCCGGATACAATTTTAGTAATATTCTCCAATCTATGTATTTTGTCTCCCGGATTAATTCGTTCCGGAGAATAGCCTACCTTAAAATCTACCCCACATTTCAGGCCAGATTCCTTCTCCAAAATCGGAATACACACATTCTCCGTTACCCCCGGATAAACTGTAGATTCATATACCACAACAGAGCCTCTTTCCAAGTTTCTTCCCAGAACCCTGCTTGCGCTCTCTACTGGTGATAGATCAGGAGTGTGATCTGAATTTACCGGAGTTGGGACTGCAATAATATGAAATTTTGCCTCCTGCAGTTTTGTTTCATCGTTGGTAAACTCCACACCTGAATGTTTTATCACCTCACCTCCTACTTCATCTGTTGGGTCTATCCCCGCTTTATAAAGGCTGATTTTTTCCTCGTTGAGATCATAGCCAATCACTTTTACCTTTTTTGCAAACGCAACTGCAATTGGCATTCCTACGTACCCAAGCCCAATTAATGATATCTTTTCTTTTTTTTCAACAATTGCCTGATATAGTGACATCTAAAAATATCCTCCTCAGTAAATCTCACAGTTTTTCAATGAACATCTATATGTCCGTTCAAATCTAATCACTGCATCTTCATTTTCCTGTTTCATTTTTTCATCAAGCCACCCTCCATTAAACCAATGAACAGAAAAGGTGTTTTCTGTACAATTGACCGTTCCAGACATATAATCATAGGGATGAAAATAATCCGAAGCATAGATATTCATACCACTGACATTCTGTGTTGTTCCATTTAAAATATAGCCTTCTTTGATTGCAGCCCTTGTATCATAAAATCCACATGTAGTATTATTTCTCTTTCCGTTCCTGTCTATAAATTGGACCTGTTCTCTCGCATCCAGAATTCTTTTTAATATGGAACATCCCTTAATCGCCCCGCTACATCCCCCAAAATTAAGTATCTGCCATTTTTCTACGCCGCAAAACGCCTCCTGATATAGCAGTGGATCCAGGCTCTTTCGAACTTCCACATCTGTGTCCATATAAATTCCGCCATTGTGATATAGAATATCAAGCCTCGCGTAATCTGGTACAAATCCATATGCACCTAATTCATATGCATCTTTCATATACATTACTTTTTTATAGTCATAATTAGTTTCATCCCATCTGACAATTTCATAATCAGGGCAATATCTCTTCCAGCTGTCTATACATTTCTGTAACTTGTCCGAAATTTTCTGTTTTCCAAGCCACATATAGTGAATTTTCTTAGGAATCAATGGTTTTTCATTCATAATAGCCTTTCCGCCAGACTTTTGAATACAAAAATTATGTATGCACATCATAGGCATAATATAGCAGTCCATTTTGTCTGTGCATTCCATTCTCTCCAGCTGATTGACTGCATCGGAAAAACGGCTGATATTCAGCATTATCACAGTATCATTTCCACACTTTTTCAAATAGTCAGGAGAATATACAAATAGCTCTTTTTCATATACTGAGATTACTGTCCCCCACTTTTCCCTATCATTATCTATGTAACATTCTATATTAGAGAGTAAATTATGTATCTTCATTATTTCAGGTGCTGTCACCTGCCCGATCACTCCAGCTCCAAACATAATAATTTTATTTTGATTCTTTCGAATATACCTAGCAAATTCTGTAAAAAGACAACATCGAAGCCTCATATCATATTCTTTCCTTTCGTCCAAAGTACAAACTACCTGCAACTTTCCTATTTCTTATCTGTCCTAGGGTGGCTTGATAGTGGAAGTTACTTATAAATCTTCTCCAATTTAAAAAGGCTTTCTTCACAAGAATCTCCATCTTTTCCCAACATAAATATACTTTTTGTCCATTTCCATAATCCGGTTTTATCTAACATTCATTATTTCAAATAGCCTATAACCTGCCTAAGTAATACATCCCACGTAAACTTCTCTTCCGCCAACTTTCTCATATCATGTACAAGATCAACTCTACCGACAGTCCGTTCATAAAGCGCTATTACAACATCCATATCCAAGGGAACACTATCATTACTTATCCTTATTACAAATGGTTCATCACCTGTAAATCCAATATCTGAATATCCATATATGAATGGAATGCCACGTACACAATACTCTCTTGTTTTAATAGGTGCAGAATAAACAGTATTACATTTATGCAATCCTAATGGTGCTACCCCAATATCAGCCCTGTTATAGTAATTATCCAAGGAACCTCCCGATTGAATTCCCAAAAAACTTACATATTTTTGGAGAGAATATTTTTTCACCAAATACTCATAATATCTCCTTTCAGAACCTTCTCCAATCATGTCAAAATAAATTTCATACTCGTGTTTATTTTGATAGTAATTCCTCATACCCTCAAGAACTCTTTCGTATCCATGGTGAAAATAAAAATTTGCTACAGCAAGCATTATTATTTTATTGCTTTTTTTCTTAATACTTCGGACTGGATTATCTTCAACTCTTACTCCATTTTGGAGGACATGCGCATTTATTCCATATATATTTGGAACAAGAGAATACACAGTGACTAACGAAATATATTTTTTTATTTCGTCCCTGTAAAACCTGTCTTCTCTCAGTACTGCTTCGTCCTGTATCTCGCCCTCATAAGGGTAAGTCGGATATTCCAAGACTGCTTTAACCCCCTTTTCATGCATCTTCTTTAAAAAATCAATATAAATTCTGCTAGCCGGAATAAGACATCTTATATATACCCATTTGCATTGATATATTGACATCCAGTTCAAAAATACCGCAAAGCATTCTACCCGTGACAGTGCTAACTTTTTTTCGATAACGATCTCCATATCACATAAATATGCTATTCCATTTGCATAATATGCAATCAAGACTCTTGGAAAATGTTTTGCAAATACACTGGCCTGTGACAAAATTTTAGTTTTGACACCTATATATCCACTAATGTTTATATTTTCATTTACTAAATAGAAAAATGAATCAGAAGAGTTCATTGATATAATATATCCTTTCTTCATCTACATTGTCTGATAAATCTTGATATATCTTCTGGGCTGACTCTATCGGTGTAATAACCACCGGAGACCTGCCATCATCTTCTTTGACGAATTCCTCCAATGAATATATTTTTCCACCATCTATTGGTATCGTCAGTCCACCCGATCTGTCTATAATACCGACAATTTTTACAAATCGAGAAAATGCTTTGTATGCTTGTATTCCAATATATCCGCCTCCATAAATATATAAGGATTCCCATATTCGGTTAGCAATTATTGACCTTATCACTGTCTGATCAAGCAACATTCCCATAAGTTCAAATTTTAAACGATACAGCTCCTCTTTCCTGATATGCTCTTCATATATTTTTCGTTCATTTTCTTTCATTTTTCACCTCACATCAGCGTAATATAAAACCAGCCCATGCTAACACCGTAAGAGCCTGTGTCTTTTCTAAAGATTTACCTGTTAGAAACACACATTCTATGTCATCTGCCAGCTTAGCCGAACAATAATCCCTGACTAACGATATCCTGTCATTAAAATAACGGTATGCCCACTCTCTTGTTCCCACATTATGATCATACCAATAATCTGTCGGATTCATATGAAGTGGACTCTGCTTCAGAGTATTCACCCTGTGTTCATTTGCTTCTCTATATTTATTTATCCACGAATCAGCTTTATCGATATTTTTTACTTTAGGCTTGAGTCCTTTCCACTTCTCCCAGCCATATTCAGCTGCGTCGGGATACTTTGTCTCTATCCATTTCAAATAAATATAGTGTCCACATCTTAGCTTAAGAGGAATGTTTAAGGCATTATCCAAGAAGTCAACATCCAAAAACGGAGATGAAGTCTCAAAAAATGTTTGAATTGTGAAATAACTGCTTTGGGCACACATAAACCCTCTATTGTATACAGCATATATTTCTTGGTTCCTATATTTTCTAATATTTACTATTTCTTCAGTTGGTTCCAATATATCACTATATTTGAAACTCTCTAATTTTACACATCCATAGCCTTCTTCTGGACATTTAAAAAAAGAGCCTACAATGGAATCTCCTACCATCCCAGTATGTACTATACCAAACATATTTTTATCAATGCATTGGTAAAGCCTTTTCCCTCCTGTCATTCCGGAATAAAGAGAGGCTCCATTATTTTTTCTTGCCATTTCATCTGCATCACGAAACCATGCAAAATCATCAAGCGGCATAAATAAAAACGAATGCTTTTTATCCGCCGCCAGTTTGACGGCAATTTCATAGTCAAGATAGTCATATTTGCAGACAGTAACATTCATCTGTTGCTCATATCCCATTACATGACCTACCCATGTAACCATTCTGCTATCGAGCCCGCCACTTAAATCTACCAAATGTTTATATCCATATTCTTTATCTTTCTTAAATTCTCTATTTACAGCTTCTCTAAAATATAGATCCAGCAATTCAATCGCTTCTTCTTCACACATATCCATACGAACACTACGATTATCTGGCATATAGTACTGGTTAAACTCTATTCTTCCATAATTATCAATCACTATTTTCTGGCCTGGAAGCACTCTCCTAATTTCCTTTACAAATGTAGAATTATCAATCATATAGCCAAATCTTAACATCATGCCTGCAGCATGCTCATCTAAGTGAATGACTTTGTTTAATGCCTTGATCAGTTCGACTACATAATATACACGCGTAGAGCATATCACTAGCTCTCCATCAACATAATAATATACTGCATGATTTCCCACATGGTCATTAAATAGGACCATGCTTCCTGTACATGATATAAAACCTGAAAAGCCTCCCCTTAGTCTATCCGGAAAACCTAGCCTCTGGCTTTCTTTTATAAAAGTGTCAGTCCAATCATCTGTAGTATCTTTCTCAATCAATTCATCCTTATTATAAACAAAACCATCCATCCAGTAATAAGCATTGTCTCTTATCTCTGCTATTTCATCATCAGGATACTTGTGCAGACAATTATCATGAATATATAGACCATCACAAACTTTTTTCAATTTCGGGCATATCACATTCCATTCTATAGTTTTGTTATATCTAACTGCTATCCATCCCTTGTCTACATCAAACATACTAATTTCTCCTAACTAAATCTCTCTTTCATTCATGTTGCTATGCATGTTCCAAAGATTGATCCATCTCTCTCCGGTTTCATCCCATGACGATAATTCATGTATTTTTTTTCTGTTTTTTTTACATTTACTGCGATAAGTATCAAAGTTCTCCACTATGTTGTCTAAAATATCTGCCAATTCTCCCATATAATCTACTGACCAAAACTCTATGCCTTTATTACGTAACATCCCATATGGAAGCCAATTGCCTACTACCACTACGCTTCCTGCATACATTTCCTCTAACATGGTAGAGCTTAGCTGATCTGTAGTCTGTACATGCACCATTATATCTGATATACACGCATATTTTGCCATTTTCGTTGTATCCATAAATCCTGTCAAAATTCGATAATCAAAACCAGCTTTGTCCAATTCAGCTTGAACTTTCCTAATATAGTCGTTTTGGCCTTCTGGATACGTCATAGGAAAAACAAGAATTACGCTATCCCTGTTTACCGGTTTCATCTTTGTTAATTCGCTTACCATCCTCAAATGTTGATGACTATCGTTTGCATTGTGTCCGCATGTGACAATCAACTTGGTACCTGAAATACCAAATTCCTGACGCAGTTCCCCTAAATTATTCCCCAAGTTCTCATCAATATAATCTAATGCTTCAATACCAAAATTTACCCATCTTATCTTATCTCTACTCTGACCATATCTTGATATAAAATCTGAAATAGTCTGATCTGTCTCTGCGCTTATAACATCTGCCATCTTAATCAACTGTTCCTTATATCCAAGTTCAACTACTCTTGCTCGATAAAAATCGCTTCCTCCTACGCATAAGTTTAATTTCTTACATTTTCTGCGGATTATGTTTCTGAAAAATACCCAAATATTTTCTATCCATAACATTTGAAATGCATTATACACAGGAAGCATATCTAAAATGCCATATAGTTCTCCATATGAATGATACACATAGATATGTGAAGCGTATCCCTCAATCTCCGATTTATACTTTTCCGAATTACAGAGAAGACTAAATTCTATGATAGGATATCTTTTCTTCAAGTTCCTTATAAGCTGTACTGCATACACAGAATAAAAAGCACATAATATCATTACTTTGTGCGAGCCTATTTTCTCAGTATTATTTAGCAAATCAGCTTCCTTAAGACAAATATTCTGCTGTTTTAGAAAAGATATATCAAACGGTACAATCTCCTCTTTCTGATCATATATTTGATGTTGACCACGAAAAATATTTTCTTTTTTAATTCCCATCTTCATAAGCTTCTGAGCTATTTCCATAAAATAGGAATCCGTTGTGGTAACTATAACCTTTCCCTGATAAGAATAAAAATGCTGAGGCTGACATATTGGAATGCCATGATACTCTGTTCCCCATATCTTCTCATTTGCATCCACCCAGAAAGAGATATCATAAAGCTTATTAATATATGGGTAAATACTTTTCCCGGCATTACCAAGCCCGTACAAAGCTACCTGTTCCTTTGTTTTACCAATCATATTATCAAGTAATCCCTCAATTCATCCACACTATAATTCGCTTTATCCCATCCATAGTAAATCGGAACACATGCATGACTTTTCGCAATCCACTCACTGTTTTCAAGCATAATCTCTTTTCTTTCTATGCAATATCCTAAATCATTTTTTCCAAAGACCTGTCCTGTTTTTTCTGTTAACTCATAATCAAAAACAATATATTTGTAATAACCGGATGTCATCCCTTTCGGAAAAAGAACTCGTTTTTCAAATATCTGGTCATATTTTGCTGCCAACTTTCTCTTCCACATAAGGATACGGTCTGCCTGTTCCAACTGCACAATACCCAATGCTGCAGTCATTTCATTAATTCGATAATTAAACCCAGTTTTCAAGGGATACGTTACCTTCCCATTGATCACTTCTTTCCCATAGTTACGATATTTCTCAAGAAAATCAAGGAACTCCAAATTGTGACTTACAACCATTCCTGCTTCACCAACTGGTAGTGTTTTTGTCGCATAAAAACTATAACTTCCGGCAAATCCCCAGCTTCCGGCACATTTGCCGTTCCATTCAGCACCATGTGCATGTGCACAATCCTCTATCAGATAGATTTCTCTTTCATCGCAGAACTGTTTGATTTCTTCTATTTCGAAAGCAATATGTCCTCCTATGTGAACAACTATGACAGCTTTAGTCTCTGCAGTAACAGCATTCCTCAATGTCTCTAAAGACAAACACAAATCTGCTTTGCTACAATCAGCATACACAACTCTTCCTCCAGCTTTTCTGACTGCCTGCGCTGTGGCCCAGAATGTATTAGCCGGAACCACTACTTCTCTGTCTTTTACATTTATATAATCAAGTATAGCTAAGAGACCTGCTCCACCATTAGACACCGCACGACTCTCTATGCCACAGAATTCTTTAAACTTATTTTCAAATGTCTTTTGCATTGCTCCATCTGACCACATATTTGAGTCAAAAACCTTGTCAAGAAGCCCATAATATCTCTCCCTACACTGACTATCAAAAGGAATTACCATAATATGCCTCCCTAATTTTAAAAATATTGATCTCTTTACATATTAAAAATATCTTCTACAGACACAATTGGAATATTAGTTTTATCCCTCACGGAGCAATATATCTGGTTGTAATAGCAGATAGGTGTAATCACTATACAGTCAGCATACGGTATATTCGAATCTGCACCTATCAAAATTCCCTCAGCATTGCCTCTTACTTGCTTGTCCATGATTGCAACCACATTAATATTTGCAGTATTCAATGCCTTATACAGTTTTTGGCCTATTAAGCCATTTCCATATATAAGAATATTTTTGTAGTTATTCTTTTCAAAAAACTTGTCAACATTCCAGCCATCATATAACGCATCCAGCCATTTACTCAAAAGCTCCATATTCCTGCGATTACGCATTGATTCATCTTTTTGTTTATTGATCATTCCAACCAAACTTTTTCCTCCAAGATAAAAACCTGCTATAAACGAGGCACAGGCAAGAATTGCCTTAGAATTTTGCATCAGCTATCCACCTTTCTGCATAGATAAACAATTTTGGGCGTAGTAAAAATATCCTTATTCCCCGTTATTGTTCTTTCACTCCATCTTTTATACACTATTTTTTGCTTTCTCAAAAAAATATCTATGGCTGGTATTGAATAAAAATGTGTTCCATAATGCCTGAAATCGTCTTTTATTCCTAATAGTCTATAATATGTTTCTTTCATTCGTTCCATCTGATGTTTAGTACAACATAAACTATACTTGTCCATAATATCGAATACTATATATCCATTTGGTTTAGTCATATGAATCATTTTGGTTAGGGTATCTTGAAAATTGTTAATATACCAGCTTACCCTAACGCAATATGTCACATCATACATTTCTTCCTCTGTATAATCCATTATAGTACCTGTATAAATTCCCTCTTGATTTTTAAGTGTCTCTCTTGCAAGTTTTACTGAGGATACTGCAACATCACATCCATTCACATGTATATTTTTTCTATGAAGAGCTGCTCCTATTGGCCATCCTGTACCTATACCTACCTCGAAAACTCTTGTGGGATTTGAATGAGCAATAAGCTTTGTCAGAAATCGTTCATATTTTCCAAAGCCATATACTTTTGTCTGATTTACCCAAAATTTGCTATACTCTGTTTGATAATACTCTAATTCTTTAGAAGATATCGTCATCGCTGCACCTTATTTCATTAGATAATCATCCATAGTTTATATAAAATTTTTTGTATTCATATGAATCAAATGATAAAAAATTTCATTAAACCCTGTCACTCTGCATACGTCACAGCCCTCCTGGCATTCTGAACACAGAAGCTTATTTGTTGCAAATTTACGCATATCTGAATTCCATATGTCTGAAAAAGTCGTCTCATTAATATTTCCAAGACATATCTCATCATGCCGTCTTTTTTCACACAAATTTACACTGCCATCTGCATGTATGATAGAAGTCAGTGAGTGTGCAATACACGGAAGATCATGATTATTTTTTATAATCCTATCATATATATTAATTAGATACTTTATCCTTTTTCCTTCTGTCCACTCTACTAAATCTCTCTTTAAGTTAATCATATCACTAACCGAAGGAAGAATGTCAGATGCCTCCTCGACAGGTCTGAAATATATGTAATCAACTCCCATAGAATCAAGCACATCAATCAATCCGCAAAGATTCTCCATATTTCTTTTGGTAATCACATAACCAACACCCAGATATGTCTTTTCAGGATTTCTTTTCATTGAAAACTCCTGAAGATTCGCTATGACTCTTTGGAATGAATCCTTGCCTTTTTCTCTGGCATACTCTTCTACGTTACAAGCATCAAGCGATATTCTAATCCATTTGAACTTATAGGCATCATTGCTCACATCAACTGTACCATTCGTTATTAAACCAAGACTCACATTTTTTCTGTAAGCATAATCTGTTATTTCCGAAAAGTTTTTATGAAGTGTTGGTTCTCCGCCTCCTTCAAGCGTTACTCCTGTATTATGTGCTGCGAACTCGTCAATTAGCTCCAATACTTTCTGAAAATCCATAGTTGCAGCGCCTTTTCTGATTTCACTGTCTGTACACCAGCTACAGTTAAGATTACATGCGTTCGTTAGATGCAAATCAACACTAATCGGAAACTGCTCATCATAGTCCTTGCGTCCTTGGTAAACATCAAGAATTGATTTAACTTTGTCATTACTGTGTAGAAGCTTTAATTTGCTATACTCAAACTCATCCCAAAAGTTTTTCATATTCGATACAAGATTCCTTTCATTGTTATTTCGCTTTCCCAACAATTTCTAGCTTATCAATCTATTAGCATCAAGTTTTTGTCTCTCTGTAGATAGCTTTTACAAAAATTTTACTCAAATATATTTTCTACAGCATCATCAAATATTTGCCTAATCTTATCTTTTGACAACTCATTTTTCACATATCTACTTACATTGCTGTCAATATATGGTGATGTTTTAAGTATTTCCTTTAATTCTCTGCAAACTGCTTCTTTTGATTCAGCAAAGGCCACGCCATAATACCGATTGTTCCAAATTACTTTTTTGCCTTTTATGAGCCCTTCAATCACTGACATAGACAAACCATCATGCTTAATAAAGCGAACTACAATCGAAACCTTGTCATAAAGAGCCTCCATCCTTTCCTTATCCAACCACCCATGGGCTGTCACATTACCATATTTTTTAAATATTTCTCCTCCTGAATTAGCAACAATATGAAATGGAACATTTGGAAATTGTTCAAAGACATAGCATAATTCCTTATAACCATAATGTTCTAACCTATGCTCCGGCATATAAATCATAACTGCATGTGTATCTGGCATCTTGCCTACACTCAGGTTCATATTAAATGGGACAATTGGAAGCACTGTAGCCTTTATTCCGATTGATTGTAGTTCCTCCTTTAAAGGTTCGAAGCATACAAAATGACAGTCAATAAACGGATGTCCTAAGAAACCAACTTCCCCGGAAATTGCATTCAAAACATCTGTTCCAATCCAATGTGTAACAACTTTTTTTCCTATTAATTTCGCATATGATGCCTTTGCCCAAAAATAACTACCTGAATAGACATTATATAACATATCACATTCACTGATTACTTTTCTGTACAAAAGTTCTTTTTCTTCTTTTGATTTATTACTACTAAAGATATTTTGTATATTTGTGACTTGATAACCAGACTCGATTAATATTGGTATGATGTGTTCAATCTGACTAGAACCCATAACAGCTATTTTTATATCATTACGCTTCATATTCTTCTGCCTTTCTTATATTTTATCTTTTAGATAATTCCATATATCAGCTCCATAATAAGATTCAGTTTTTCTGCAAGATTCTATACTCTTTCTAATACTCAGAATTAAATTTTTTAAATTGCAGCAAGTAAAACTTGATTCATAACCTAAAAAAAATTGTTTACTATTATCATCAAATAGCATACCAATACATTCATTATCTTCCTCTTCCATTTTACATTGGTTAAAAGGTCCCATATCCATTGTAATGGTATCTAACACATGCCAGTTTTGTCGTGTAACAGAATATAAATATAGTCTTTTATTATACATGGTAGAACTATAATAAGCCATCTTTTCATCATCAATTCTATTTGGACAATCATTTAGCCAAAAACAATTTTGAGGGAATATATTGCTAATGCTCTTACTTCTTACATCTATTTTTAAAATAATATTCGCATAATATGGAATAAGCAATACATCATTCTCTGTTTTGTACATGTTTAGATAAGCATATCCTTTCACACTCCTAAAACTATCCGGAAAATCCGCAATTTCATAGGTCTCTCCTGCCTCCTTTTTCCATAAAGTAACCGCACACTTGTCACTATGAGGCATTACATAGTATCCCTGTGCTTTTGTAATTCCCCAATAATGATTATTCTTGTCTCCTACAAGGCTTATTTCTATAATATTTTTGCAAATGTTATATTGATAAACTCTATTTGAATTGCTGTCTACAGCTAAAATAATATCATTATCTATTTCAAAGCATTTTTCAAAACATATATTGTGATCTGTTATTTGGATTTCTTCCCAATCATCATTATCTATATCATACTTAAGTAGATAATTACTCTGATATGGCAATAGATATAATGTCCTATTCTGATACAAAATGGAATTATTACGAAACGTTTTTCCATTCGGTAAACATGTTAGCACATCTATTTCACCAGAAGAAAAATTATATGCATAGATCGTTTTACTTCCATTCAGCAAAATTAACATTCTATTCCCAATATCTACGATTTTATCATTAAGCTTTCGATGAAAAAAACTGTTTCCCCAAGGCATACATGGTATTCTAATATGCTTTCTTATTTGAAACGAATGCATATCCATTCCCATAATTTGATTCCCACCATTTTGTATAAACCAAATCATCCCATCCTTGATACATAATCCTACCGGCAACACTACCGACTTCCACAGCGTAGTTTCTTTCACATCATTTCTCCCTTAGAAACCTTTAAAGTCAAACCAACATTAGTTAGTTGATATTCCCGACGACAGCATATACATCTAAAATTTTTCCTAAGTTTACACCCACACTCACAAACCCATCCAATCTGCCTTGCAGGAACTCCTGCAAAAAGCGCATAATCTGGTATATCTGTTGTTACCACTGCCCCCGCTGCCACCATAGCCCATTTTCCTATTGTGTGCCCACATACAATTGTGGCGTTGGCACCAATACTTGTTCCAATTTTTACCAGTGTCCTTTTGTATTCTGTCTTTCTCTTAGGATATTTCGCCCTGGGTGTCAAATCATTTGTAAACACCATGGACGGACCACAAAATACATAATCTTCCAGTTCAACGCCCTCATAAATAGAGACATTGTTCTGAACTTTCACCCCATTCCCAATTTTCACATTTCCTGCCACATTTACATTCTGTCCAAAGGAACAGTTCTCTCCAATCCGGGCTTTCGACTGTATATGGCAAAAATGCCATATCTTTGTTCCATCCCCTATTATGACATCATCGTCTATATAGCTGCTTTCGTGAATAAAATAAGGCATCACAACCATTCCTTTGCGTATTCAGCAATCATTTTTCCCACAAGGGTGACTTCTTCCCTGCTCAAATAGGGATGAAACGGCAGAGACAAAACGGTTTGGGATAATTCCGTAGATACCAAATAATCTGTCTCATTATATTGAAACTCCTGAAAAGCCTTTTGCCTATGCATAGGCTTTTCGTAATAGACAGCCGATGGTATCTCATTTTCACCAAGCAAATGCATAGCCCCATCCCTGCTTTCCCGTGTCGGAAATTTTACTGTATACTGCGCCCAACTGGAATAATATCCTTTCAAGATACATGGTATCTCAACTACGCCTTTTAACTGCTCGTCATACCATTCCGCAACGGTCTGCACCTGTCCCAATTCCCATCCCACAAACTGCGAAAATTTCCTCAAAAGTACGGCAGCCTGCAAGGTATCCAGCCTGGAATTCATGCCAATTCTCACGTTATCATATTTCGATTTTCCTTTTCCATGGACGCAATAGGAGCGTATTAAATCAGCCCATTCGTCATTGTCAGTAAAGACCGCGCCACCATCCCCATAACATCCCAAAGGCTTGGCCGGAAAAAAGCTTGTAGTGGAAATATCGCCCAAAGAGCATACCTTTTTCTCGCCTATCTTTCCGCCAAATCCCTGCGCCCCGTCTTCCAGCACCAGCATATTATGTTTTCCAGCAACTTCCCGAATCCTGTCATACTGTGCCGGCTGCCCGAATAAATCCACCGCCAGTACAGCTGCCGATCGTAATTTTCCCTCTTTCTCTACTTTTTCAATCATCCTTTCCAGCGCATCACAATCCAAATTAAAGGTATCCCGGCGAACATCCACGAAAATCGGCACAGCGCCTACAGCACAGACCACTTCTCCACTGGCGAAGAATGTAAAATCAGGCACAAACACTGCGTCTCCCTTTCCTATCCCCCATGCCATCAAAGCCAACTGAAGTGCGTCTGTCCCGTTTGCACAGGAAACACAATGCTTTACCCCTACATATTCCGCCAAACGTGTCTCCAACTCTGTGACCTGTTCCCCATGTATAAAATTTGCCTTTTCAATGACAGCCCTGATAGAAGCATCCATGTCTGATTTCATTGCCTGATATTGTTTTTCTAAATCGCGAAATTTCACGTCTCAACCAAACCTCCCAACAAAGTCTGTAGTTGCGCAATTCGTTAGAGGAAACCTTATTGGTCTTCCCTCTGCCGCCGACTTATATATTGCAAGCACAAGCTCCAGTGCTTTCTTTCCCTCCATGGCATTCACATAGGGCTGCTTATCATGCTGTATCGAATAAATCATATCCGCATAAAGAGGTTTATGCCCATATCCATAGACAGAGGGAGGGTTTTCATGAAATCGCTCTTTCACCTGTTTCGGGTCATCCAGCATATCCGAAAAATTCCATTCCTCAATGATGTTGACCGACTGTCCCCCTGCCTTTACAGTTCCTTTCTCCCCAAATATGTATAGAGTCTCCTCCAGGTTCTTTGGATATATATCTGTCGTACCCTCTACTATCCCATAACTTCCATTTGTGAATCGAATAAGCGCTATGCCAAAGTCCTCTGCATCAATGTAATCATGGTTAAGTCGATCTGTCATACCCACAACCTCCTCGACCTCTCCCCCCATCATCCAGCGGAGTAGATCTATATTGTGGATACATTGATTCATGAGAGCTCCTCCGTCCTGTTCCCATGTTCCCCGCCATGAGGCTCTGTCATAATACTCATGGTCTCTGCACCATCTAATGTGCGCCGTACCATAAAAAAGCTTTCCGAAACGCTTCATGTCAATGGCCTCCCTGATTATCTGAACGGACTTGTTGAATCGGTTCTGATGGCAGGCACACACTTTCACATGATGCCTGATAGATGCTGCAATAATTGCGTCAGCATCTTTTATAGAGAGCGCTATAGGCTTTTCTATGATGCAATTTACGCCTCTCTCAATGCAATCCAGCGCGATTTTGGCATGCTTTCCGCTTTCCGTGCAGATCGCTACCAGTTCCGGCTTTTCCTCTTCAAGCATTTCCTGATAGTCTATATAGGTTCTTGTCCCGCCACCAAGCTTGAATTTCAGTTTCTTGTCCTCCATACACTCCTGATTCACATCACAGACTGCGGCAATCTCCAGACCATTCCCCTGTGCGGCCGCGATATGGTTTGGCGAAATTCTTCCGCAGCCGATTAACGAATATTTCACAATATTACCTCCATCAATTACTTTCTTAGTTTTGTCATTAGCTTTATCAGCTGTTTAGTCAATACTTGGTAGTCATATCTTCCTAATTCTTCCATATTGGGCTGGTAACTGACTCTCCCATTCTGCACTTTCTCTTTGTATTGTCTTTCCAGATATTGTTTCAGTCCCTCATAATCTTTCTTGTGATGTGAAACTTCATATGCATAGCCAATGTTTGTCTTTCGCACAATGTCCGCCAATTCACTTTTCTCAATATCTCCTGTAATGATTGCGATTACAGGACATCCCGATGTCATATATTCGAAGATTTTCCCTGTAATCACACCGCCCTCATTTTCCTGATAATCATAAGATGCACACAGCAAAATATCAGCCCCACTTTGTAGAGTCATTGCATCTTGGCGTGACAGCTTTCCACGATATTCACAATAGCGACTCAATCCATATTTTCCGGCCTGGCTCTGAAATATCTCAAATGCAGAAAGATTTCCGGCAAAATAAAATTCTATACTTCCCTGCGTGAAAACTTTTTTCCTCATCAAATCAGCTACTGCACGAAATAAAACAGACAAATCCATCAATCCGCCATACATGGAACCAGTAAAAGCAAATGTCAGCTTGTTACAGGTTATCTTCTCTCTATTTGTCCCTTTTCGGTCTTCCCAATCATACCCGTTCGTAATACAGGACACCTTTTTTCGGTTTCTTGGCGGTACACGCCTGCAAATTCCTTTGGATACACCGATGATTCCGTCTGCATTTTTCCATATGAATTTTTCATAGCATTTCGGTATTAAGCTCACATATGATGGTGTGAATTTATATCTATAAACTGCATCTCTTACATCAAAAAGCCATACTGTCTTTTTATGATGCCTGTGAAAATACTTGCCCACAAAATAGCTGAAAGAATCTCCGTAAGAGGTAATCAAATATTCATAATTGTCTAATTCTTCCAAATATTTTTTAATACTTCTGTATAAATCAATCTGTCTAATCTGTCCGACCAGATATTCTATGCTCCCCAGTACCGGATAGGCCGTTTCATATGGATAAAACTCAACATGTCCTGTCCTTGGATTTATCTTTTTTCGATTGTTGAGATTACTGAATCGTTTCTCTTTGAAAGGCGCTATGCATTTCTTAAATATTTTTTCAAATCTCAAAAACATGGCTGAATTGGATGCATATATTGTCTCAATGCCGCATATATCTTTTTTTAATAATTCATCTTCTGGAAGATTTCTCTTCATTTCGGTAATACAATCCACTTTCAAACCATATTGTTTTAAATATTTTGCGAACTTTGTTACTCTGATTGCAGCAATTGTATTATCCGGAGCAAAATAATTGCATACCAACAATACTTTATCCATAAGATATTCCTCTCGCCTGATTTATTCTCTTTCTTCCGGTATACAATCAATAAGATATGCATTCTGCGTCATTATCGGTATCCCAACTTTCTGACACAGATGCATTACTGAACTCCAGTCCCCATAATACCCATCACTCAAACAAACCGCACGGTCCATATCGCTGGTATCGTCATAAATTCCCCAGCACTCTTTCCTGTATGCTTCAACGATCCTTTTATACTCCTCCCCTAGTTGCGGCCGCATACTCTCAATTGTAGCCCCAAACAGAGGATGCGGTCGCCACAATAGTACCACCTCATCCCGCATCTCATAAAAAATACGGAACACATCCCTCATCTTCACCAAATACTGCTCATTATACTGTAGCAGGGCCGTCACCGTCGTATTATAAAAAATAATCTTCTTCCAACTCCCATCCGGTTTTCGGATAACTTTCATCCACTCCTCCGGGATCTCCAGCTCCTCTTTCCTGGTATTCAGCACCTTATCCACCTTAGGCGACCCCAGCCCCAGTATCTTCCTCTCCCAATACCCCCTGCTTCGTCCCTGCCCTGACATGAACTCAGTCAGTACATTAATATAAGCCTGCCGCATGTCCTCCGACTGAACAATCACTTCATCCGCATACGCCACTCCGGGCACCAGACAGAACTTTTCTATCGCTTTCAGTTCCTCCCTGTTCTCCGGATCAATCTCCCCCAATATAAAATAAGGTATATATACTAGTTTCTCCGTAAACGTCTTCAAATTCTTCGAATAAAAAAAAGGATGCACACTAGTCACAATATTACAGTCATCATAGGGATTATGTATAAAAATCATATCCGGCCTGCGTGTCTCAAAATCATAATCCTCATACCACACCACCGGAACATCTTTCGGATACTCCCCGCCCTCATAATGCAGTTCCCGGAAGCTCCCGTCCGGGTTCTTGTCATAATAAGGAATGGGAATCACGTAAGCGTCACAGTCCGGGTCCTCATCCGCGGCTTTCCAAACGCTCTCCAGGCTGTCCCACATAGAAGCTTTATACGGTAAAAATACCGCCTCTGTCCGAACCCTGATCTCATTCTTCACGCTGCTATCAATTTTAAAAAGCTGTCGGCGCAGGCCTTTATATGCCTTTCCTGCCCCGATAGGCAGACCTTTCTCCAGGTCCTCGTAAAGCCTGTAGACCTGTTCACAATAAGTCTCCAATAAAGCTGTCGTGGGAAAGTCCTCTCCCTCCGAGCTCTCGATCAGATTGCCCAGCGCAATGGCGCCGTCCTGGCAGTCCGCCAGCAGACTCATGGCCGCGGAAATATTCTTTTTTTCAATGGCTTTGCGGATTTCGTCATGGGCCTCGCCCAAGACTTTTATAAAATCCTCCGCCTGCTGCTTCTGCGCTTTCCGCATTTCAGTCCGTCACTCCTGCTTCTGATTAGTATGTGCATGATATTATATAATAAGATATATATACCTCTTAATTGTATATACCACCTGTCTATTTAGTAATCTATAACATTTTAATACAATATGGCCATAAAAGCAAGCGGAAAAATATTTTTCCGGCAATTTCCTTTCCCTTTTATAAATCTTTAACCCCAGCCCTGCCCCGCCCAAACATTATGCCTGCTTTGCTCATTCATCAAATAAATCGGCATGCGTTCCTGTATCCACCAAGGTCAATGTCAGTACATCCTCCCTTATCAAATAAATCAACAGCCAATCCGGCTGAATATGACATTCTCTGAACCCAGCCCATGCTCCTTTTAATCCATGATCTCTATTCTTTGCATCTAAAGGAATCTTATGAAGCAGCTTTTCCACAATATCATTCAACAGTGAAATATCCAACCCACGTTTTTGAGCGGATTTTAATCCTCTTTTGAATCTGCCTGTGAGAATCAATCCATACTTGATAAATCTATATCCTCCAACGCCTCCGCAAAACTCACATATCTCTTGGTATCCGGAGCAGTGCTGATTCGCTTTGCTTCCTCCATAGCTTCCATCACTTCCGGCTTATATCTGGGAATTTCTACGCTAAAGGGAAGTCCTTCCCGCATAATAGCCTGCCTCAGGAACATGTTCACCGCACTGGACATATCAATTCCAAGTTGGTTAAATAGTTCTGTTGCCTGCTTCTTTATATCTTCTTCTATCCTTATCTGAGTCTGCACTGTAGCCATATTTTTACCCCCTTTCTATTTACGAGTACTCTCGGAAACCCCACAGCCCTTGAAAGCACAGCGTTTCCAATACACTCCATTTTTTCTTCACCTCCACGTTTCAGTGGATTTTTCACATTTT
>JAAWOU010000075.1 GCA_022799755.1 Lachnospiraceae bacterium
GTCGCTTAGGCTGTCACTCAGACTATCACTTAAGCTGTCGCTTAGGCTGTCACTCAGACTATCACTTAAGCTGTCGCTTAGGCTGTCACTCAGACTATCGCTAAGGCTATCACTCAAGCTGTCGCTCAAACTATCACTCAAGCTGTCACTCAGGCTGTCACTCAAGCTATCGCTAAGGCTGTCACTCAGACTATCACTTAAGCTGTCGCTCAAACTATCACTTAAGCTGTCGCTCAAACTATCGCTTAAGCTGTCACTCAAACTATCGCTTAAGCTGTCACTCAAACTATCGCTAAGACTATCACTCAGGCTATCACTCAGACTGTCACTTAAGCTGTCGCTCAGGCTATCACTCAGACTATCGCTTAAGCTGTCACTCAGGCTATCACTCAAGCTGTCGCTCAAACTATCACTCAAGCTATCACTCAGACTATCACTCAGACTGTCGCTTAGGCTATCGCTAAGGCTGTCACTCAGACTATCACTTAAGCTGTCGCTCAGACTATCACTTAAGCTGTCGCTCAGGCTATCACTTAAGCTGTCGCTCAGGCTATCACTTAAGCTGTCGCTCAGACTATCACTTAAGCTGTCGCTCAGGCTATCACTCAGACTATCGCTTAAGCTGTCGCTCAAGCTATCACTCAGACTGTCGCTTAGGCTATCGCTCAAGCTATCTCTCATACTGGCTGAGGACGCTGCATTAGCTTCACTATCTGTTGAATTTACTTCTCTATCAAATGGCGATTCCTCAATTGTCGTATCATCGGAAGATACATAATCTGCCTCCTGAGTAACACTGAACGTCATCAAAGGGCTGCTTTTACCTTCCTCATATAATCCCCATTTACCATCAACATTTTTTAACTCATAGTTTTTCCTACCTAATATGCCTCCAACAGTCTCGAACACTCCGCCTAGAGAATCACTTGTTTTAACTACAAAATTCCCCGAACTATTAATCGCAAGCTGATTAACACTACTCCCGCCATCTTGAATAAGTTTATGCCAATTGCCTTCTGAGTCCTGAACAACAACATAGTAACCTCTACCATTGCCGCCAGTAGTGTCATATTTGACATTATTAACTGTTCTTTTCTCTACAGTTACAGGTGCAGGTACCTCCGCTTTGTTCCAGGGCTGATTAGGATCTTTCTCATTTCTATATTCTATGATTGTTGCCGTAGACTTATCTGCGCTTACAACAACAGATTTTTTGTAAGTAACAAAGCCAACATCATTCTGCTCTTTTGCTATTACATAAGAAATCGACCCACTGCCGTTATCTTCTGTTTCCAGAACCTCATATTTTTCATTATTTACTATGATGTATTGTTTTCCAGCTTCCGTTACAACCCCATAGTTGATTGTTTCACCATTAGCTCCTTTATAGCTTGCATCCGCTACATATACATGCACGTCACCAGCTTCATCCGTATTATACTGATAAAACTCCGTGACCACTTTCCCTGAAGCTTCTTCCGTATAAGTAACTATGAAAGAACTCGTCTTCGCATCCCAAACAGGAGACGCACCCATAACACCTTTGCTGGCCAATTCAAACTTTATAGTGCTCAAAGCGACAGCTTTCTCTTGTTCTGTCACATCTGCGTCCGGAATCTCTTTGGCTTCTTCCAAAGCAGTAAGATTGTCCTTATATTCCTGGAGTAATCTAGCAAGTTCTGCTTTTTCACTCTCTGTTGCATCACTCATATCCACACTGGCCATCAGCATAGCTGCCCTGCGGTTCACGAACATCATGAGAGTTTCGCTTTCAAAAGCCAAAGCAGACTCGCTTTCTGATGTACTCAAAGAATCGGATTCTGACAAACTATCTTCAATGCTGTTGCTTTCCACAATGCTAAGGCTCTCAGACTCGGACGCAGAAGTAGATACCGATGCAGATTCTTCCATTGAACTGCTCTCGTTCTCTGAAACAGACACTGATTCTGCCATGCTCAGCTCTTCCTCAGACTTAGAAGTGCTCAAGCTGTCTGCCTCACTCTGACTCTCAGAAGCGCTTGCACTGTCCGCTTCTCCGCTCTGGCTCTCAGCCTCGCTTACACTATCCGCAGTCTCGCTCTGGCTCTCAGCCTCGCTTACGCTGTCCGTTTCCTCGCTCTGGTTCTCGTCTATGCTATCGGATCCATTTGCCTCTGACTCACTCGCCTCGCTGGTTTCGGATCCTTTCATTTCGGACTCGCTTGCCTCGGAGTCTTCCGCACCTGACTCGCTCTGATTCTCAGCCTCGCTTACACTGCCCGCTTCCTCACTCTGGCTCTCAGCCTCGCTTACGCTGTCTGTGGCTTCGCTTGCGCTGTCAGTTTCGGCCTGGCTCTCTGTTTCATTCAAAACCCCAGTCTCTGCAGCGTCACTCTCGGATGACTGCGCCTCTTCATAAACACTTTCTGACGGTGTTTCCGATGTAGCCATCGCATCTTCCAGCTCCGCCTGGGCAGCAAGAGCCTCTTCGTCTTCCTGCTGCTGTGCTGCCAGCGCTTCTTCCGCTTCCGCCGCAAACACAACGTTAGCGTCTAGTGTAGCCGCGCCAAGAGCGATGCCGGCCGTTCCGGCTACCTTTAAAATCCGATGCGCTTTACTTTTTCTACGATTTTTCTCGCTCATATACTTCCTCCTGCTATAATTCTTTCTGCTCTTCCTTCACCTGTAATTCGTCTTCTTCACTCCTTGCAGGAAGCTTTCTCAAATCCTCCCGCATCCTCAGTCCCCTTAACCTCCACCTGTCATATGTCCCCTCTCCACCTTCCCCTCTGCGGCACTGTCCTTTTGAAACCGTCCAAAAGGCGCTTCCTTACTCCGCCAGGATCTCATCAAACAGCTGGAGCAGTTCAATGCAGCTGTGAAATACAATTTCCTTGTTTTCATTCTGCCAGACCAGTTTGCCCTGCCATGTATGATGTTCCCGAAAGAGAATCTGTATCCGGAAGACATTGTTGACATCTTCGCCGCCATACGGCGATGAGATAAAAGGCAATGGGTTGTCGGGGCTGTCCTCCAGGTCAAGCAGATCATTCAGAAGCAGAACCATCTGTGACAGGCTGCAGACTTTTTCCTCTCGGTCCAGCCTGGGATGCTGAAGATATCCATCCATTACGCCATTGTGATAAGCTTTCACAGAGACCACTGCCTCCCGGCTCTGACAGGGGATCATTTTCCCTCGTAGCATCATGTCAACACCACCTTTTCTCTCGCTTGCAGTGTTACTATAACAATTCATTATTAGCAATCTGTTATTTTTTTCTATTTTTTGATCACTAATTGCCATTTTCTTCCGGGCACAGCTGCGACATCTTGAACGAAAGCTGTGCATTGGAATGGCGGTAGGTTTTGTGGAACGCGCTGTCCAGACGGCTGGTAACGATCTGCGCATTCTCTGCATCGGCTCCCGTCAGCATCACTATGTAAGACCCCGCCTCCAGCCTCGCCACGGGATCTCCTGTCCGAAGCCCTCCCATGATAATGCGTTCCAGACGCCTGATGTCCGTAGTGGGCGTCCCGTCCTTTCCCAGGCTGACTATTACCAGAGTAGAACATTGCCCTGAGCGTGCGAGATGTCTTTTTTCCAGGGCAACGATACTCTGGAAAGTACCAAAGCTGCAAAAGAAAGCTTTATTCTCGGGATTCCCCCTGCTCACCAGCTTAAATATCTCTTTGTCGTCTCCCCTGTCCTCCTTGCGCAGTCCAAGCGCCAGGGTGTAGAGCTGTTCAATCCTCTCTGTGGGCGGCATTCCCAGTTCTTTCAGCATCTGTCTGTGAAATGCATCATACCGATCCACTGCCTGTTCCGGCTGCCCCATAGATATAAATGCCTGCATTTGATATGTGGTAAATTCTTCTACGCAGAAGTCAATCTGATATGCCTGGCTGCAGACACTGACAATCTCCATCCACTCTTCCCGTTCCTCCAAAAGGGGAAGCAGCGTCTTACATGCGTCCAGGTACAATGTCCTGTAATATTGTCTCTGGTCCCTGGCCCATTCGCTGTCATTGCCTGAAAGGAAATCCCCATGATACAGCGCGACGGCCTGCCGCAGCATTGTAAGGCTTTTTTCTCCGGATTCCTGCCTCGCTCCCAGGCAGACTTTCTCAAAGCATTCCGTGTCAAGTTCGATTTCTGTCTGGGGATTCCAGGCATAACAGCCCGGAAACGTCCGAAACAGGTCATCCTGTTCCGGGAACATATTTTTCAGAAGACTGCGTATTTTAAAAAGCATGTTGCGCAACGCATTCGCCGGATCATTGCTGTCCTTTTCTGTCCAGAAAACATCGATTAGCTCTTCCGCAGTAATATTGCGCGAATGATTTACGATCAAATACTGTAAAAAGGACAGCGTTTTTTTCCCTGCCTTTCCCGGCCCTGTGCCGTATTCTCTTTCCTGATGTCCGCTAGTCCCTGTCTCATCAATGGAATTCGTGTTTTTCTCTGGCGCCGTGGTATAAGCGAATGATCCAAGCAGCTTAAAGCAAATAACCATTTTTCTATCCCTCTTCTTTTCAATGCCACTCCCATGTTTTTCCAAAAAATCGTCAAACAATTTCTCTCCACTGGCTCTCGCTTTCGCCGCGTCCGCAAACTCTGCATAGCTTCCCAGATATTTTGTCTTTCCCTGGAAAGTAATCTGGGCAACCCAGCTTCTCGTCCTCTCATTCCAATAGACGCCTCTGACGCCGCTTTTATTGCTCGCATAAGTCTTTCTGCTGCGAATCCTCTCGATGCAGGTTCCATCCACAAAATGCATCGTATTCAGAGGACTTGCCATGCAGCCGCAACTCTGAGTATGGCTGTTAATCAGATTGGAATGCGATACCGATGTCTCTTTCCCACAGCTGCACAAGCATTTCCAGTAATGCTTGCCCCCTCGTCTTCCGTCATAGGAAATCACCGTGAGACTGCCAAATCGTCTTCCGCACATATCACTTGTTCCACCACCCATTATCGCATCACACATCCAATCTATTCTTTTGGGAACTCCGTTTTCTTTACATGCTTTCTGTCTTCAGACTCCTAAATGCAATCGTCTATACCTGCTCTCGCCAAAAACCTCATAATATGCATTATGAGGTAATAGTGAAGCGCAGCCTGACCATTTGAGAACGCTTTTTGGGGCTGTGGCCCTGTTATGACTACGGCAGCATAGTATATAACTCCATATTTTTTCCACTGCCAAAGTTTTCTTTTGAGGATATTTTGATTTTTTTGTATTGAATTTTACTTATAGATGCGGTAAAATGATAATTTAGATGAGCAATGATACATAAAGGTGCAAAGAATTTATAATGCTACCTCATAATGCATATTATGTGTTGTCTATCCAATTTCTCACACCTGTATTACCAGTCCCAGCCCGTCTATTTGCTGTTCCTGTTCTTCGCAGCTGACCAGTGTATAGATCCGAGTCGTGTTGATATTTGAATGTCCCAGGATGTCCGCCAGGCGGCACACATCTTTTTCCAGCTTATAATAGGTAAGCGCAAATAAATGTCTGAGATTATGGGGGAAAACTTTTCTCCGGTCCACGTCCGCTTCCTCGCACAACGTTTTCATGTCATGCAGAATATTGCTCCGGTCGATAGGTCTTCCGTTTTTTGTCACGAAGATGCTCCCGGAACTGATCTGGTTCTGTCTGGCATACTGCCGCAGTTCCCTGCAAAGCTGGGCCGGAAGGATCACAACCCGGCTCTTTCCTTTCAGCGAAACCACGGTTCTTCTGGAGGAAAGCCCTTCTACCGTAACAAAAGGCAGCTCACTGATTCTGATTCCCGTTGCGCAAATCGTCTGCATAATCAGGCATAGTCTGAATTTTCCCTTGTCTCTTGCCGTCTTTACCAGACGCAGATATTCCTCTTTCGACATTTCCCGTTCTTTCGGACGAAAAACTGCTTTCTGCATTTTAAATACTTTCACCGTACAGTCTTTGCATCCCAAAAAACAAAGGAATCTGTTCACCGCCACCAGCATGGAGTAAGCGCTGGCGATGGCATACTTCTCTTTCAGGTGCTGCTTGTAGGATATGACCGTATCCTTTGTCAGCATCTGCCCTTCTCCTATAAATCTGATAAAGCTGCCTGCGTCCCTCACATACTTTTCAATAGTCGCTTTGCTTTTTTCTTCCGCTTTCAATTCTTCTTTGAATGTACTTATCATCTCCCACTTCAATGTAATTTCCATCTTTCTCCTCCGCATTTGTTCTCTTGCCCTCTGATAATTATGCGTAATGTACCTTTCAATAGCTATACAAAAACCCCCAGGGATTCTATTCCCCAAGGGTTTCATTATCCTTATAGCCTCTTCGTCTTCCAGATGCCCTGACACAATATAGTATTCTATGTCGAACACTGATAACAAGTCCACACCTTTCTTTCATACTCCATTTTTACCCATTTCTTTTCCCGCCCATCCCCAATTCGTACGGCGTCACCTGGTACACGTAGTAGTTGAGCCAGTTGCTGTAGAGGTTGTTGCTGTGGGAGCGCCACTGGAGCAGGGGCTTCTCCTTAGGGTCGTCCCCGGGATAATAGTTGTAGGGCACCTGGATGGGAAGCCCTTTGTTCAGATCCCTGTAGTATTCATTGTTCAGGGAATACCTGTCATATTCCGGATGTCCGGTGACGAATATCTTCTTCCCCTCCTCGGCCATGGCCAGATATACGCCGGCCACCGGGGATTCCGCCAGCACCGTCAGATCTTTGCAGGCGCGGATCTGTTCCGACGGCGTCTCCGTGTGACGGCTCTGGGGCGCCAGGAAGATGTCGTCAAAGCCACGCACCAAGGGGATTTTCCGGTTTTCCACCTTATGCTCGTAGATCCCAAAGAGTTTTTGGGGGAGAAGCTTTTTATTGATGCCGTAATAATGGTACAATCCAGCCTGAGCCGCCCAGCAGATGTGCAGCGTAGAGGTCACATGGGTTTCGGCCCAGTCTAAGATCTCACAGATCTCCTCCCAGTAGTCCACCTCCTCAAAGGGGATATCCTCCACCGGGGCCCCGGTGACGATCATGCCGTCATACTTTCTGTCCCTGATGTCGTCCAGGGTGCAGTAGAACTTGTTCAAATGACTGGCCGGGGTGTTCAGGGACACATGGCTCTTCACATTAATGAAAGTCACATCCACCTGCAGGGGCGTGTTGGACAGAGCACGCAGAAGCTGCAGTTCCGTGTCCTGTTTCACGGGCATATTGTTGAGGATCAGTACCTCCAGGGGACGGATGTCCTGATGCATGGCGCGCATCTCGTCCATGACAAATATATTCTCATTAATCAGTATTTCCTTTGCCGGTAAATCGCTTTGCACCTTGATAGGCATTTCTCTTTCCTCCTTATATTTCACCTTCGTCTGCCGTCAGCAAACATGGGACTTTTTCCAATCGCCGCCCTTTGAAACATGGCCTGCCCAGCGCTGTGGCACATTTTTGACAGAACCGGGCTTTCAGCCCTTTGCTCCCTCTTCCCCGGGCCCGTCTATTTCGTAGCGCTTCAGGAAATCCTCCTCGGACAGGATCGGAATCCCCAGTTCCTTAGCTTTCTTGTTCTTGGATGAATTGGAAGCCACGTCATTGTTGATCAGGCAGGTGGTCTTACCGGTGACGCTCCCTGTGACCTTGCCGCCTTTTTGCTCGATGAGGTCTTTTAAGTCGGAGCGGCTGGCGAATTTCTCCAGGGAACCGGTGATGACAAAGCTAAACCCAGACAATGTCTGGCTTCCCTCCTCCACTTTCGGGATCTCGATCTGAAGTTCTTTCGTCAGATCCTCAATCTTTCGCAGATTGTCCGCGTCCTGCATATAGGTCACAAAAGCAGTGGCGATGACCTCGCCCACGCCGTCTATGGCGCTTAAGGTCTCCACGTCCGCCTCCTGCATCCGCTTTAAGTCATGGTCAAAATACCGGCAGAGCATCTTGGCATTGGCTGCGCCAATGTTGGCTATGCCCAGGCCGTATATCACTCTGGGCAAAGTGGTATGCCTGGCCCGGTCTATGCTCTCTGTCAGATTCTGATAGGATTTCTCCCCGAAGCCCTCCATCTCCACGATCCGCTCCCTGTATCTGTCCAGATGGAACAGATCCGCGAATTCGTGGATGAAGCCCAGGTCGATGAATTTCTCCAGTGTAGCCTCCGACAGGCCGTCTATATTCATGGCATCCCGGCTGACAAAGAGAGTGAACGCCTTGATCTGCTTGGCTGCGCATTTCTCATTGGTGCAGTACAGCGACTGTACGTCATTTACCTGCCGGATTTCCGTCTTCCCGCCGCATACCGGGCAGACTGCGGGGATCTCCACAAGCTGATGTCCCTGGCCGAATGCCTCCTCCATGTTGCCTGCGTCCCCTGTCTGCGCCGATTCTTTCCCGGTCGGAGTCTCTCCGGCAGGCTCACACTGCTCCTGATCTGCGTCTGCCAGATTTTCTCCCTGGTTCGCTCCCGTCACCCCGACTTTCAGTATGGTATCTGCCTCTTTTGCAGAACCGCTCTCTCCTTGCCGGCTTACTCCCTGCAGACCCTCTCCCTGCCCGCTCTCTTCCGTGGAAAGCGCCTGATGCCTTTCCATCTCCTCCCTGGCCGTCAGGTTCTCCGCAATCTGGGGAATGATCATATTCGCCTTGTATACCGTAATCCTGTCTCCGATTCCCAACTGCAGCCCCCGCAGGATGCTGATGTTGTGGACGGAGGCCCGGCTCACGGTAGTGCCCTCCAGCTCCACAGGCTCAAAGATGGCCACCGGATTGATGAGCCCTGTTCTGCTGGCGCTCCACTCGATCTCCAGAAGCCTGGTCTCCCGCAGCTCGTCCGCCCATTTAAAGGCGATGGAGTGTCTCGGGAACTTGGCCGTGCGCCCCAGGGACTGCCCGTATGCCGTGTCCTCATAAGTCAGCACCAAACCGTCGGAGGGAATGTCATAGCTTTCTATCTTCCGCTCAAACAGCGCCAACGTATCCAGAATGTTCTCCTCCGTCACCAGATAGTGTTCCACTGTTTCAAATCCCTGCTCTGCCAAAAAGGCAAAGCGCTTCTCCATGGAATTGCCGAAATCCAGGGAATCTCTCAAATCCTCCTGGACAGTCCTGCTCTTTGTCATCTCCCCGGAACCGGGCGCCGCAGAAGCCGCCTCCCTGGCCTCCACCAACGTGAACGCATAGAATCTGACATTGCGCCTTGCCGTGATTTCATTGTTGAGCTGGCGCACGGAACCGCTGCAGAGATTTCTGGGGTTTTTGTACTTTGCATCCGCGTCCGGGATCTCCTCATTGATCTTCTCAAAATCAGAATAGCTGATGACGGCCTCGCCCCGCAGCACCAGTTCCCCCTGGAACGGTATCGCAAGGGGCAGGTTTACAAAAGTCCTGGCGTTGTTCGTGATGACCTCGCCGATCTCTCCGTTCCCTCTGGTGACCGCCTTTTCCAGCTTTCCCCCCCGATAAGTCAGCACAATGGTCAGGCCGTCCAGCTTCCAGCTAAGGACTCCCGGATGCCCTCCCAGCCACTCCTGCAGCGCCTCCCTGCTCTTGGTCTTGTCCAGGGAAAGCATCGGGGTTTCATGCTGTTCCTTTGGCAGCTCATCCACTGCCTCGTAGCCTACATTCACGGTAGGGCTGTTGGCAAACACCATGCCTGTCTCCTGTTCCAGGGCAAGAAGCTCGTCATAGAGGGTATCGTACTCTCTGTTGCTCATGATTTCTCTGTCCTGGGCATAGTAAGCTCTGGAGGCCTCATTTAGAATCCCCACCAGCTCTCTGATTCGCTCTATCTTTTGGGACTGTTCCATTTCGTCCACCCCTTCCGCAATTAGATTTGATCACTCCCGGCCGCCCCTACGGTTCCTTGCTCCCGCCTCAGACCGCAGTCCCGGTACAGCCGCTCCACATCTTTCGCCGAAAGCTCCCGGTACTCCCCGGGCTTTAAATCCCCCAGCGTCACATGCATCACCCGGACGCGCTTCAGGGTCCTTACATGATACCCGCAGGCCCGGCACATCCGCTTGATCTGGCGGTTCACGCCCTGGGTCAGCACCATGCGCAGGACGAATCTGCTCTCCTGCTCCACTTTGCACTCCCTGGTAGTGATACCAAGCTCCTCCAGATACACGCCACCGGACATATCTCTCAGAAGTTCCGGCGTGATCTCCTTATTGACCCTCACCAGATACTCTTTCTCGTGACGGTTGGCGCCTTTCATCATGGCCTGGATCAGGTCGCCGTCGTTAGACAGCAGCAACAGCCCCTCCGAGTCCTTGTCCAGCCGGCCCGCGTAAGTGACCCGAACCGGATAATCCACCAGATCGGACACTATGCGCTCCGCATGGGAGTCTCTCTCCGTACAGGTCACCCCCAGGGGCTTGTAGAACGCCAGCACCACGGTCTCCTGCCTGTTTTGCACCCGCCTGCCGGATACGAGAACCTCGTCCCCGTCCCCCACAAGCTGGCCGGGTGTGGCCTGTCTGCCGTTCACCAGCACTGCTCCTTTGTCTATGAGTTTATCCGCATCCCTCCTGGAGCAGACGCCGCAGTGGGCCAGATATTTGTTCAGTCGCATTGGTTCCATTCTCTTTGCTCTCACCTTTCCTGATCGGTCTATGTCCGGGCTCGCTTTTCCTCCCGGATTCCTGCTCTTGGGATTCCATTCTTTTGGGGCTCCTGTGCTTTCCAGGCTCCCGCTCCTCCTGGTCTCCTGTTTCTTTCGGACTTCCGCTCCCTGGTCTCCTGTTTCTTTCGGACTTCCGCTCCCTGGTCTCCTGTTTCTTTCGGACTTCCGCTCCTCCTGGTCTCCTGTTTCTTTCGGACTTCCGCTCCTCCTGGCTTTCGGTTCCTCCCAGACTCGTCTTTTTCAGCGGGGATTCCCCCCCAAAAGGCAGGCTTTTCTCAGTTCGCTACTCCCCTAGACCAGGCTGCGCACCTTAGGAATCCCGCTGCCGTCCCGCAGTCCGGCCTTGGCAGTCTGATCGGCCAATTCGTTATAGTACACATTGGTGTGGGCCGCCACTTTTCGAAAGGAGATCTCAATCTGTCTTCTCCACTCCCCCATGGCAACGGCATATTTCTTCGTCAGTTCCGTCTTGGACCGCCACGCGCCGGTGACCCATTTTTCTATACCCTCGTAGTCATAGCACAACTCCACCTTAGAAAAGCCGCTGGCCATAGCAGTCTTTACCGCATACATGGCTCCCAGCATCTCGCCGGTCACGTTCCTGTGCCGCAGAGACTGCTCATTGTCCCCGTTCCCGTATTCCGTAAAGATCCTGCCGTCCGGCAGTATAAACACACAGCCGAAAGCATATTTCTTCAGGGAATTGTCATAGCTGCCGTCCACATAGGCAAGCAGGGTCCCGGCCGCCGGGATTTCGTCTCCCTCCCTCACATGGCCCTGTTCCCCTCTTCCGGCATCCGCAGGTTCCGCGGACTGCTTGGGACTCCCGCCGTCCGCCTCTCTGCTCTCAGGCACCTCCCGCGCGGAAAACCGTCCCTGTGTTTTCTCTTTCCGTTCCCCGACTCCGCTGCCTGCCGCGAAAGCTCCCGCCCGCCGGCAAGAGTCACCGGCTCTGTGCCCGGAAGCCTCCCATGTACCGGGCGCAAGTCCCAGATATGCCTCGGCCTCCTCCAGTCTCCCAAAGCCCTTATACTCCGCGCCGGAACATCCCTCCACACTGGCCCTGCACTCCTCCCATGTCCGGAATATCCCCCTGGTCTTTCCTTTTTTTACCGCATAGTATTTCTTCGCCGCCATCTGTGTCCCCGTCTTTCCTACCGCTTCCTGCCATATCCCGCCACAATCGCCGCTGTCAGAATCACCAGCATACAGACAGAATAGAAATTCACCAAAGGCACAGCCGCCGGCGCTATGGCAAATCCCTCTCCGAACTGGGCCGTCTGCTGGGCCGGAATCACACAGTGCACCGTCCACGGCGCCAGAAAGCAGAAGACGCAGCCCGTGCAGTCCAGCAGATTCGCCCTGCGGTATCTGTCCACGCCGGCCCGCTCCCCGATCTCATTTACCAGATCGCCCAGCGCCACAATGGCCACGGAAATCACCCCTGTGACCATGCTCAGGATTCCCGTGGACAAAACGATGGCAGCCTCCGCGCTGCGCTCCTTTTTCGCAAAGCGCATAAGCAATGCCCCCACATCCTCGAACAGGCCGCTGCACTCCAGAACGCCCAGCAGGGCAAACACCGCGATCAGCATGGCCACTGTTCCCGCCGTGCCCGTAATGGATGAGATGATCAGGCCGTCCACGGAAAAACCTCCCGGAAACGCCACCAAATCGTTCACCTTATAAATGCCGAAAATCAGCCCGGCCGCCACTCCGGCAAGGATTCCATAAGACAGTGCCGTAATTAAGTGTCTGCGCATCAAACATGCCGTGATGATCACCGCCGGCACTGCCAGCATCACAAGGCTCACAGGCTTCGCCACCGCCTCCGCCCCGTCGATGACCGCTCCCGCGGCCCCGTCCTTTGCGAAGATCAGAAACAGAACCAGCGCCCCTGCCGCTGCCGGCAGGCTGTAGCGCATCCTGGTCTTCACCACCGTCCCCAGATCCGCATGCTGGGTGGTAGAAGACGCAATCGTCGTATCCGAGATGGGTCCCAGGTTATCGCCGAAAGCCGCTCCGGACACAATGGCTCCGATCATGAATTCCGGCGATGCCCCGGCCATCACGCCCACCGGAAACAGAATGGGGATCACCACGAAATAGGTGCCCACCGAGGTGCCTGTGGCAAAGGCCAGCAGGCAGGTGATGAGAAAGGTGGCCGCCACGAAGAACCTGCCGGTAAAGCCGGCCGCCACCACATAAGCCGCAATGGTCTGTACCACCCCGCTGGAGGAAATCAGCTTGCCGGAAACGGCCGCCAGCACCACGGACAGCACGATCACGGCGAACATGGGCTTGCCGAGCCCGTACACCAGCGCCTCGCCGTAGGCTTTCTCGTCTTTCGCAAACAGGACGCCTGCCACCAGCGCGGCAAAAAACGCGATCACGTATCCGTTCACGTTGGACTGGCTAAAAGCCGCCCAGGCAATCATGGCAGCCGCCGCCAGAAGCGGAATCGCCTTTCCAAAGCCTCCCAGATAGAATTCTACTTTCTTCGGTTTGTTCTCCATCTCTCCCCCTCTTCCGGCTGCACATGCCCCTCCGGATTACCGTATTATATTCCAATCAGTTCTATTGTAACTACCTTATCTGTACCTGTCAAATGATTCTTTTCGCAAAAAACGCCGCCCCGGGCTGTCGTATCTCCCCCCGAACTTACAAATTTGCAATTTCCATGTTTATCCAGAATAAAATACCCGAAAAATAGATTGCAAAAAACACAAACTACGGTATAATATTGGTAAATGACTATTCTAAAGAAAGAAGGAAATGATATGGCCATTGGAAAAAAGAAAAAAGTACTGATGCAGGCTGTCTCAAAGTTGAAAGCGGCCGACTACTCCGCCGAACCGGAATTGAATAGCATTTATCAGAGATTGTCCGGCGGAAGGAAGCAATTTGCGGAGCTCTTCGACAAAAATATCAAAGCAGTTATGCAGATCAGCTCTCTGGATTTGACAATGCAGTATCAGACGGATAAAATCATTGATATATCCGAGAAAGTGACCAGCGCCACGGAGACGATCTTCGGCGCGGCTGCAGGCAATGCCAGCAATCAGCACGAAGAGCTGGCCCATACCATCGTCGATGTGTCCGGCGAGACGGATGAGGTATACCAGAAAATAGAAGCGGGTCAGCAGGAGCTGACCTCTATTAAGGAGCTTTCCGAACAGACCATTGAGTCCTCCAAGGAAATGCAGCGGAACATGGATGAGCTGTTCAACATCATCAACCATATAAGCGGAATCATCTCCGGCATCGGGAACATCTCCATGCAGACCAATCTGCTGGCGCTGAATGCCTCCGTGGAGGCTGCCAGGGCCGGGGAGGCGGGAAAAGGCTTTTCCGTGGTGGCCAACGAAATCCGGGAGCTTTCCCAGGAGACCCAGCAGCTTACGTCCGGCATGGAAGATTTCGTAAAAAGCATGAAAGAAGCCTCCAAGAAGAGCATCGAGAGCGCCAACGGCACCATCGACTCCCTGGCCTCCATGTCCGACAGAATCAAGAATGTATGGTCCCTGAATGATGAGAGCGAAGCTGCCGTGTCCAGGATCAACGATTCCGTCAGCAATCTGGCCGCCGTTAGCCAGGAAATCAGCAGCTCCATGACAGAGATGCAGAATCAGCTGCGGGAGAGTTCGGAGTTCATGCGCACCGTGGGCGACGACTTGCGCAAGGCCATTGAACCTGTGGTGGATATCGAAAAGCTTCTGGATGAAACCGTGCGTCAGATGGGTGACATGTCCCACGATGCCTTTTACCATCTGGAGAATCCGGAGTTTGCCCAGTACATGCAGTCCGCTATTTCCTCCCACAATACCTGGCTGAGCAATCTGAAAAAAATGGTTTATTCCCAGCAGCTCTCTCCTCTGCAGCTGGATTCCTCCAAATGCGGGTTCGGCCATTTCTACCATGCCATAACACCGGACATTCCGGACATTCTGCCTATCTGGAAAGGCCTGGAAGCAAAGCACCAGAAGTTCCATAAGTACGGTGCATCCGTCATCAATGCCATCAGCAGCGGCAGATTCTCTGAGGCTGAGCAGATTTACCGGGAGGCCGAGACCTATTCCAAGAGCCTGCTGGCGGACTTGAACAAAATTCTGCAGGTCGTCAGCGAATAAGCGCGTTATATTTGAGCCTCTGGAGGAAACATTCCCACATAACCCGGTGTTCCATGAACATTGCGGTTCCCTGTGGGAATGTTTTGCTATGATAGCAGTGTCCAAGTCGAACACAAAAGGACGAACCCCCGGAAGTATTGCCAGTACTTCCGGGGGTTCTCTTTCTTTTACGGAGAAATCAACCGTTCGGGCCAGGTTACCGACTCTTCGTCTCCGTCTCACTTGCTTTGACAGCGGAAACACTATATCTCCGGGCTTTTTGTCTGTCTTACACCACGCCCTGCGCCGTCATGGCCTCCGCCACTTTCAGGAAACCGGCTATGTTCGCTCCAGCCACATAGTTGCCTTCCATCCCGTACTTCTTCGCCGCATCGTCCAGGCTGTGGAAAATGTTCACCATGATGCCCTGAAGCTTGGAGTCCACTTCCTCAAAAGTCCAGCTGAGGCGCTCACTGTTCTGGCTCATCTCCAGAGCGGAGGTAGCCACGCCGCCGGCATTGGCCGCCTTTCCCGGGCAGAACAGAACGCCCTTTTCCTGCAGATACTCTGTGGCCTCCAGCGTGGTAGGCATATTGGCGCCCTCTGCCACGGCAAAGCATCCGTTTGCCACCAGGTTCTTGGCATCCTCCAGGTTCAGCTCGTTCTGTGTGGCACAGGGAAGCGCAATGTCGCACTTTACGGTCCACACATTGCTGCCCGGCGCGCACTCATGATACTGGGCGCTGGTTCTTGCGGCCGCATACTCCGTGAGCCTTGCCCGCTTCACTTCCTTTATCTCTTTCAGAAGAGCCACGTCAATGCCTTCGGAGTCGTAAATCCATCCGGTAGAGTCGGAACAAGTCACAGGCTTGGCGCCCAGCTGCCAGGCTTTCTGGATCGCATAGATTGCCACATTGCCCGCCCCGGATACCGCCACGGTCTTCCCCGCAATATCCTTGCCGTTGCACTTGAGCATTTCCGCCGTCAGGTACAGCAGTCCGTAGCCCGTGGCTTCCGTCCTGGCCTTAGACCCGCCGTAGCTCAGTCCTTTGCCCGTGAGCACTCCCTCATACAGGCCTGTCAGTCTCTTGTACTGGCCGTACATATAGCCGATTTCCCTGGCGCCTGTGCCGATATCGCCCGCAGGCACATCCGTATCAGCGCCGATGTACTTATAAAGCTCCGTGATAAAGCTCTGGCAAAACGCCATCACTTCCCTGTCAGACTTACCCTTGGGATCAAAGTCCGAACCACCCTTGCCGCCACCGATGGGAAGTCCGGTCAGGGAATTCTTAAATATCTGCTCGAATCCCAGGAATTTGATGATGCCCAGGTTCACGCTGGGATGCAGCCGCAGGCCCCCCTTATAGGGTCCGATTGCAGAGTTGAACTGCACCCTAAAGCCATTGTTCACCTGAACCTGACCTTTATCGTCCACCCAGGGCACGCGGAAAAGCAGCTGGCGCTCCGGCGTCACGATTCTCTCTAACAGAGCGTCCTTGCGGTACTTTTCTTCATTTGCCTCAATTACCACGCGAAGAGATTCCAGAACCTCCTTTACAGCCTGATGAAACTCCGGCTGGGCAGGATTCTTGGCCACTACGTACTCAAAAACCTCATCTACATATGACATTGCAATATCCTCCTCCTTTTGTCATACTAGAAAAAGCATAGGACTTCTCCTATGCTTTCTTAACAATATTGTCCCGCTATTATTATAACCTGTATCAAAAGAATGCACAACACTTTAATTCACTAAATCGCAAAAGTTTTTCGGAATTTTTTAATCAATTTGCACAATAAGCCCTTACAGGTACTCTTTCAGCCGCTTGATACTGTTCTCCTCAAAGTCGATCAGCTGCTTCGCCAGCGCCTTAGGGCCCTCGCCCGCGTTCTCGTTGTGCTTAAGCACTTTCTCCATCTCCAGAATGCCGTTATTGCTTCCCTTGATCATCATCTCCGCGATATGTCCCGTACTGGTATTGAGTATGGTATTGTAGTGGATTCCTGTCTTGAGCATGGCGTCCGTGAGGGCATTGCTCTGGTAGCGCTCCGCTTTCCCCTCCATAAGCTGCCTGGACGCTTCATTATAGAGCTCCGCATATTTTAAGGACTGTCTGGAAATCTGCAGCGCAAGGTTATCGTCATACACCTTGCCTGAAATCGTATCGATGGCTTTCATAGCCATATCCGCATTCCTCTGAATTTCTCTGTAAACCGCCGCCTCCTGTGACTTCATCGCAAATGTGTCTCCTCTCTGTCAAAAACTGCCCGCGTAAAAAAGCCTCTTACAAAGGACCTGCTGTCCTCTGTAAAAGGCTTTCCGTTTTGATGGTATTTTATGCATTATTGTGTGACGAATTCCGCTTTCACATACCCCACCTTGCCATCATATTTAATCTTGCACCATCCGTTCTCATTGCCCAGCAGTTCTGCGGAATCTCCGCCTACGAGGATTCCCACCTGCTCGGCGGTCTCGCTGGCGGCGGCGCGCACATTGACATTGGTATTCGCCGTAACCGTGCCGATGGCCTCCTGCCCCTCCGCGCTCTCCTCCATCTGCAGATACTCGGACTTAATATAGCCGTCCCCGCCCTCGTAGACAATCTTTGTCCAACCGTTGGCGCGTACCTCCTGAACCTGAACCCTGGTGCCGCCCTCTACCTGCCCCAGCTTGTCTGCCAACTCACTGTCAGAATTTCTGACATTGACGGTGGTGGTAGCCAAAGCGCTCTGAGGTCCGGTCTGGGCCGGCGGGTCCGCCGGGGTCTGCTCTCCCCCCGCGGGCTGGTCAGCGCCCTCGGCCGGAGCCGTTCCGTCTGCCGGAGCCGTTCCGTCACCCTCCGCAGGCGCATTGCTTGCCACCTGCTCTGCCAGTCTTACGCCCACGGCCACGTCTACCTGATTGCCAAGTTCCCCCAGATAGGAAAGCAGCTGCGGGGTTGCCTCCATCAGCTCCCTGTACTCCACATTTACGCGGTTGTTGAGCTCTACCACATCGTCCTGTCCGGACACGTCTCCCACGTACTTCTTCTCTTCTTCCGTGAAGTTCTTCTCGTTCTTGATATAATAGCCTCCCTGCCCGTTGTCGCAGATATAGAATGTCTGCCACCCCGGAACTTCCTCCTCATGATTCAGGAAGCAGATCGTATAGTACACATACGCCAGCGTGACACCCGCCTGAGGCCCCTCTTTCGTATAGACTTCCAGGTTAGAGATATAATCCACATACTTTGCCATCTCCTCACAGCGCAGCTGCTCTTCCTCCGTAAATTTATCATAGAGAGCAGCCATCCCTGCGGCGTCTCCCAGCTGCATGGAATTATAGTATGTGGCCACAAGGGTCTGTATCCCCTCATTCTCGTTGGGAATCAGCGGGGTTTCCTTGGGCGTATCCGCCTCCTCGGACGCTTCCACGCTCTCCTCCAGACTCACCGGCACTATGGATTCTTCCGTCTGAGGCACTGACTCCTCCTGTCCTGTCTTGCCGCGGTTCGCATCCAGTGCAAAGGAAACCGTCACGGCCGCCACAATGATCACAACCACCGGAAACAGAAACTTGGAATTCTTTACAAAAAAATGACGGATTTCCGCTTTATTATCTTTCGACATATCATCATACCTTTCTTATAGACAAAAAATCCGGCCGGCTATGCGCATCTGCACAGCTGTACCGTGACACAGGGTGGACATCTGCCGGCTCTCTTCCGGAATCGAAGCAATAGAAAGCAGTTGCTTCGCTTTCAGCTGCTTGATATACAATAGAAAGCAAAGCTTTCTATTGTATATATTAAAGCCAAAGCGATGTAAATGCATCCGACAGGAATCGAACCTGCATTAAAGGCGTCGGAGGCCTTCGTTCTATCCATTAGACTACGGATGCAAATATTACA
>JAAWOU010000076.1 GCA_022799755.1 Lachnospiraceae bacterium
GTATGAAAAAAGTAGTACATTTCGTAAGAACCGTATCTGCCGGCCGCATTTTGACAGTCACAGAATCCGCCTGATAAGCAATAACCGTAATTTATACTAGACTACGTTACCTACATACGCATATGATTGTATACAAGTATTCATTTATATAGGCAATCAGCAATAAGAGTATGTATGATAAAAATCGTGATAGGAGGAAAGATTATGAAGAAGAAAGCACTAAGCTTGCTGCTGGCTTCGGCTATGGTTCTCTCTATGGCTGCCTGCGGCAACGAATCTTCCGGTGAGAGCAGTTCCGGCAGCTCGTCTGACAGCGGCGCGGCGGAAAGCAGTTCATCGGAAAGCGGCGAATCGGAGAGCGGCGGCGAATCTGCCGGCACCGAGAGCGGTGAGAAGTCCTATACATACAGAGAGTATGTGGCGGTTTCTCCGTCCAACTGGAATGAACTTACCTACCAGGACAACAACGACACGGAGATTATGAACCACATAAAATCCAATCTGTTCCTGTACAATTTCAAGTACGACGAGGCAGGGGAGATCGTGCCTGGCGAGTTTGTCATGGAGTTTGGCGCGGCGTCCGCCCTGGAGGACATCTCCGACAAAGTAGACGCAAAGTGGAACGTGCCCGAGGGAGGAAAGGGCTACGCTTACAAGATTACGCTTCGAGAGGATCTGAAATGGGAGGACGGCACACCCATCACTGCAGAGGATTTCGTATATACCATGCAGCAGCAGCTGGATCCGCTTTTCCAGAACTACAGGGCTGACAGCTACTACAATGCAGCCACCGTCCTTGTCAACGCAAGGAATTACGCAAAGCAGGGAACCACAGACGAGACCACGGATAACTCTGCCACAGGCTTATACACCGTTGAGGACCTGGTAAAGGGTGAGGACGGCGTGTACACCCAGCCGGACGGCGGCCCGATTAAATTCTCCATGAAAGATCCCCTCAGCCATGCGGGCGACAGCGTGGAGAACCTGGCCGGTTATCTGGATCCGGACGCATATGCTTCTCTCCAGGAACTTGCGGATGAGAACGGCTACGTGCCGGTTACGGATGAGACCATTGCCCTTTTCACGACTCTGATCAATACCGAGGACTGGGGCAACGAGCCGGCCGAGTATGTTCCCCGCTACATGGTTTATCAGTATACCTACCCGGCTGTTGACTTCAGCGACGTAGGATATTATGTGGGCGACACCGACTATGAGCTGATCCTCGTGCTTGAGAAGTCCCTGCCTCTCTTGAAAGAGGACGGAAGCCTTTCCTACCAGGCGGCGTACAACATGCAGTCTCTGCCTCTGGTTAAGAAAGATCTCTACGAGTCATGCAAGATTGCTCCCGGAGCGGGCGCTACCCTTTGGACCACCAACTACAATTCAAGCGTAGAGACAACCGCAAGCTGGGGCCCCTACAAGCTGGAGAGCTTCCAGGCAGGTAAGCAGTTTACGCTTGTGAAGAACGAGAACTGGTACGGTTACAGCGATCCCCAGTTCGAGGGCCAGTATCAGACCACGAGGATCGTGTGCGACACCATTGCGGAGTGGAACGCTGCCTGGCTGAAGTTCCTGGCAGGCGAGCTTGACGGAATCGGCATTGATATATCCATAGCAGACGAGTACAAGGGAAGCGAAAGAGCTTACTTCACACCCAGTGATTTCGTTGCATCCATGCAGCTGCAGTCCAATGTGGAGCAGTTAAAGGCCCGCGAGTCCGACGGCATCAACAAGTCCCTCCTGGGATATGCGGATTTCAGAAAGGCACTTTCCCTTGCATTAGACAGAAATGATTTTGCTACCAAGACCACCACATCCTCCCTTGCAGGCTTCGGCCTCTTCAACTCCATGCATTACTATGACGTGGAGAACGGCGGGGCTTACAGAAATACAGACGAGGCAAGGCAGGTTCTGTGCGACGTATATGCGGTTGATCCAAGCAGCTACGGAAGTCTTGAGGAGGCTGCAGATGCCATCACAGGTTACAATCTGGAGGAAGCCAGAGCGCTTCTGACAAAGGCTTACAACGAAGCTCTCGAGGCAGGCGACATCAATGAGACGGATAAGGTATTCCTGACATTCGGCTCAGGCGCCATCAATGAAACCCTGCAGAGAAGAGTTGACTTCCTCAGGAATGCTTATCAGGAGCTGGCAAAGACGACGCCTCTTGAGGGCAGAATCGATGTGGAGCTGAAAGACTTTGCCGCAAGCTGGGCCAATGATTTCCGCGCAGGCGCGTATGACATCTGCTTAGGCGGTTGGAACGGCGCCGCATGGGATCCCGGATACTTCCTGTTAGCGTATCTGTCTCCTGATTACATGTATTCAGCAGCCTGGGATACATCTTCTCAGATGATGACTTTCACCATGAAAGGTGTAGGCGAGAACGGAGCCGACGTAACAGAGACCATGTCCCTGATGGATTGGTACAACTGCCTCAACGGTATTACCGGTGCTAAGTATGACTGGAGCGCCGTGAGTCTTCCCAATGAGCAGAGGCTTCAGCTGATTGCCGCTCTTGAGAAAGAAGTTCTGCAGGCTTACTATACGGTTCCTATGTATAACGAGTTTGCTGCATCGTTGCTGTCCTATAAGGTTGACTATGTGACTTATGAGTACAATACATTCATGTCTTATGGCGGCCTGAGATATATGACTTACAATTATGACGATGACGAGTGGGCAAAGGCAGTGGCTGAACAGAACGGAGAACTGAATTACAAGTAATCCGTATCGCCTTAGTTTATGTAAGCGAGGGATGATCGTTACCATCCCTCGCTTAAACATATATTCATGGAGCTGTAAGCGGCCAGACGGCCATCCTGTGCACTGAATTTCCAAAGAAAGGAGGCCTTTGGTTCAAGGGCTTGTGTGATTGCTATGTATATGTTCAAGTATGTCTGTAAAAGAATAGGTCTGATGCTTATTACTTTTACGATTATTTTTATCACATGCTTTGTCCTGGTGAAACTCCTGCCGGTGGATGTATCCAGTGTGGGTGTGGGCGAAGATGCGGATAAAATTCTTGCCCAGATGGTATCCCGCGGATACATGAAGATGGACGAAACCGGCAGATACGTAAATACCCCTATTATAGAACAGCTGGGCAGTTACTTGAAGAGAATGGTTTTTTCTCATGACTTCGGTATCGGCTTTAAGATGCCTGAATATCGGGGACGGGCGGTCTGGAGCGTGTTCATCGAGAAGCTTCCCCCCACAATTCTAATCAATATATATTCGGCCATAATGGCCATACCCATCGGAATAGGGCTTGGTATTTTTGCCGCCCTGAAAAAGAATAAATGGCAGGACCATCTGATCAGTACGGTTGTCATGGTCTTTATTTCGGTGCCTGCTTTTGTATATGCATCTCTGCTGCTGTACCTGGTCTGTTTCAAACTCAGCGCGCTGCCTTTGGGCGTTCTGTCTCTTCCGGATGTCGTAGCGGCCTACCCGGAAAAAGGCTATCAATATCAGGCCGGCGCATTTAACTGGCCGTTATATTTCAATCAGAAAATGTTCCTCTCTATGCTTCCTGCGGTATTCAGCATGTCTTTCGGCTCCATAGCCGGATATGCCCGCTATACCCGCGCGGAGCTTACGGAGGTTTTGACAAGCGAGTTCATGCTCCTGGCAAGGACAAAGGGACTTACAAAATCTCAGGCTACGGTGCGCCATGCGCTCCGAAATGCCATGGTTCCGATTTTCCCCATGATCATCGGCGAATTTGTAAGTGTTCTTTCAGGCTCGCTTATTATAGAGAAAATTTTCCAGATTCCCGGCGTCGGAGGTTTGTATCTGGCGTCCATCAACGGGCCGGACTATGACTTCTTTATGATGCTTTCCGGTTTTTATCTCCTTGTGGGATTGCTGGCAGGACTTGTAGTGGACCTGTCATACGGTGTCATTGATCCTAGAATAAGAATGGGGGCGAAATAATGAGAGCAGAAGAATACAAGATTTCAAGTGAAAAATTTGTCCTCCATTCGGCAGGCCAGCAGCTGCACGACGAAAAACTGGAAACGAAGTCCGTTTCCTATCTGAAAGATGCCTTTTATCGTTTTACAAAAAACAAGGCATCCATAGCGGCGGCTTTTATCATCGGTATTTTGTTCCTTTTTTCCATAATAGGACCCATTGTTTCTCCCTATAAGGTTTCGGACGAGGATGCGAATTACGCCTATGTGGTCCCCAGGAATGAATTTTTCTATAAACATCAGCTTGGCTTTTGGGACGGCGGCCGTGAGATGGGTGTGACCGAGGCCTCCTACAACCTCTACAGAGGCATCGAGCAGGAGACCGGCAGGACCGTCATCATGACCGAGCCCGAGATCCGCCAGGAAGAATATATGGGCAAGTCGGTTTCGTACTATGATTTCCGGCTTGACACTTATAATGCCGTGGGCGTGAAATTTGTGCTTCTGAAATACCATGAATATGTTGCGCTCCAGGAGTACCAGGACGAATACAATGTTCAGGTCATTTACCCCATCACCGATCCTGCTCTCAGGCCGGAGGCTGAGCAGGACAAGACCAACGGCAACATTTGGTATCGGACAAAGGCCGGCTCGGGAAGAAAGACAGCGACTGTCTTTGACAAGAACGGAGAGTTTATTCCCATCTATCTGGCAAACGACGGAACGGATCAATACACCAGCAAGATGTACTGGGAGGGCGATGAAAAACTCTACAATTACGCCGAGCCCAAGGATGGCGGTATGTGGAATGTGCGCGTGGATTACCGCGAGTACTACAGATACCTCCACCATTTGGCAGGGGACGGCATAGAGTATCCGAGCTTCCTGCTGGGCGCGAACAATGCGGGTAAGGACATGTTCATCTGCCTTGCCAGCGGCGCGAGATTCTCATTTTTGCTGGCTATCGTGGTGGCTTCCGTGAACCTGTTTGTGGGCGCTATATACGGCGCCATAGAGGGATATTACGGCGGAATAATTGACCTGTTGATGGAACGAATTGCGGACATTTTGGTATCCGTTCCGTTCATGGTCGTCATTACACTCCTTAAGTATCACTTGAACGTTTCACATGTTTTGATTTTGTTTATCGCATTCTTCCTGACGGGCTGGACCGGAATGGCTGCACGCACCAGGATGCAGTTCTACCGGTTTAAGAACCAGGAGTATGTGCTGGTTGCCAAGACGCTTGGCGCAAGGGATTCGCGTATTATGTTTAAGCATATTTTCCCCAATGCCATCGGAACGCTGATCACGGGCAGCGTACTGGTAATTCCGGGCGTCATATTCTCGGAGACCTCCCTGAGCTACCTGGGAATCGTGAACTTAAACACGGGAAACCTGACAAGCGTGGGCAGCCTGCTTGCCACGGGACAGAACTTCCTGTTTACCTATCCCCATATGATTTTGTATCCCTCCATATTCATAAGTCTGCTCATGCTGAGCTTCAACCTGTTCGGAAACGGGCTTCGGGACGCGTTTAACCCGTCCTTGAGAGGAACGGAAGAGTAAAGGGAAACGGTCGGTGAAAAACGTTTGATTGATACGAAAGGAATGTCTGTATTTATGGATAAAAAATTAGAAGTAAAAAATCTGCAAATATCATTCCGTACACAGGGTGGAACTTTAAAGGCTGTCAGAAATATTTCCTACGATCTGTACAAGGGCGAAACCCTTGCCATCGTGGGAGAATCCGGTTCCGGTAAATCAGTGACAAGTAAGGCGATTATGGGAATTCTGGCAGGCAATTCCATTGTGGAGGGGGGCGAGATCCTGTATGACGGGCAGGATCTGCTGAAGATAACGGAAGAAGACTATCACAAGATCCGCGGCGATAAGATCGCCATGATTTTCCAGGATCCCATGTCGAGCCTGAATCCCATTATGCGTGTGGGACAGCAGCTCACGGAAGCAATGCTTTTAAAGGCCAAAAGAGGGAAGAAGAATGCCAGAAACTCATTCAATTCTCTTTTGAAGCTCTTGGGCGAGAATATGAAAGCTGCCGGCGCCGGCGGCGGTGTGGACGAAAAGATCGCCACCTTTGATAAATTCTGTATCTCTGCCATCAAGTTTGAGAGTGAATTTAACGAAGCCTACGGAAACCTGACCCAGCTGGACGTGGATTCGGAGAATGCTGTTCTGAAATTTGAAAAACAGGCGAAATTTAACGAAAAGGCGGAATTAAAGCATATACTCAAGCTTTTGAAGCTTTCCGTGAACCCTTATGTGATTGCGAAGAACGAGAAGACGGATTCCTGCATCGACAGTATTTCTTCCATGGTTTCCCAGCAGAAAGTGAATGCCGGGGAGGCGGTCCGGGTCCTGAAAGACGTTCATGCCCTTGCGGAGGAGGCGCTTGCCAAAACTCATCCGAACTTTTTCAGCATGGGTTACTATATGATGAAAAAGCCCGGGGAGAATCTGGCGGATATGCCTGTGGAGGAGATGAATGAACTCACCAGGCGCTATATGGACGAAGACTTCATGATCGAGTTTATCAGGATGGCTGAGCAGGGCGCTCAGTATTCGGAGAATCAGTCCGTTCTGCTGA
Organism: Lachnospiraceae bacterium; assembly: GCA_022799755.1. Lineage (GTDB taxonomy): Bacteria > Bacillota > Clostridia > Lachnospirales > Lachnospiraceae > Acetatifactor. The sequence goes on from JAAWOU010000076.1 coordinate 6,529, forward strand.
AAAAGGATTGTCTGCCGAAGCTGAAAGAGGCTCTGGCCTATTTCAGGGCGGGGAATCCGGAGGAACGTAAGTCTCATGAATATCAGAAAGCGCTGGCACCGGTGGTGGGAAAGGCCATTGACCGGTTGAACGTGAAGAAAAACAGTACGGAATATGTGTTCGCCAGCGCGCTTAAGGCCGCACTGGATGCCTATTTCAACGGAATCCGAAAGAACCCGGTGGAAGAGAAGAAGTACCTGAAAAACAAAGAAAAATATGACAAGATTGTCGAGAAAGGACAGAAGCCGGACTGGGAGCTGAGCCCTCAGGTGGTGGTGGATTTAGAGCTGCAGCTGGACAATATCTGCAGGGTCATTGAAAATCTGACCACCTACTATGAGGACTGCATCGAAAGGGAAGAGCAGTTCGATGCAAGAGCCCGGGTTATTGAGATCATCGATTTCCTCAGGGAGCAGGCTTCCCGGGTGGTGGTGAAAATGAACAAATCCATCGCCAAGGCAAAGGCCATCAAGCTGATGGAGGAGGTGGGGATTCCCGAGCCTGCCACCCGGTTCCACCAGTATCCCTTTGAGTTCTCCGGCGGTATGCGGCAGAGAATCGTCATCGCCATTGCCCTGTCGGCCAACCCGGATATCCTGATCTGTGACGAGCCCACCACGGCCCTGGATGTGACCATTCAGGCTCAGATCCTGGAGCTGATCAATGAGATCAAGGAGAAGCGCCATCTGTCCGTTATCTTTATCACCCATAACCTGGGTGTTGTGGCGAACATGGCGGACCGCATTGCGGTTATGTATGCGGGCAAAATCGTGGAGTACGGCACATCGGAGGAGGTCTTCTATGAGCCGGCTCATCCCTATACCTGGGCTCTGCTCTCCAGTATGCCGGATCTGGAGACCTCGGAGAGGCTGGAGTCCATACCGGGTACACCGCCCAATATGATTTATCCGCCTAAGGGCGATGCGTTTGCACCCAGAAATGTATACGCGCTGGATATCGACTTTGAGCTGGAGCCGCCTCTCTTTGAGATCACGCCTACCCACAGCGCGGCCACATGGCTTCTTCACCCCAACGCACCCAAGGTTGAGATGCCGAAAGTCATTAAAGCCCGTATAGAGCGTACACGGAAGGAGAGAGAATAATATGGATGAGAAAAAAGAAGTATTATTGAAAGTAGAAAATCTCCGTCAGTATTTTAAAATGGGCCGCAAGGAGCTGAAAGCCGTTGACGATGTGAGCTTTGAGATATACAAGGGCGAGGTGTTTGGACTTGTGGGAGAATCGGGCTGCGGCAAGACCACCACAGGCCGCTCCATTATAAGACTTTATGATATAACCGGCGGTTCCGTCTACTACAAGGGCGAGAGAATCTGTGCGGGCACCAGAAGCTACAAGGACGAAATCAAGCAGGCCCGCAAGGACTATTCGGCCAAGAAGATCTCAAAGGAGCAGCTGGACGAGATCCTGGCCAAAAACAGAGAGCTGATCAAATCGGCCCAGGAGGATCACAAAAAATGGGCCCGCACCAGAACGGGCCAGAACCTGATCACCAACGAGATTCAGATGATCTTCCAGGATCCGATCGCGTCCCTGGATCCTCGTATGACGGTTCACGACATCATTGCGGAGGGCCTTGTCATCCACGGTGAAAAGAACAAGGAGTATATCGAGAAGCAGGTCTATAAGATGCTGGAGACGGTGGGCCTTGTCAGGGAGCATGCATCACGCTATCCCCATGAGTTTTCCGGCGGCCAGCGTCAGCGTATCGGTATTGCCAGGGCTGTCGTCATGAAGCCGGAACTGATCATTGCGGACGAACCCATTTCCGCTCTCGACGTTTCCATTCAGGCCCAGGTCATCAATCTGCTCAACGAGCTGAGCCAGAAGATGGGCCTGACGATTATGTTCATCGCCCATGACCTGGCCGTTGTAAAATATTTCTCCAACAGGATTGCGGTTATGTACTTCGGTAAAATCGTGGAGCTTGGGTCCAGCGACGAGCTTTTCGCCCATCCGTTCCACCCTTATACCAAATCGCTGCTTTCCGCCATTCCGCTTCCGGATCCCATTTCGGAGCGGAAGAGAAAGAGGGTCACATACAATCCCATGCTGGATCATGACTATTCCAAGGAAGAGCCTGTGATGCGTGAAGTGTACCCGGGGCATTTCGTGAGATGCAATACGGAAGAATTTGATAGATATGTAAAGGAATACCAAAAACAGGCATGAGAAAAAGTAAAAGATTCTGGATTTCCTTTGTCATCTGTTCCGTGTGTACCTTTTTGACCGCATGGGCCAGGGGTGTTTTCGAGCAGACGGCACCCGTATATGTCTTTCAGGTCCTCTCCGACAGCTTTCTGGTGGTGGGAATGGTTGCAACCTGCATTGCGCTGCTTCTCTTTACCGGCAATGAGGGAACCTTTGACATGATTGTCTATGGCGTGCAGACTTTCTGGAGTGTTTTCAGGAAAGACATGTCGAGAAAGTATGAAACGTTTTACGATTACAGGGTGGCAAGGCAGGAGAAGAAATCGCCCTTTTTGTTCCTGCTCGTGTGCGGGGGGGTTTTCCTGCTGATGTCAGGGGCCATGTATGCCGTTTACCGTATGCTGTGAGCGGCGAAGCCGTGAACAGCAATCCCCGTGACTAACCCAACGGCGTAATGGAAAAAAGTAGTTGCTTTTTTCCGCGGACTGTGTTAAGATAGTCTAAGTTTGTACTGTAAGAAGTGGTTTCCGGTCACGGGAAGAGAGCGTGTGAGCGGACTGAGGAGACCTTAGGAGGTGTGGGACAGTTGGGAGTTTTAAAGATTATTTTGACGGTTCTGTTTATCTTTATATGTATAGCGCTTGTTGTGTTGGTACTGATGCAGGAGGGCAAGTCCGCAGGACTGGGAGCCATCAGCGGAGCCGCCGAGACTTATTGGGGCAAGAATAAGGGACGCTCCATGGAGGGACTGCTGGTGAAGCTTACCAAGGTGTTGGCTGCATTGTTTATGATTCTTGCGGTCATACTGAATCTGAATGTATTTTAAGATACAGAAAATGAGACACTCTTGCGGAAAAGGCAAGAGTGTTTTTTCTTAATCCGCCGCGCGCGGGTATGGGGTGTGGACATGGGGAATAAGAGTCAGAGTGCGTCATGGGAGGCCAGGAAGAAAATCATCTGTGAGCTGGTGAATGATTCCATCTATGTGCCCATGAAAGAGAAAGAGCTTGCCGCTTTCATGCAGGTGGCAAAAGAGGACAGGGAGGAACTTCGCGCAATCCTGCGGGAGCTTCTCGAAGAGGGGAAGCTGATGCTGACTCCCAAGGCGAAATATGTAAAGGGAAACGGGAGAGCTCTGACAGGCACCTTTATCAGCCATGCCAAGGGCTTCGGCTTTGTGGAGATCGAGGGGAGAGCGGAGGATCTCTATATTCCGGAGGATCAGACAGGCGGCGCTTTCCACAAAGACACCGTGGAGGTGGCGCTGCTTCCGGAGAACGAGGGAAAGAGGCAGGAGGCCCGGGTGGTCCGGATTCTGTCCCGGGGCATTAAGCAGTTGGTGGGCACCTATGACCGGCCCAGGGAGAATTACGGATTTGTAGTCCCGGATAACAATAAGCTGTCTCAGGACATCTTTATCCCAAAGGAGTATTCCAAGGGGGCCATGAGCGGCCATAAAGTGGTGGTGGACATCACGGACTACGGGAACGACAGGAAGAGCCCTGAGGGCAGGATCACGGAGATACTGGGGCATATCAACGATCCCGGCGTGGATATCATGTCCATCGTGCGGAATTATGAACTGCCGGTGGAATTTTCCGGGAAGATCATGAACCAGGTGGAGCGGGTGTCCCAGGAGGTGTCGGAGGCGGACATGGCCGGGCGCAGGGACCTGCGGGATACGGTGATGGTCACCATAGACGGCGAGGACGCCAAGGATTTGGACGACGCGGTCAGCGTCACCTATGACGGCGAGCGGTACCATCTGGGGGTCCACATTGCGGATGTGACCAATTACGTCCAGGAGAATTCCGCGCTGGACAGGGAAGCCTTAAAGCGGGGGACCAGCGTCTATCTGGTGGACAGGGTGATTCCCATGCTGCCCCACGCGCTGTCCAACGGCATATGCTCCCTGAACGAGGGCGTGGACAGACTGGCGCTGAGCTGTCTGATGACAGTGGAGCCGGACGGGGAGATCTCGGACTACGAGATCTGTGAGTCCGTCATCCGGGTGAACCGGCGCATGTCCTATACCATTGTGAAAGAGCTGCTGGAGGACGAGAGCCTGTCGGAGCGGGAGGAGACCTATGGCCGGTACAGGGAGCTGCTTCCCATGTTCCGGGAGATGGAAAAGCTGGCGGCTCTGCTGCGGGAGAAGCGCCGGAAGAGAGGCTCCATTGATTTCGACTTTCCGGAGTGCAAGATCCTTTTGGACAAGGAGGGGCATCCCACTGACATTAAGCCCTATGAGCGCAATACGGCCACGGATATCATAGAGGATTTCATGCTGGCAGCCAACGAGACCATCGCTCAGCATTTCTACTGGATGGAGATGCCTTTCGTATACCGGGTCCACGATGTGCCGGACGGGGAGCGCATTCAGAAGCTGGCGGCGTTCATCCATAATTTCGGACTCTATATGAAAGCCGTGGGAAGAGCCGGACAGAAGACCTCCGGGGATGAGGTCCATCCCAAAGAGATCCAGAAGCTCCTCTCCAAGATTGCGGGGACGCCGGAGGAGCCCATGATCAGCCGCCTGGCTCTGCGCAGCATGAAGCAGGCAAAGTACAGCACGGAATGCACGGGGCACTTCGGGCTGGCCTGCCAGTATTACTGTCATTTCACGTCGCCTATCCGCAGATACCCGGATCTCCAGATTCACCGGATCATCAAGGAGCAGCTGCGGGGGAGGCTGAAAGAAGAGCGGATTGCCCATTACCGGGAGATTCTGCCCGAGGTGGCCAAGCACTCCTCCGAGACCGAGAGGCGCGCCGACGAGGCGGAGCGGGAGACCGACAAGCTCAAGAAAGTGGAGTACATGGAGGAGCACATCGGGGAGATTTACGACGGGGTCATCTCCGGCATCACCGGCTGGGGGATCTATGTGGAGCTGCCAAACACGGTGGAGGGGCTGGTACATGTCTCCAAGCTTCCCGGGGACTATTTCCGATATGACGAGAATAGATATGAGATGGTGGGGGATGCCACGGGGAGGAGCTACAAGCTGGGCATGCCGGTTAAGGTCTGTGTGGAGGACTGCGACAGGTTCAACCGGACCATTGATTTCAGCATCATTGACGAGGAGTGAGGAATATGGCAAAGGAAAAGGAAGCCCAGAAGCTGATTGCCAACAACAAAAAGGCCTACCACGAATATTTCATAGACGAGACCTACGAGGCCGGCATTGTCCTCCATGGCACGGAGGTGAAATCCATGCGCATGGGAAAGTGCAGCATCAAGGAATCTTTTATCCGCATCGAAAACGGCGAGATGTATGTCTACGGCATGCACGTCAGCCCCTACGAAAAAGGGAATATTTTCAACAAGGATCCCCTGCGGGTGAAAAAGCTCCTGCTGCACAAGGCCGAGATCAACAAGCTGGCGGGGAAAGTCGGGGAGAAAGGCTACACCCTGGTGCCCCTCCAGGTCTATTTTAAGAACGGTAAGGTGAAGACCCAGGTGGGCCTGGCCCGGGGCAAGAAGCTCTATGACAAGCGCGAGTCCATTGCCAAAAAGGACCAGCGCAGGGAGATGGAGCGGGACTTCAAGGCTACTGTCCGAGGGTAGTCCCGCCAGGTTATCCCGCGGCCGCGGCCGTCACGGCATCGCTGCATACAGCTATGTGCATGAAAACATCTCGCGGAAGCAATTATAGTCTTTACACTTTCCGGAAAGATTGGTATAATGAAAGTGATAAGAGTAAAAACTGAATAAGGGGTAGTAAAGGTTTCGACAGGGGTCTTGCAGCTGGAGAAGCTATCCGTTGCGACACGTTAATCGCACGGCGAACGCAGTTCGCCATTTTAAACTAAACGCTGAAGATAATTATCAGTACGCACTGGCTGCTTAATCGCAGCCGGTGACGCCGCCTTAAGGCGGCTTGTCCGCTCCGGGGCACCCACACTCCGGAATCCGGGCATCGACGATGTGGGAAACGACGCGCGCTAAGCTTTGCCCGCGCGGGCGTATGATGAAGCTACCGAATCCGCCAGATCGTTCGTTGTCTGTCGGAGGAGGGAACGTGCAGGATAAGGTCCTGCGAAGATAACGGACTATGATAGTAGAAGGACAGGGAATGGGCTTTTGGACAGGGGTTCGACTCCCCTCTACTCCACTGGCAAAGTACTGGGGGCGGGATGCAGGGCGCAGCCCCCGGTATGGTCTGCCCGGACCAAAGAGAGAGCGGCTGGCGCATGGGGCGATTTATGCACAATGCGCCAGCTTTATTCATAGCCGGGCGCAAGCCTTAGGGCATTCTGCGCCGCGGTCAAGGAGGTGTCACATGGATTCAGAGAAAAATACATTGTCGGTAGGGGGCTTTTTGTTTCACACGGAAAAGGACGCCCAGCTGGCCAGAGCGGAGGAACAGCGGATCGCCTACCTGGAGGAGCGCATCAATTACGACTCCCCCGACAGCATCCGCTATATCTATGAGAAGACCATCGAAGAGCGTCTGTTTCGGACTCCGGTGGGGCTGCGCTATCTGGAGAAGCTTCGGGGGTATCTGATCGACCACGGCGCGGCGCCGGAGAGCATCCGGGAGATTCCTCTGTACACCGCCTTTGACGGGGAATTGCGGGAGCGCACCAGCCCGGCAAGAGAGCGGGTCCACCCCTCGAAAAAAAAGGACATCGATAAGGAAAAGGTGGGGTTAACCCTTTCCGTTCTCCTGAATGTGATGCTGACGCTGGCCATTGTGGCCATGTTCTATATCTCCTTTGTCAGCGACCAGCCAAATATTGTCAATTATGAGCGGGTTATCACGGACAAATACGCCTCCTGGGAACAGGAACTGACAGAGAGGGAGCAGGCTGTCCGGGAAAAGGAGCGGGAACTGAAATTGGGGGATTGAGGATGCATCCGGACGGTTCGTCGGGCCGTGAGAGATTTGTACACGGCGCCGGACCGCGGAATGACAGATAGGAGAGGTCGTGGGAAAATGGAACGTTTGAAGATACTGGTGGTGGACGACGAGAGCAGGATGCGTAAGCTGGTGCGGGACTTCCTCGCAAAAAGCGGTTACGACGTGATCGAGGCCGGGGACGGGGAAGAGGCGCTGGATCTGTTTTTTAAGCAAAAGGACATTGCCCTGGTGGTCTTAGACGTGATGATGCCCAAGATGGACGGATGGCAGGTCTGCCGGGAGATTCGGGCTTACTCCAAAGTGCCTGTGATTATGCTGACGGCCAGGGCGGACGAAAAGGATGAGCTCCAGGGCTTCCAGCTGGGGGTGGACGAGTATGTCACGAAGCCTTTCAGCCCCAAGATTCTGGTGGCCAGAATCGAAGCCATCCTGCGCCGCACCAACCAGACGGCCGCAGGGGAAGTCATAAACTGCGGCGGCATTGAAATGGACAAGGCGGCCCACCAGGTGACCATAGACGGCAGACCGGTAGAGCTCAGCTATAAGGAATTCGAGCTGCTGGCTTATTTTCTGGAGAACCGGGGGATTGCCCTTTCCAGAGAGCGGATTCTGAACCATGTCTGGAATTATGATTACTTTGGGGACGCCCGCACCATTGACACCCATGTGAAAAAGCTCCGCAGCAAAATGGGGGAGAGGGGCGAACTGATCAAGACCATATGGGGCATGGGCTATAAGCTTGACGTGTAGAGAGGCCGGGTGAAGCTTTCGATGACGCATTCAATCAAACGACAGCTGGCGCTGATCTTCATCGGACTGATGGCGGGTACCATCCTTTTGTGCTGGCTGATGAACAATATCTTTCTGGAGAAATATTACATCAGAAGCAAGACGGAAATCATCTACGAGGCCTACGAGACCATCCGCCAGGCGGCGAACAGCGATACCTACAACACGGAGGATTTCCGTAGGGAGCTCAATGATGTCTGCAATATTTACAACATCACGGTCTATGTCATGGATGCCAATTCCAGGCTGAAATACGCGTCCATAAACGGCGGAGAGGAACTGGAAAAACGCTTGGCCGCGTACATCTTCGGCCTGTTCTCGGATTTCGCGGAAGTGATCGAGGAGGGCGACGGATATGTGGTACAACAGGTGCATACGGACGGCGCGGACTTCCTGGAGATGTACGGCAGGCTAAACAGCGGCATTTCCTTTATCATGCACTCGCCCTTGGAGAGCATCCGGGAGAGTGCGAAAATTGCTAACCGCTTTCTGGCCTATATGGGAATTGTGGCCACGCTGGCAGGGGGCGTCATTGTCTGGTTCGTCTCTACCAAAATCACGAAGCCCGTATTGGAGCTGAATCGCATCTCCGAGAAAATGGTGCACCTGGACTTTGAAGCCAGATACGAGGGCAGCGGCCGCAACGAGATAGGCCTGCTGGGGGAGAATATCAACAAGCTCTCGGCGTCGCTGGAGCATTCCATCTCGGAGCTGAAGACGGCGAACAATGAGCTGCAGAAAGACATTGAGAAAAAAGAGGAGATAGATGCCATGCGCAGGGAGTTTCTGGCAAATGTGTCCCACGAGCTCAAGACTCCCATAGCGCTGATACAGGGATATGCGGAAGGGCTGTCCGAGGGTATCAATGACGACCCGGAGAGCCGAAGCTTCTACTGCGAGGTCATCATGGACGAGGCTGCCAAGATGAACAACATGGTGAAGAAGCTGATGACGCTGAACCAGCTGGAATCCGGCAGCGACGCGGTGACCATGGAACGCTTTGACGTGACGGCTCTGGTCCGGAATTATGTCCAGTCCGCGGGAATCCTCACGAGACAGAATGAGATAACGGTGCGGATGGATGACTATGGGACCGTCTTTGTGTGGGGGGACGTGTACAAGACGGAGGAAGTCTTCATGAACTACTTTTCCAATGCCGTGAACCACTGCCAGGCTGTGGACGAGAGAAAGGGCAAGATAATCGTCATCTCGCTGGAACAAAGGGAGGGAAATGTGCGCATAGGCGTATTCAACACGGGAAAACCGATTCCGGAAGAATCCGTCCCGCATCTGTGGGAGAAATTTTATAAGGTGGATAAGGCGAGGACCAGGGAGTATGGAGGAAGCGGCGTGGGGCTGTCCATAGTCAAGGCCATCATGGAATCCATGAATCAAAAGTACGGCGTGGAGAATTACAACAACGGGGTGCTGTTCTGGTTTGAACTGGAAAACGTTCTTCCGGATCAGCCAGGGGCCGCCGACTGACCGAGACCGGAAAACGTGGAGAGGCATATCTGCCCGGGCGGCATGCCCGGAAGAATGAGACAGGGGGAAGTATGGAAAGAGAAGAAATCAATGATACAAAGGTGCTGCTGGTAGGGCTGGACACGGGAGAGGAAGAGGATTTTGAGCATTCCATGGAGGAGCTTAAGAGCCTGGCGGAGGCGGCTTACAAGGAAGTGACGGGGATTATCGTCCAGCGCATGTCCGCAGTGAACAAGGCTTTTTACATCGGTACCGGCAAGGTGGAAGAGGTGCGGGAGTACGCGGGAGAATGCGGGGCCCAGGAGGTGGTCTTTGACAATGCCCTCTCCCCGTCCCAGGTGCGCAATCTTGGCAGGGAGATTGGGCTGCCGGTGCTGGACCGGACGAACCTGATTCTGGATATCTTTGCCATTCGCGCCCAGACCAAGGAGGCGAAGCTTCAGGTGGAGACTGCCAGACTGCAGTATTTTCTGCCCAGACTGGTGGGGATGCGTGAGAATCTGAGCAGACAGGGGGGCACGGTGGGCGGCAGTCTAAGCAACAGAGGCGCCGGAGAGACAAAGCTGGAACTGGACAGACGTAAGATCGAACACCGCATCAGTGAACTGAAAAAAGATTTGGACGAGGTGGCGGGATCCAGACAGACTATGCGCAAGAAGCGCAGTCAGTCACCCATTCCCAAAGTGGCTTTGGTGGGCTATACGAATGCCGGAAAATCCACGATCATGAACCGTATGGTGGAGAAGTACGGGGAGAACAGGGGAAAGGAATATTCCAAAGAGAAGACAGTGCTGGAGAAAGATATGCTGTTTGCCACGCTGGATACCAATGTGCGGTGCATCAATCCCGGAACGGATGAGAACATTCCCTTTTTCCTTTCGGACACGGTGGGATTTATCAATAAGCTGCCCCATGATCTGGTCAAGGCTTTCCGGTCGACGCTGGAGGAGGTGAAGTTCGCGGATCTGCTGATCCAGGTAGTGGACTTTTCCGATGAGCATCACAGACAGCACATGGAGGTGACGGCACAGACCCTAAAGGAGCTGGGAGCCGGGGACATTCCGCAGATTGTGGTGTTCAACAAGGCGGACAAATGTAATGTGGCGAACTTGCCCAGAGTAAAGGACAGACAGATTTACATGGCCGCATCGACAGGCTGCGGCATGGAGGAACTGGTAGACTTAATCAGGCAGTGCGTCTATGCGGACCGGGTTGAGGCGTCGTTTTTGCTGCCATATGACAAAGGAAACATCGCTTCTTATTTTATGGAGAATGCCACGGTGCTGGAGCAGGAGTACAGGGAAGAGGGTGTGTGGATTCGGGTGAGCTGCAGCAAAGGCGATGCGGACAAATATTCCATGTACCAAAAACAGGTACAATAACATTTTTTACTTGTGTGATGGAGAAATATGTTGTATGATGGAAAAAGTACCGTGATAGACGGGGGCAGATCATGAAAGAAAGGCATTACAGGGAAGAGGCAAGATGAAATATAAGAAGAGCGTGATGGCAGTATTGCTTGTGTCAATGCTGGGATTTAGCGGATGCGCGGAGAACCAGATTCCGGATATGACGGAGGAAGAGATGCAGGCCGTGGGCGAGTTCGTGGCCTACACTTTGACGAAATACGATGTGGGACACGGCAGCAGACTTATGGATCTGCCGCCGGAGGAGGATAAAGTCCCTGCAGCGACGCCGGCCCCGGAACCCGCGGAGTCCACGGAGCCGGCGGAGACGGAACCCACGGAGGAGACTCCCGTCACGGAAGCGCCGGGAGCGGAGCTTGAGGATGTGACGAACTATACCGCCGAAGAGGTGATGGGGCTTCCGGAGGGAGTGACCTTAACGTATGCAGGACTGGAAATCTGTGACAGTTACCCGGGCGAAAGCGATGCCTTTGCGGTCACGGCCACTGAGGGCAAGAAGCTGCTGGTGCTGAAATTCTCCATTACGAATACGCTGGATCAGGAGGCGAGAGTGGATCTGCTCTCCACCCAGACCACATACAAGATCAGCGTGGACGGGGAACGGTCCAGAAGGGCGTTTACCACCATGCTGCCGAACGACATGGCTTTTTACGCTGACACCCTGTCTGCGGGAGCCGGCGCCGAGGCGGTTCTGGTGACGGAAATAGACGCGGAAAAGGCAGAGTCCGTCGCCTCCGTGACGGTTCAGATCAAAAATGAGTCAAAAACACACACAATTCAGCTGACAGAGGATGTATGACACAGATAAAGCGCCCGTTTCCGGGCGCTTTTCGCATCCAAAATAAATTGTAGAAAAAAACACAAAAAAAAGAAAATTTGGTGTTGACAAAAGGGGGAACGGGTGCTATAGTATATTTTGTTGTCGGGAGAGCACGGCAGCGGTCAATCGGAAAAGAAAAAGATTGAAAAAAGTTTTAAAAAGTTGTTGACAAAAGCGGAGAGATATGATATCCTATCAAAGTTGCCGCTGATGAAGACGGCGAAGCACCTTGACAAATGAACAGCAATGTAACCCTGAAGATTCCGAAAAAAGGACGGGGAGACCTGTCCAGACCGTTGCGAAAGCAGCGGAGGAAATTCAGAGAGACAAAGAGTTTAACACGACCTAGAACGAACCTAAATGAACCAGAGGATAGACGAGGAAGCCGGAGAGAGACCGGCA
>JAAWOU010000077.1 GCA_022799755.1 Lachnospiraceae bacterium
AGACGAGGCGAAGAACCCGGGCCGGCCTGAGGACGGAGCAACAGACGAGGAAGAAAACCCCGATCAGTCCCAGAACGACACAACAGGTGAGGCAAAAGAACCCAGCCAGACCCAGGACGACACAACAGATGAGGCGAAGAACCCGGGCCGGCCTGAGGACGGAGCAACAGGCGAGGAAGAAGCCCCCGGCCAGACCCAGAACGACACCCCCAATACGGAAGCGGATACCGACAAAGACGCGGAGCCGGGTGAGGACACAGAGCAGCCTCCCCAATTTGACAAGGACGAATGGAGACTTGGCTGCAGTGAGGAGCATGAGCATACTGCCGACTGCTACCGGACCCTGTTCTGCGGAATGGGAGAGCATATCCATACACAGGAGTGCTATGAGGAGGAAGAAAGCCTCGCATGCGGAATGGAGGAACATGCGCACACCGATATGTGCCTCCTCTCCGCACAGGACCTTGAGAAGATTCAGGCGGTGAACGAACTCCTGGCAGCCCTCCCCACCCCGGAGGAAATCCAGGAGATATTTGCGGAAATCCGGGATGATGAGGAGTACGGGGAGCGCCTGCTGGCGCTCATGGCGCAGGTGGAGGAGGCGTACGATGCCTATATGGGTCTTACGCAGGAGCAGGGCAGGCATGTGGACCCGGAGAGCCTGGACCGTCTGCGGCAGCTGGAGATCCTGCTGGAGGCGGGGACCCTGGAAGAGGACTGGGGCCAGTTCAAGCCCCTGGGGCCGGACGAAGCGTATGTCCAGGCCATCAGTATCACGCGTATCCTGGACGGCGTAGGGGATTTTGACATCCCCCATACCCACGGCGAGGGCTGCTATGACGCGGAAGAGAGTCTGATCTGCACAGAGCGGGAATGCACGGGCCAGGAGCCGGGCAATGACACGGATGCCGGCAACCGGCGCATCAGAACCTTTGACGCAATCAAGTACGGCGTCAAGGTGGATATGGTTTCATGGGATTCGAAGAGCAGCTACAACGACGCTTATGTCAAAATGGAATTGGTCCTGCCGGTATCCCCCCAGGAGGCGGAGTTCGACCTGACTGCCATGACATGGCTCGACACGTCGGAAGACGGAATGGGAGTAAGGACGGAAGAAAGGCAGATCACATACGGGGATGGAACGACGAAAACAGTCACCTGTCAGGTGCTCACCGGTTATAAGCACCTGACTCCCGCAGAGAACAATCCCTCCGTCGTACCGGGCAGTTTTGAGCAGGAAGTGACCATAAATGTCAAGCGCATGAAGAACGGAACATACATCGAGCCTATGTTCAGCGCCGTCATGAAAGGCGGCAATGAGGACGGCTCGTGCCAGACCCCGGGACATGAGGGCGTGGAAGAGAAGAAGACCGTCACCGCGGAGAAAGTCATGGTCACCGCGGCGCCGAAGTACAATATCCGGATCGACGGTGCCGGCAGTTATAAGGGGACTTTCGATTTTAATACGGGCAATGAGAATGCGCCCAATAAAGACATGGGTTCGTTCATCGGACGACTGATGAGGATGGGTGTCACGATACAGCTCTATAACGACAACGCCTCCAAAGGCCTGAAAGGGATCGAGCTGCCCGACCCGGGCACTGACATTACTTTTGACCTGACCCTGGAATCAAAATACCAGGGCCATGACGCAGACGAGGCACTGGATGTGACGGGTGAGTACGGGCCTCTTCTGTGGAGTTATACGGAGAATATCTGGCGGCCTGAGGACGGTGTGAACCAAAAGGACGAACGGTTTACGGATGATCCCGTGTGGGGTACGCCCCATGCGCCCATCAACCAGGGAGGAAGCGACAGAACGGCCTGCAGCCAGGGAGGTACCTGGAAAGCCATCCAGGAGGGGAATACCATCCATGTCACAATAAGCGGATGGGAGATTGATCTGGACCATATGCCCACCAGGAACGGCGATGACGCAGACGACATATACGGGGCCAATGTGGGCTGCTTTTCAGCCGGCGCATTCTTCATCCTGCAGCCTTTCAACCAGGCGGACAGCGAAAATGCCGGCCCGGTATATGATGTGGTAGAGAAGTACGGAACAGGACATTTTGCCACCAACGTGGAAGTCTCAGGGCTTCAGGTTACGCTGGACGGAGAGAGGCTGGAGCAGGGCAGGGACGGATTTGACCAAATGGTTGCCACGGACGATTCCCTGACCAGGACGCTGGAACTGATCCTGGGGGGAACCATGCACAACAGGGTCAGGTACGCCACGGCAGATGAGGGCAGGATAGAATGGGACGGAGTCGGCGTGGAGGATAACAGGGACGGCCGGGACTATGCGCCGCCGGAAGCAGAGCTGCACCTGATGGGAGGCTTCTCCTACAATCCCAATAAGGAAGAGGGAAATCAGCTCTACTGGGGTACGAACCTGTCCAAGTTCTACGGGAGCGCCATAGAGCTTACAAAAGAGTGGAGACCGGCGCTCAGCGGCGGAGCCACCCTTGACGGGAAAGACCAGGAGGAAGCGCTTCGGGACAATGTTATCATTTATTATGCCACGAAACAGGACGGCACCGACTGGGTCGATGACGACGAGCTGCGATCCACTTACGAAGACGACCTGCTGTTTTACAAGAGCCTTGAGGATATCCCGGAGGGGAAATTGTGTGTGGGCATCCTGTACTGCTTTCAGGGGCCCGGCACCGTGGAAGGGCCGGATCCGTATTACTGCTGCTTCCATCACGCAAAGGTCAGAAGTGACGATGGTCTCATCGGAAATACTTACATGCTGGCCTCCACCTCCCGGGTCTGGACTAAGGCGATGTACGGGGATCGGGAAATTGACGAGATCATCTTTCCTGACTGGAGCGAAAAGGATGCGGAGGGAAACAGCGTCACAAAGCTCGGCGATTTCCCGGAAGGGTATCTTGTCAGCGCTAATGTAGACGGTGATGTATTATACCAGAAAGAGACTTACAGAGAGGACGGAAGCGGCATCGTAGGCACCCATAACTCGGATTGGTCCCACTATGGCGATACGCTTCTGGTCATCGGCTGCGAGACCAATATCACGAAGAACCTCCTGCAGCAGAGCGCAGAGGGGACGGACAAGAAAGTATTTGATCTGGACCGGAACCAGAGGATCGTGGATTATGTGCTGCAGCCGGGGACCAAGTATACCCACAGGGAAGGCGGCGGCAACAACGGCGATTACTACACGGATATCAAGGTGGTAGACAGTCTTCCGCAGCATCTGAGCTATCTGGCGGACTCCGCTTATTACGGCGGCGAGTATCGTCAGGGAGCGGCGGACGGAGGGGTGCAGGGAACCATAACGGGAGGGATCAAAATCCCTCTGAACCAGCCCGTAGACATAGGCGGAGGCAGCACCATCACCATGGAAATCCAGCCTGATGTGACAGAGACGGAAAAGGTGAACGGAGCGGATGTGACCAGAAAAGTGACGAGGGTCATCTGGACCATCACCCATGTGAAAGTGGACGAGAAACTGGAACCAATTCGCTTTTCCGCAGTCATCGGTACCAGGGATAATCCCCAGACCGACGTGCCCATCGGGGAAGTGGAGCTGTTGAACAAAAGCTACATCACATCCGAGGACGATATGCGGGCCCCTACCGTGGAGAACGGTAAGCTGGCCAAAGCGCCCATCACGGTGAGCCGGGGCAACGCCACTTCTTTCGGCAAATACGCGCTCCAGGACGTGGTGGAAGAGGACGGTGAAATCGACTATGTAGTCTATTACAGCAACAACTCCGACCAGGAAGTCTCGCTGTCTTTGATGGACAGAATGCCGGACAAGGAGAACGACAGCGATTACACCGGAGCATATGAGCTGACGGAGTGGAAGCTGCGCGTGGCGGGAAACAACGGCGACATTGCGATCTACTATACCACGGACCCCGCTTACAAAGGAAAGAAACTGACAGACATCGGGACAGAGGTGATAAAAGCATCCTGGACCAGAGCCGTGATCGACCAAAACGGCATCATTGATTCACAGGGACAGACACCGGTGGCGTGGTACATGGACGGCCGGCTGGGCTCCGGCGGCAACGTGGAGGTCAAGCTGAAGATAAAACTGTATCCGGATACTACCCAGGCCGGGGAGGAGACGAATCATCGCTATCTGAACCATCTCTACAGCGGAGACACCACCATCGTCACGGAGACGCCTACGGTATGGCGCACGCTGGAAGGGCTGACCTGGATGGATTACGACAGGAACGGCAAGCAGGACGAGGAACCGGAAGATTACATGTCCGGCGTTAAAGTAAGCCTCTGGAAGCTGGACGCAGCCGGGGAATATGCGCCGGTCTGCTATCCGAATACGAATACGCCCATTGAGATTGAGACGGGATATCGGATCAGCCTGCGCGCAGAGAGTGTGGAGGAAGCCAAAGTTTACGGCCCGGGACGATACAAATTTACGGATCTGCCGCCCGGAACCTATCAGGTGCGTTTTAACAGCGGCACGGCCCAGGGCAGCGACTTATCGACTCTGAAAGCCACCATACAGGACTGCTGGAACAATGGCTTTGACGAAATCGACTCGGACGCGGCTGCGGTCTATGGAGAGAGCGGCCAATTGCAGTACACGGCCATCTCGGGCATTGTCATGAAAGATGCCGAGACCATGTTTCAGGAAAATCTGAAAGTACAGGAGTCCAAATTCAATGACAGCGGTTTCTACCCGGAGTCGGAACTGGAGCTTCGAAAGACAGACGGAGAGGGGAATCCTTTAAGCGGCGCGGCGTTTGTCGTGACGGATGCCGACGGGAGAGTGGTCACTTTCCGACAGGAGCCGGACGGATCCTACAGAGCCCTCAATAAGGCTGAGGAATTCGGAGCCGACGGCAGCGCGGGCGGGGCAAGATGCCACATTGTCTGGGGAGAGGATGAGAGCTATGTCCTGACCAGCACCGGCGCTTCCCGGGAGTCGGAGATAACCCTGCAAAAGAAAGGGGAGAGCGCCGGACAGGTGATGGAGATTCTTCCCCAGCCTGACGGCAGCTATGTGTTCAGAATAGAGGGAACCGACATGTGCCTGGACCTGCCCAATGTAAGCGGATGGACGCCGGTGAAGCAGTGGGAGAACAACGGCGGAGATAATCAGAAGTGGCGCATCCGGGCAAATGAGGACGGAACCTGCGGAATTCAGTCGGTATTAGCCGGATCGGGAGACGAGGCATTTATGACCGGCGTTTCCTGGAGAGAGAACGACAAGGTCATAGGCCTTGCGAAAAACAACGGAAACGATCAAAAATGGCGTCTGATCCCCGTTGACAATGAGGACGGGACGAAGACGACGCTGACCGTGGATGCGGCCGCGCTGAAGATAACCGGCCTGGTGCCCGGCGAGTACACGATTTCGGAGACCCTGGCGCCGGCGGGATATATGCTCTTAAGCACCCCCGTGAAGATCCGGGTGGAGAAAGACGGCTCCGTCGTTCTGGCGGAGGAAAGCAGCGCGGCGGATCTGCCGGAGGGCGCCATTGTGCTGACCATCCGCAACTACAGGCTCTATGCGCTGCCCTCTACCGGAGGAATCGGAACGGGTGTTTACACGGTTGCGGGAATCCTGCTTATGACGTCTTCGGCAGCGCTGTGCCTGGGCGGCAGGAGGCGCGCCCGGTCCAGGGAGAGCGCGGCATGAATGTCAACCATGGCCCGGCGGCATGCATATAATCGGCTTCTCCTGCCCCGGGGGCAGGGGGTCGGTCTATATAAACAATAGAAAGCACTGATTGAGAATCATGGATACCATGAGGGAGGTGCGAAAAAGAAAGAAAGGAAGTGGTAGCAGTTCGTCGAACAACGGTGTGTGAAAGCGCACAATGCATAAAGTAAATTGGCAACTGGAAATCTTGTAAATTATGGGCAATGCCCGTAAAAAGAAAGGAAAAGACTATGAAGAAAATGAAGAAACTTTTGGCCATGCTTCTGGCGGCAGTCATGGTCATGGGAATGTCGGTGACCGTGTTTGCCGGGAGTACCGATCCGGACGTACAGGAACCTTCCGCCCCTGAAACGCCGGGCGTTTCGGAGACTGTAACCAATACTACGGTGGAAATTACGGATTACCCCAAGGAAAGCGACCGCGTGAACGTGACAATCGCAGGAGTCAGCGGACAGCCTAACGTGGCTTTGTATCAGATCGCCTCCGCGGAATACGGCAACAACGGGCAGAACGGCCTGATCCGGTATAACTGGGTCTCGGGCAGCGAAATTGATTTTGCCAATGCAACCTCCGGCCAGATCACGGAAATCGCCAATGCCATCGTGAGAGGAGAGATGACCGCTACTCCGATCACCGGCGGAACGCTTAGCTCTGAGGGCGTATTTACTGCAAAAGTGTCGGCAGGTGCCTATATCGCCATCATCACAGGGGCAGAGGACGGTTCCGTCTACAATCCGATTCTGCTGACTGCGACTTACAACAGCGTAAAAGACGACCAGGGCAACATCACGGGCACGGAACTGATCGGCGGCTCTATCCTTGCCTCAGACGCCCACTATCTCAACGGTGCAAGCGCCGTGGCGAAAAAGACCACGCCCAGCATTGACAAGCAGATCAACCAGGATACGATAGACAAGGATGATACCATCAGCGGCAATACGCTGCCCGAGGGAACCAATACCTCAACCACTCCGCCTGCAACCAACAATGCCACGGCATCTGTAGGCGACAGGGTAGAATACAGCATTACCCCCGTGCTTCCCAGCTATCCGAAAGAAGCGGTAAACAAGAGCCTGGCCATCTCCGACAGAACCAGCCAGGGGCTCACCTTTGAATTCAGTACACTGACATTGAAACTCGACGGCAACCTGGAAGTGACAAAATCAGAGCCGGATGAAAACGGCATCGTCACCTTTACCTATGAAAATAAGGCGGTGGCATATGCAAAGGAAGTCATGGAAAACGGCAAGACTGTGGGCTTCAACATGACTTTTGTCTATGACGCCCTTATCTACGGAGAAAACGGCGCTGTCCGTGTTCCGACCATTACTTACAAGGCTGTCATCAATGACGCGGCGGTGGTGGGCTCTGCCGGAAATACCAATACCACGACGCTGCACTATACGAACCAGCCCAACACGGATTTTAATTATGATCCGACAGAGGCTGAGCTGCCCCAGGGCGATGACATACAGGAGAAGACAGACAAAGAGACCGTATACACCTACCAGCTGGCATTCCTTAAGACCGGAGAGGGGGAGGACAAAGACGGACTGGCAGGAGCAGTCTTCGGCATTTACTCTGATCCCAGCTGCACCGCCGATAAACTGATCGACATTGTGACCACCAATGAAGCAGGTTATGCAGTGTCCAGCCAGGTGGGCGCCGGAACCTATTATATCAAGGAGATTTCGGCCCCCGCAGGATACAGCCTGAATGAGGATGTATTTGAGATCGTGGCCCAGTGGACAACGGCTACGACAACGATCACGGGAACCGTGACAAGGAGAGAGTACACTACCAATCCGGATGAGGCTGTCAAGGCGGAGCAGATCGGCTGGCTGGATGTAAAGAATAACTTCTATCCGCTGGACGCAGAAGTGAGTGAAGGGGAAAACGGTGTGGTATCCGCTGAGACAGGCAGGAATTTAGTCGCTGCCTATCTGAAAACGGAAACCACAACGACAAATGAGGAAACATTTATCTCCTCAAATCCCGGAGCAGGGACAGTGACAAGCTTAAAGAACCTTACCACAAAAGATGAGGGAACGACCATTCCCAATACCAAGCTTGCATCCCTTCCCTCCACCGGCGGCATCGGCACCACCCTCTTTACTGTCGGAGGATGTGCCATCATGATCATCGCGGCAGGCCTGTTCTTCGCAACCCGCAGAAAGGCTGAGAAGTAAGATACGAGCACCGCATATTCCGTTCAGGCAGCTTCGGCTGTCTGAACGGTTCTTGAAAATATGATTCCGTCCCAAATACAACAACAAGGAGAGCCCGGATGAAGAACAAGATAACAAAATGCATATTCGCACTGATTTTTCTGGCCGGTCTGTCCCTGCTGCTGTATCCTTTCCTCTCCAATGCGTGGAACGATTACCGCCAGAGCAAGCTGATTTCCTCCTATGAGGAGGTGGTTTCGGAGCAGACCTCGGCGGGACTCATCGACTACGATGAAAAGTGGAGAGAGGCGGCAGCCTACAATGAGGCCATGAAGCCATATATCCTGCCGGATTCCTTTGCCATGGCGGCAAGCTTAGAGGCGCCGGACGAGGCGTACATGGCCTGTCTGAACCTGACCGGGGACGGCATGATGGGATATGTGGAGATTCCCAAAATCAACGTGAAGCTTCCCGTGTTCCACACCACGGGCGAAGAAGTGCTGCAGAGAGCGGCCGGCCATCTGGAGGGCAGCTCCCTGCCTGTGGGCGGCCAGGGAACCCATGCGGTGATATCCGCCCACAGGGGCCTGCCCAGTGCGGCGCTGTTCACGGATTTGGACCGGCTGGAGGAGGGGGATTACTTTATCCTCTCCGTGCTGGACGACAGACTCTGCTACCAGGTGGACCGGATAACCGTGGTGGAGCCGTCGGATACGACCAATCTGGGCGCGGAAGAGGGAATGGATCTGGTGACCCTGATGACCTGTACGCCTTACGGTGTGAACAGCCACAGGCTGCTGGTGCGGGGAAGCCGGGTGGACTTGGAAGAAATAGAAGACATGGATATAGCCACTTCCGGCTACACCGGTCCCAGCGTTCATACCAATTACCTGCTGTGGGTGCTGGTAGGGCTGGGGGTGACCGGCGCTTTTATTCTGCTAATGTATCTATATGACCGGAGAGGAAAAGCATGAAACGGAAACTGAGTAACCTGCTGTTCGGACTGATCTTCCTCATAGGTCTGGGGATATTCGCCTATCCTGCCCTGTCCGACCAGTGGAACGCCTACCGCCAGAGCAAGCTGATTTCCAGCTATGAAGAGGTGGTGGCAAACCTGGAGCCCGAGGATTACAGCAGGGAATGGGAGAGGGCCCGCGCATTCAATGATGCCAGGTCCCGGAATGATTTCACCTATGATGCTTTCGGAAATGAGGACCAGGCCATGGAGGACACGGAATACTGGAAAGTCCTAAACGCTGCGGGCAACGGGGTCATGGGCTATCTGTCCATCCCGAAGATAGACGTCAGGCTGTCTGTCTATCATGGGACGGCGGACGATATCCTCCAGACAGGCATCGGACATGTAAGCGGTACCAAGCTGCCCATAGGAGGGCAGGGCACCCACTGCGTGCTGGCGGCTCACAGGGGCCTGCCCAGCGCAAAGCTGTTCACGGATCTGGACCGGATGGAGCCGGGAGACCGGTTTTACATCCATATTCTGGATCAGGTGCTGGCCTATGAGGTGGATCAGATTCTTCCTATGATAGATAAGGATGATCTGGACGCTCTCACGGGCGCCATGGAGGTAGTGCCGGGGGAGGATTATGTGACGCTTCTGACCTGTACGCCCTACGGAGTCAATTCCCACAGACTCTTGGTCCGGGGAAAACGTACGGCTTACAACGGAGAGGAAGAGGCCGTAGAGAAGACTCCGGTGGGGAATATGGTGGAATCCATCCAGAGCTACTACATGCTCTACCTGGTATTGATAATGGCCATGATCGCGCTGATGGGCGTGCTCTTCATGGCAGGAAAAAGCCCAAGGCGAAAAAAGGACTCAGAGCGAGAGAGGGAGGAACATGGGCGTGAAAAAGTGGAAGAAAAGCATTCCGTGGAAGAAGAACAGTCCATGGAAGAAAGGCATTCTAAAGAATAAGATTCCGGCAGTCATGGGCCTGCTTGTGCTGACTGCCGTCCTGTGGAATAAGCCGGGCGTACAGGCCGCCATGCAGGTGGATATGCAGCAGAAAGGGGAACTGACGCTGACCCTGGGGGCGGACTCGGCGCAGATGGGCCGGGACATGGCCCGCATCAAGGGCGCTGACGGGGCCAGAGGGGAGCTTACGGTGCGCGCCTGGAAGCTGGCGGATATGCTGGAGACAGGGCAATACGAGTTCACGGAAAGCTTCAGGGATCTCCCCGGGGAGGACGGGGACTGGAGAGAGATGTCCGAGGCCGCCCTTGCGGCGGTTTATGAGTTGGACGAGGAGAAAAAGCCTGTGGGGGAACCGAAAATATCCCCTGCCTACAGCGGGACCGTTCATGTGACCGAGGCCGGCGTCATTGAGAAGAGACCTTTTTCCGGAATGGATCTGGGACTGTATTTGATCCTGGTGGACCAGGCGGACAGTCCCAAATACGAATATGCTTTCACGCCCATGATCGTGTCACTGCCCTGGTCGGAGTACCAGTATGTGGGAGGGAATGGATCTGACACCTGGCAGTACGAGAGAGAGGCGGTCCTGAAACCTGCCAGAAAGCCGCGCTACGGCAGCATCCGGATCACAAAGGCTCTGACGGAATACAATGTCTCCCAGGGGGATGTAACCTTTGTCTTTGACGTGGTGGCCAGGGAGAGCCTGGATCCGGATTCGGAGATTGTCTACAGCAATGTAGTATCCCTGACTTTTTCGGAGACAGGGACCAAGGAGGTCATACTGGATCACATCCCGGCAGAGGCAGTGGTGACGGTGACGGAGATCTACAGCGGCGCCAACTGTGAGGTGACCGTATCGGACGACGGGAAAAAGCCCGTGACAGCCGAAGGGGAGGAGGGAAACCCAGTCACTTTCTCCTTTGAGAATGCATACGACGAGGACCGGAAGAGCGGTTACGGCATAGAGAACCGGTTCCGCTACGACACGGAGCACAATACGTACCGGTGGACCACGGACCGGCCCGAAGTCGGAGGCGGAACAGAGGATCAGGGCGATCCGCAGGTCGGGGAATAGGAGGTGGCGATTTTGAGAGGGATGAAGAAGACAGCATGCATGGCTGCAGTTGCGCTGGCGCTTGTGGCCGGGGCTTGTGCAGGAAGCGCCAGGGCTTATTTCACCACATTTGCCACGGCGAAAGGCGGCCATCAGATTACAGTGGATACGAAGTCCCAGATCACGGAGCAGTTCTCCGACTGGACCAAGCGGATCCGGCTGGACAATACGGGCACGGCAGAGTGCTATGTCCGGGTGAGGGTTTTCGCGGGCAGCACTTATGGGCTGGAATATGCGGGAAGTCCGGGCTGGCGCGACGGCGGCGACGGGTATTGGTATTATGATGAAATCCTGCCCGCAGGAGGCAGCACAGGGACTTTGGATGTGAAGATCACACTGCCTACAGTGACCGTGGAGGATCCGGCCCTGGAGACACCGCCTCCCTACACAGAGGACTTCAATGTTGTAGTAATTCAGGAATGCACGGCGGTATTGTATACCGAGGACGGCGTCCCTTACGCGGACTGGGACGCCAAGCTGATCACGGACAGTGACAGCTATGACCGGGAAGGAGGCGGGGCCCATGAGTGACAGGAGCAGGAAGCGCAATCCGGTCCCCGGAACCCTTGGCCTGTTCGTTTTGGCCGCAGGGCTTTTGGCTTTCAGCGCCATAGGCAGCACCCGGGCGGCGCTGACCTTTTATTCGGAGACCTATACTGCCCAGATTGACGTCCAGAGCATCGGCGTGTCCCTGGTGGAAAACGGTAAAATCGTCAGCTACCGGGACTATACCCATGCGGACAATGTATGGAACCAGGCATCGGGGCAGCTGCTGACCCTCCCTGAGGGCGAGACATGGCAGATCGGCAGGACCTATCCGGAAGTATTAAGCGTGAGGAACAGCGGCTCCATCGACGAGTATGTCCGGGTGAAATTGTACAAATACTGGGTGGACCAAGAGGGCAACAAGCTGCCCCATCTCTCCCCGGCCATGATCGATCTGCATCTGACCAACGATCACTGGATCGTGGACCATGAGGCCACCACTGCCAGGCTTAAGGAGGATGACCCTATGGACGGGGAGATGATCGTGCTCTACTATGACAGCCCGCTGGCTGCGGCCGGTGAGGGCGGCGTCTTTTACGAGACGGAAGCCTTTGCGGACTCCGTGACCATTAAGAGCGAGGTGGCTGCGAAAGTGACCCGGACCGGTTCCACGGACGCAGAGGGACGGACCACTGTCAGGACAGTCTATGACTATGACGGCGCTTCCTTTGTAGTGGAAGCGGAGGTGGACGCGGTGCAGACCCACAATGCGGTAAGCGCCATCAAGAGCGCCTGGGGCGTGGACGTGGAAGTGGACGCCGGGGGGAAGCTGCGGCTGAAGTAAGGGCAAGACCACGGAAAGCAGGTTCCGCTGTACATGCGGACCGCGTGGGGCAATTGAGATAGAAGCCTGGGCCACAGGCGGATGGGAGTTGACGGGATGAAGAAGAAATGGATGGGATGGTTGCTTGCCTGCTCCATGGTATTGGGGAATGGGGCGACGGTCTGCGCGGAGGATTATAAGGGGGATTCCGGCTGGACCGTGAATTTCACGGGCAGCAGGATGGAAAGCAACTTCAATACTTCCGATATCAATGATGCGATCTACAATCTGCAGCCGGGGGACAGCATCGAGATTACGGTGGCATTGCAGAACACAGGCGGAAAGGAAACCGACTGGTGGATGACCAACAAGGTCCTCCGGTCCCTGGAGGACAGCCAGAAAGTGGCGGCCAGCGGCGGTTATTCCTACGTCCTGACCTACCGGCCCTCCCAGGGGGAGCAGGAGACCCTATACAGCAGCGATACGGTAGGCGGGGACCGCACCGGTGATACGGGCGTGGGCCAGGGCCTGCATGAAGCCACCCAGTCCCTGGACGAATACTTTTACCTGGACACCCTGAAAGCAGGGGAGCAGGGGAGCATTTCCCTGCGTGTGGCCCTGGACGGGGAGACCCAGGGGAATACCTACCAGGACACCCTGGCCAACCTGACCCTGAACTTTGCGGTGGAGGAGCGCAGGAATCCGGTGCCGGTAAATGACCGGGAGGGCGAGGAGCCCGGTGAGGAATCCGGCGGGGAGACGCCCTCCAGGACGCCTCCCAAGACAGGGGACGACAGCAATCTGATGCTGTATGTGTATCTCTCCCTGGGCTCCGGGCTGGGGCTTTTGATCCTGGCTCTGTACGGTCTCCATAAAGCCGGAAAGAAAGGAGGCTGTGGGCGATGAAGATAGCGATGAGAACGGTTTCCCTGCTGACAGCCGTCTGTCTGCTTTTGTCTGCTTCCGTGACCTGTCTGGCAGCGGAGCGGAAGAATTATACTTATACCGTGACGATCAGCGCGGGAAATCAGGGGGTTTTAAGCTTGGAGGACGGAATATCCATCACCGTGGACGGCGGCGGGGATTACCGGATCAGCATGGAGGACGACGGCGGTCTGGTGAGAATCACGGGGCTGACGGCTGCCAATCATATCCGCTTCCTGAACAGCGCGGCTTCCGTGGCCCAGGACAGCAAGTATTATGTAAAAGGGATCCGCATGGGGGGCCGGGACGAGAGTCTGGAGCTGGCATATTTCCGGGTGGAGCGGGATCAGGATTATGTGGTGGCATACGGAATCCGGGGCGATATGGTGCAGTACACCGTAAATTATCAGGACGCCGCGGGGAATCAGCTCTATCCCAGCCAGACTTATTACGGAAATGTAGGCGACAGGCCGGTGATCGCTTATCTGTACGTGTCAAATTATCAGCCTCAGGCCTATAACCTCACAAGGACTCTGCAGAGCGATGCCAGCCGGAACGTATTTACCTTTGTATACAGCCGGATCGCCACCGACGGGCAGATGCCGGGCGGAGATATCGCCCCGGGAGGCGGTATACAGGGAGACACACCGGGCGGAGGCGCTGTATCGGGAGGCGGTACGCAGGGAGACGCCCCGTCCGGAGACGTAGCCCCGGACGGCGGGGCGGCTTTCGGAGGGGATGCGGCAGTTCCCGGAGGCGCCGGGGCGGAAGCGACACCGCCCGGGCAGGAGGAGATTTTGCCGGAGGAAGCGCAGGATCAGGACACACCTCTGGGAGCCAACGGCGGGGAGCCGGAGGACATCGTGGACCTGGACGAGGGCGATACGCCTCTGGGAGACTTTGCGCCGGACAGGGACGGCACAGTGGCCGAGGCCAACATCCGGCTGCGGAGGAATACATGGACTGCGGCGGGAATCGGGGTGATCGCCGTGGCTGCTTTGGCGGCAGGAGCGCTTATGTACCGCAAGATGAGGAAAGCGGCAGGCACCGGGAAAGATGCTCTTGGATAACCGTGCGGAAAGGACGGGAACGGAACGTTGGGACGTAGGATATGTTTTGCTTTGTCTGTGCTGATTCTGGCTGCAATCGTGGCAGTCTGCATTCCCATGACCATACCGCGGCTGATGGGGTATGAGGTGTATGTGGTGGTGAGCGGAAGCATGGAACCGGCAATCCCCGTGGGCAGCGCCCTCTATGTGGAGCCGGCGGAGCCGGAGGATGTGGAGGCGGGAGACGTGATCGCCTTTTTCGAGAGAGGCGCCGTGATCACGCACCGGGTGGTGGAGAACCATGTGGTGGAGGGAGAATTCATCACAAAAGGGGATGCCAACGAGGAAAACGATCTGGCCCCGGTGGCATATGAGAACCTGATCGGGCGGATGGCCCGGGCGGTTCCCGTCCTTGGAAGCATTTTGGCGGTCTGTTCCGGCACCAAGGGAAAGATCTATCTGGCCTGCGGTGTGGCCGGAGCGGTGCTGCTGACTGCGGCGGGCAATCTGTTTTGGAGCGGCAGAACCGGGAACAGACAGAATACATGAAGCTGGCGCAATTGGATAACCAGGGGTTGATCGGAGCAATTCGGTCAGCCTCTTTGTGTCATGGAGGCCGGAAAAGGGAGGATTTTATGAAAGGTATGGGAAAGGTGCTTCTGTGTATCCTGGCAGGGATTCTGGCAGCAATATTCGGAATGTCGGGATACCGGATCTGGGAGATTATGCATGAGAGGAAGACAGCGGAGCACGCATATGAGAAGCTGGACATGTTCATACGGTTTCCGGAGACGGCTGGAGGAACGGCTTCAGGGGCGGGCTTACCGGAGGGGGACGGGGCAGGCCAGAACACGGACAGAGCGGATGTCCGGCAGGCGGTCTCCTTTCCGGAGGTGGATTTTAACAGCCTCGGCAGCATCAACAGGGGAATCGTGGGATGGATTTACGACGAGTTCAGCGTAATCAATTATCCCATTGCCCAGGCCGGGGACAATGAGTACTATCTGGACCATATGTTTGACGGCCAGACCAATCCGGACGGCTGTATCTTCCTGGACTGTCGGAACAGGAGTGACTTTTCGGATTCCCACTGTATCATTTACGGACATTATATGAAGAGCGGAGCCATGTTCGCTGCCTTGGCCAATTACAAAAGCCAGGCGTATTTTGAGGAGCATCCCAGGATGCTTTTGATGACCCCGGACGGAAACTACACCGTTGAGCTGTTTGCGGGATATGTGGCGGATATTCAGGACGACGCCTGGGTGACGGCGTTTGCGTCGGAGGCGGACTATGAGGCCTGGATCGCCGAAAGCATTTCCAAATCCCTGATCGTCAGCGACGTCAGGCCATCCGCGTCGGACCATATCCTTACCCTGTCCACCTGCAGCTATGAATTTCCGGATGCACGGTTTGTGCTGCTGGGTGTGCTTAAGGCGCAGTGAGGGGCGGATGATGAAGCGGTTCGGACAGCCTCTGCCGCGAAAGCAAAATTGCGGTCTTTGTAATTTTGCAGGACTTGCGGGAAATTTTGGCGAAATTTTGGCAGATGCCAATTGTCACTTGACACCGGGAAATGAATATGCTAACGTTAGAGCTATATTAATTCTGTGTTTTGGAGGAGCGCGTCTTCTATGTTATAAAAAGGTATGTTAATTCTGATCAAGCCCCCCGTTAGTATGTGAGTTTGTGAGAATGATAGGGAGTCTGCGTTTTGGAGGAGCACAGATAGCGCCAAGGTGCGTACCGGGGCGGGACCGGATACCCGTTAGCCCTGTGAAACCCGGAACAGGCAGACATGATTCCGGTAAATCGGTTTCTGCTTACGGGTAGTTTCGCGAGGTGTTTTCGGGTGCTTTTTCCACGAAAATCCCGGGATGCAAATTGTCCCGGCGGGGAAGAGCGCCGGAGACAGGTCCGCTGAGAACGTCAAAGTGCAAGGAGGGGGAGAAGATGCCGCAAGAGAGGGTGCTGCATGTACAATTACTGGGAGGCTTCGCCATGTACTATGGGGATGAAGCCGTGAAGCTGAATAAAATGGGGAGTTCAAAGTCTGTCCGTCTGCTTCAGATGCTTCTTCTGTCCTATCCGAGTGGAATTCCCAAGAATGAGCTCATCGACAACCTGTATGGCTGGAATGAGAGCCGTGCGGACACCGCAAACCGCAACCGAAATCTGAATAACCTCATCTATCGGCTGAAAGGTCAGCTTGTGGCATGCGGACTCCCGGAGGAGGAATACGTGGAACTGAACGAGGGGAAATGTACCCTGAAGATCAGCATGCCTCTGGAGACGGATACCCGGACATTTGAGCAGGCGGTGGAAAAAGCCCAAAAATCAAATAGGGGGGGTTGTAACGGCTTCACAGAGAGAATCGATCTGCTCCGCAGCGCCAACGACCTTTATTCCGGGGAGCTGCTTCCCGCGAACCAGTCCGAGACCTGGTTCTACCACAAAAGCAATTACTATAAGGGGCTCTACATCTATACGGTGAGGGAGCTGGAAAAAGAATACATAAAGAATAATGATTATAAGAACCGTCTTGCTCTCTACGCGAAAGCGGCAGCCATCTATCCTTTTGACAACTGGCAGACACAGCTGATAAAATGCAATTTGGAGATTTACCGCTACGAAGAGGCCATTGACATCTATAACAGCACCATGGAACTGTATGCCCGGGAACTGGGGACACCGCCTACAGCCGAGATGCAGGAATGCTTTGAGAAACTGGAACTGAAAGACGAGAACCACAAAAGAGGCGGAGAAATGGGCAGCTGGCGGAACATGGACCGGGTGTTCATGGGCAGAAAGAACGATATCAAGAAAGCGATCTTTGGCCAGGAGATCGTTAAGGGTGCCTACTATTGTACTTATCCCAGCTTTGTGGACTATTGCCGTCTGGTAGCCCGGGCAAAGGGAAGAAATCAGTTCGAGGCGGTCCTGATGTTCCTGACCTTAAGCCAGAGGGAAATCAAAAGCGGTCAGAAACAGATGAACCTCCAGGATGAGATGATCCTCTTAAAGAGCGTGCTCAGCGGTTCCCTGCGAGTGGGCGACGCCTACACCAGGTACGGCAACCGGCATTTTATCCTGATGCTGGTCAACATTGAGAAAGAATATTGCAGTCCTGTCTTCTCCAGAATAGAGTCGGCCTATACCAAGAACGGCGGCAAGGGAGAGCTCTGGTATTATGCGGACATGACACAGGAGCTGCGGGAGTCAGAGCTGTAGGGCCAAGGTGCCGCCATAATCCGGTTGCAATGGAAAAGCTGTTTGTTCCCGGAGTTGCTGTCCCTGCTGAAGCAGTTCCGGTATCAGCGGGACCTATATTACTTACCAGCGTCGGGTCCCGCTGATGACAAGGATTCTTTCTTCTATCATTCGAAAAATTTAATTTTATATTTTTATGGGTGCTTTCGCGAGGTGTTTCGTGGACATTCGTCAGAGCTGTAACGAACGAAAAATCCAGACTTGACATAAGACGACATAAAGTGTATCCTATTCTTAGAAATCGTAAATATATCATTAGGTACTCTATTTTATCTAAAGCTGTGCGGTGTTTCTGCCGAATTACGGAAAAATCATCCAAATAAAAAAATGAATCGCCTGGCGAAAAATAATTGAGGAAATTCTGCAGCCGTGTTAAAATAGAGACAGAGAAAGGAAAGGCATGGAGGAGACAAAAAGAACTGGAACGCCCTACGACGATGTATTTCGTACCCTGCTGAATGACTGCAGCAGTCTGATTATCCCGGTTATCAACGAAGTGTTCGGGGAAAGCTATTCCGGAGAGGAAGAGATAGTCTTTTCTGCAAACGAGCATTACCTGAACCGGCAGGACGGGGATGAGGAGGAAAGGATAACAGACACCAGTTTCAGGATAGTGGGAAAAGAGAACCGAAAATACCACCTGGAATGCCAGAGCAGTGCAGACGACAGCATGCTGGTGAGATTTTTCGAATACGGCACGCAGATTGCGCTGGACGACGGAGAGATTGAGGGAAATGTACTGACAGTGACATTTCCCCATGCAGGGGTTCTGTTTTTGCGGCACAGGGAGACAACGCCGGACAGAATGCGGATCAGGATGATCACCCCGGGAGGAGATGTGGAATA
>JAAWOU010000078.1 GCA_022799755.1 Lachnospiraceae bacterium
CGGCATCGTGGAGCTGCGCGCCCTGCTCCATAGGCTGAACACAGAGAAGAACATCACCATCCTGCTGTCCAGCCACATCCTGCCCGAGCTCCAGCAGACTGCCACCGTGTTCGGGTTCCTGAGCAGGGGAAAGCTCTTGGAGGAGATATCCGCCCAGGAGCTGCACGAAAGATGCGCAGACCGCCTGGACATCGCCGTGGACGACAGGGAAAAGTACGCCGCCCTGCTGGCAAAGCATTTCCCGGAGGAGAGCTGGCGGGTGCTCCCGGAGGGCACCATCCAGATCCGCGGCTTCCGCCGGGAACCTGAGGCCTACAGCCGCCTGGCCATGGAGCATGGGCTCTGCATCCTGGGGCTGGAGCGTAAGTCCGCCTCCCTGGAGGACTATTACATGAACCTGAAGAACGGAGGGAAAGAATCATGCTGAACTTTATCAGAAGCGAACTCTACAGGGCGGTTCGCAGCAAAGAAATTCATGGCACCGCCATCGGTCTGGTGGCAATGGTCCTGTTTCTGAACGTGACCTTGGGTCTCATGAAAGATGTGGAGCATTTCCGCTATGGCTCTACCTCTTTCTCCTATTCCATGCTTGTGGCCGCACCCATGCTGTACTGCTATGTGGCCTCCGACATTGCCGTCATGCTGTACGAATCCGAGAGGCGTAACGGCGCCATGGGAAACAGCGTCGCTTTCGGCCTCTCCCGGATGCAGCTGTTCGCGGGAAAATGTATTGTCTGTTTTGTGGTTTCTCTGACTCTGCTGGCACTGGCGCTGCCTGTGTACATCGGAAGCGCCGTCCTGCTGCTGCATGGGACGGGTCCCGTTACCCTATGGGATATGCTGCTGGAAATCCCTGCTATGTCTCTCATCGCCACGGCCTCCCTGATTCTGGCCGTAGTTGTGCTGAGCTTGTTTGAAAACAGCTTTTTCAGCGTTCTGGCATGGCTGACCGTGATGCTCCTGTTGCCCAAGCTTCTCCTGCTGGCCGGGATGCTCCTGGGCTCCAATGCCCTCATGAATATCGCCATGTGGATGCCGGCCAACTTCATTCCGGCGGCAACCCATGTGAATACGTCAGAATGCACTGCCGTATGGGACACGGCAGAGGGCATGATCAAGTGTCTCATGTCCGGCGCTGCTGGCATGCTTGTGTTCAGCGGGTTAGGTGTGCTATTATTGAGAAAACAGGACATTTGACGAAAATCTGCGCCTGCGCCAAAGGCGTTTTCATATGGAGGATTGAGATGGACGGCTTTTTCCGGATACAGGATTTGGGGCTGGTACTTTTTACGGTTGTTGCTGCGTATTTTTCTTTTCGGTATTTCGCCTTAAAGCATGCCCTCCGGGAGACGGCGCTGGAGCTTACCAGGATACAGGGCGACTTACTCCAAAACCGGATACTCCGCCTCCCTCTGCCGGACAAAGAACTGGAGCGGCTCATGAAGTCCGTCAACGGCATGCTGGAGCAGATCCGCAGGGAGCACCTGGCCTATGAAAAACGGGAGCGGGAGTTCCGGCAGCAGATCGAAAACATAAGCCATGATCTGCGGACGCCGCTGACCGTCATATTGGGATACCTGAAATGGCTGAGAAGCCCTGCAGGGAACACCTCTTTCCGGCTGCCGGAGACCCTGGACATTCTGGAGCGCAGCGCCAGGTCCATGGAGCATCTGGTCTCCCAGTTCTATGCTTTCTCCTGCCTAAACGGACCGGATTTTGCGCTGGAGACGGAGCGTCTGGACATCTCCAGATTGCTTCGGGAGAGTCTGGCAGAGCACTGCAGGCTGCTGGAAAAGCCAGGCTTTCGCCTGGACTGCCGGCTGCCGGAGCATCCTGTGGCGGTGCAGGGAAACAGGGACGCCCTGGAGCGCGTCTTTGCAAATCTCATTCAAAATGCGGCAAGATACGCCCACAGCTATCTGGACATCCGTATGTCGGACAGCTGCGGGCAGGTTCTGATTTGCTTCGAGAATGATTCTCTTGAAATAAGAGAGCACGATGTGCCGAATCTTTTCGATCGGTTCTACAGAAACGACGGCTCCCGGGGCAAGGGCGGCTCCGGCCTTGGGCTGCCTATCGCCAAATCCCTGGCAGAGGCCATGGGTGGCTCCCTGACAGCCCGGGCTCTCCCGGAGTCAGAACCCTCCGTGGTCTGCTTTACATTCGCTCTGCCAGCGGAAACCGCGCCTGCGCCCCCCTGCCCCGGGCCTTAATGTCCGTCAGGGCAGCTTCTTCCCCGCCGAGAGGTACATCTCATACCATTCGTCCCGGGTCAGGCGTATGTGGGAGGCCTTGCAGACATCTCCTACCCGCTTTGCATTGGTGCTGCCCACAATGGTCTGGATATTGGCCGGATGACGCATGATCCAGGCCACCGCAATGGCATTGGGCGTCACCTGGTATTTCTGCGCCAGGCGGTCCATGACCCTGTTCAGTTCGGGGAATTTCTCGTTTCCGATGAAAACGCCCTCAAACATGCCGTACAGGAACGGAGACCACGCCTGTATAGTCATTTTCTTCAGCCTGCAGTACTCGATGACACTGCCGTCCCTGCTGCACCCAGCGTCATTGTGAATATTCACATTCAGCCCCCCGTCAATGGTGGGGCAGTGGGCCACGGAGAACTGTATCTGGTTCACGCACAGGGGCTCCGACAGACAGCTGTTCAGCAGCTCCATCTGCATGGGATTGTGGTTGCTGACGCCGAAAGCGCGGACTTTTCCGGCTTTTTTCAGGACGTCGAAAGCCTCCGCCACCTCCTCCGGGTCCATCAGCGCGTCCGGACGATGCAGCAGCAGGATGTCGATATAGTCCGTATTGAGCCTCTTTAAGCTGCCGTCCACGGACTCCAGGATATGTTCCTTTGAAAAATCGTAGCAGACACCGGGGCGGATGGCGCATTTGGTCTGTATCACCATCCGGCTGCGCAGTTCGGGCGTCAGGATTTTCCCGAACTGGCTTTCCGCCTCTCCCCCTGCGTAAATGTCCGCATGATCAAAGAAATTGATCCCCGCCTCCATGGAAGCCTCCACCAATTCCTGCACGGCCCTGCTGCTTCCCAGACCGGTAATCCGCATGCATCCCAGGCCGATGGCCGATGCCTCCGGCACGTTTTCATTGATTTTCAACATCTTCATAAGAGTGATTCCTCCAGTCTTCTATTTTTTCGGTATCCGAAAAATTTCTCCCTTTTTCCGTCCCGGAAAGGTCTTAGACGAAATAACGCATTTTTTACGCATTAAATCGAAACCCACCAGCATACCCCATACCGGTCAATAACGGTGGCGCAGCATTTGCTCCAGGGCAGCTCGTGAATCTCCTCCAGGACAGCGCCGCCATCGCGCAAAACTTCAAGCGCATGCCGAACTCTCTCTTCGGTTCCCATCTCAAATACATTAAAAGTCATTGTTTCCCATTTCAATTTGTGAACGACATCCACATCGCAGGGATTCTTCGCTTCTCCGATCGCCAAAAAGCCCTGGCCCTCGACGGATAATTCGCAGTGTTCATAGGCAGTCCCGCTATCATTTTTGATCTCAAAGGTTATCTCTGCACCAAATGCCCTGCAATAAGTTTCTGCCGCCTCCATGCTGTTTCTTACATAAACTTGAGTATAGTTTTTCATCCGTGCCCCTTTCCCCGCCGTTCACTCAAGTCCCGACGCATCAGTCCGTCGCCTCTCTCCATATATCCGACACGAAGTACATCAGCGCCGCCCAGGTATATAAGGGATAATATCTCCCCCGCTGATCCCGGCCCGTGCGCAGGATTTCCCTGGCCTGGCTCCGGGTCAACAGGCAGAAGCCATCGAACTGCTCCGAGCCCACCGCCCCCTCCTGGGACAGGTCGGAGAGCTTTGCCGATCGCAGCACGGCACACATCAGCGCATTGCTCTCGTCCGTGAGTCCGGGCGTGGAAAACACTAAGGGATTCACCACTTTGACGGAATCGGCGGCTTTCACTTCCAGGCCGGTCTCCTCTCTGATCTCCCGAATGGCCGTGGTAATGAGCGGATCCGGTTTCCCCTTGTCCTCTTCGTCAATGAGCCCCGCCGGCACGCTGAGCAGATACTGGCCCGCCGGATAGCGGAATTCATAGGACAGCAGAAGTTTTGGCTCCTCCTCCCCGTCAAGGATGACGATGCAGCTCACGGCGTCCGCAAGCATGGCCGCGAATTCCTCATCCGACTTCACTGCGGTGAGATTTTCCATGTCCCTCCTGGTGGCGTCGTAGTAATGCTTCCCCGGGGCGTACTGCAGATCCGCCACCCGCAGATAGGGGGAGTCGAACAGGGTCTTTACATTCTCTTTTTTTATCTGGATTTTGTCTGCCATCGCTTTCATACCTCCTGCCTCTATCCTACTCTATTTCGGACAGAATTACAAAGCTTTTATGAAAAAATCTAACGGATGCCGCTGCCCCGTGAAGTCGAAAAAAATGTCACATTCCGGCACATTTTAGCATATTATAGTTTAAAGTATATAGATGGAAAGCAGCCCCGGGCATTAGGGAGGAAAGAATATGCAAAATCGTTTGATATGGGATGAACGGTATAATACAGGGGTGGACATCATTGACAGGGAACACAAAAAACTCTTCAACATTCTCAATAAACTGTTTGGCTTTGTAAACAGAGAGGAAAAAAGCCACTTTGCCTGTCAAGAGGCGATAAAATACTTCAAGGATCACGCCATCCAGCACTTCGCGGATGAGGAAGCCTACATGACTTCCATCGATTACCCAGGGCTTAAGGCCCATCGGCGCATCCACAGAGAATTCCGAAAGCGGACGCTTCCCGCCCTGGAAAGCGAACTGGAGCAGACACATTTTTCCCCAACCTCCATTCAGCATTTCCTGGGGGTGTGCGCCGGCTGGCTGATCGGACATACTCTGATTGAAGATCATGCGATCGTCAATGGCGAGCCTATCCGGCACTGGGAAAATCTATTGCCTGAGGAAGAGCAGATTGTCATGGGACAGACCCTCTCCAGCCTGCTGCACAGCATGTTCCGGCTGGATTGCCGGCTAATCAGCAATTGCTATGCCGGGGACAAATTCGGAGACGGTCTCTGCTGCCGGCTGGTCTACAGCGACGGGGACAAAATGAGATGGGAATTTTTCCTGCTTTTTGAGGAGCAGTTGATCTACAGCACCATCGGCAATGTCATCGCCGCAAAATCGGAGACCACGGACATGATGCTGTCCAATGTGGCAAAGTATGCGGCAAAACAGCTGGCGGAACGCCTCCGGCGGCATTTTTCATCCCTGAAGTCTCTTGCGCTGGCAGAAGAGCACCTGCTGACCTATGAACAGTTCTACAAGATCTACAAGCAGCTAAGTCCCCAGTTCAGCTTTCTCTTCGATACCGGCAAGGGGTATTTCGCCTACTGTATGACCTCTTCCGAGGCAGCGCTGCGCCAGGACGGTGTGTCGGCAGTCACAGAAGTCACAGAGAATGCCCTGGCTCAGCTTGAGCGCCGTCTGCGCCGTGCCGGTCCTGGGGCGGATAGCGATACGGGCCAAAGCAGTGCTCCGGCAAAAAGCGAGGGCCGTACCCATGATTTCCCGGCGGAAAACCAGATGCCCTTTTGGCCGGACAGCGCCGAAACCCACGCCGGGCAAAGGAAGAGAATACTGGTGGTGGACGACTCGGATTTCATGCGCAGTACTCTGCAGGATGTACTGGGCAGCGACTATGAGGTGAAGACAGCCGATTCCGGCATGTCCGCCATCCGCAGCATCACCCTTATCCGGCCGGACCTGGTGCTGCTGGACTATGAGATGCCTGTCTGCAACGGAAGTCAGATGCTACAGATGATCCGCTCCCAAAAAGATTTCTCGGATATCCCCGTCATCTTCCTCACCAGCAAAGTGGATCGGGAAAGCGTGAAAAAAGCCATCTCACTGAAGCCCGACGGCTATCTGTCCAAATCTCTTTCCGTGGGAGCCGTGAAGAAAGAAATCGACCATTTCTTTGAAAAGAGGGGCGAAGAATAGACAGCGAACCTGTCTTTTCAGCTCAAAGCGTCACCCCCTGTTTGAAAATCGCCATATCGTGATAGCCGGCCTCCTCGCTGCTGACTTTCCGGCCTGAGGCCACCTCCAGCACATAGTCAAACAGCGCTTCCGTCTCCCTTTCCATGCCGCTCTCCTCCGCCAACACGCCTGCGTTAAAGTCGATCCAGTTGGATTTCTTTTGGGCCAGGCCGGAATTGGTGGATATCTTCACCGTGGGCACCGGAGACGCAAACGGTGTGCCCCGGCCTGTGGTGAACAGAACGATATGGGCGCCGGCTGCAGCCAAAGCCGTAGCGGCCACAAGGTCATTGCCCGGCGCGCTCAACAGGTTCAGCCCCTTTTCCTCCACGATCCCTCCATAGGGCAGCACCCCCTGCACCAAAGCGCTTCCGGACTTCTGGGTACAGCCTAAAGATTTATCCTCCAGGGTGGAGATCCCGCCTTTTTTATTTCCCGGAGAGGGATTCTCATATATGGTCTGGCCATGGCTTTTATAATAATTCTTGAAATCGTTGATCAGCATTACGGTCCGCTCAAACAGCTCCTCATTGGCGCAGCGGTTCATCAGTATGGTCTCCGCCCCGAACATCTCCGGCACCTCGGTGAGGATGGTGGTGCCCCCGGCCGCAATCAGCTTATCGGAGAAATGTCCTACCAGGGGGTTGGCCGTGATGCCGGACAGCCCGTCGCTGCCGCCGCATTTCAGGCCGATGACCAGCTCGCTTACGCTTATGGGTTCTCTCTGAAAGGCTCCGGCATAGCTTACCAGCCCTTTGACGATCTCCAGGCCCCGGGCCACCTCGTCCCCGCACTCCTGTGCTTCCAGAAATTTCACCCTGTCTGCATCAAACGCTCCGATATAGGGCTTCAGCACATGGATATTGCTGTTCTCGCAGCCCAAGCCCAGCACCAGGACGCCGCCTGCGTTGGGATGTTTGACCAGGTTGGTCAGTATTTTCCTGGTATACTCCTGATCCTCCCCCATCTGGGAACAGCCGTAGGGATGCGGAAATGCGATGACCTCCTCAACGGTGCATCCCCCGCAGAGGCCGGAGCCGGGCCCGGCCCCCGGGCATGTCTCAGTTCCGGCCTCAAAACATGTCTCAACCCCGGCCCCAGGGCATGTCTCAACCCCAGCCCCAGGGCATGCCTCAGCCCCAACCTCCGGGCGTGCCTCAGCCCCGGCCCCAGAACATATCTCAGCTCCCCCCGGGCCTTGTTTTGGACTGCCTTTTGGACTGCCGCAGGCATGCCGGAAATCCGCCAGCCATTCATTGGCCTGCCTGGCTATGGCAGCGGCTACATTGTTCACACAGCCCACGGTAGGGATAATCCAGATTTCGTTGCGGACACCTGTCTTGCCGTCCCTGCGCCTGAAGCCCTCGAAGACATATCCTGCTTTCCCGGTGTCGGAAAGTTCCCCTCCCGCCCGCTTCTCACCGTCAGCCCAGACCGGCCTGTACTCATACTCCAGCAAATCTCCCAGCGCCGTCTCCAGGTTGTGGGTATGGACCCAGGCCCCCGGGGGGACAGGCTCTTTCACCATGCCGATGCAGTGGCCGTACTTGATGACTTGGCCTCCCGCTGGGATATGGCAGATCGCCATCTTATGCCCGGCAGGGATAGGTTCCGCTGCCATGATCTCCCCCCAGGGCCTCTCCCCGGCGGCAATGTCCCGCAGGGCCACCGCCACATTATCCTTTTCATGAATCCTTATGATATCCTGCATAGCGCCGCCCTCATGCCGTTCTTCCTGATATCCTCCAGATATGCCGCCACAGCTTCGGTCAGTCCCTCCGTCCGGTTCAGATCCTGCCCGAAGAAAGCCTCTTTTCCAAGAAATGCCTCCGTGAGCGCCCTGCTGTCCCTTTCGGAATTCTCCCGGAAGAATTCCAGCACTTCTCCGTCGTCCCGAATCTCGTACTCCTCCCCCTCCCTGTGTCCCACGAGCGCATTGCCCCGAATCTCCGTGCCGTGATAGAACGCCAGCAGCGCTGCCAGTGAAAAGGTCAGCCGGGCAGGCAGTCTGCCGAATCTCTCCCTGTACTCCAAAAGGCTGGGCAGGCATCTCGCCCGCCATTTGGACACGGAGTTCAGGGAAATGGCAAGCAGCGCGTGGTTTACGTAAGGATTGTTAAAGCGGTTTATGACCTCCTCGGCAAATTCTACCAGTTCCTCCTTGGGCAGCGTCAATGTGGGAATCACCTCGTCGAAAATGGTCCTCTCCATGAAATTTCGGATATCCCCGTCCTCCATGGACTCCCTAACGATATCATTACCGCACAGATAGGAAGCCGGCACGAAAGAGGTATGGGCGCCGTTTAGGATGCGCACCTTTCTCTGCTTATAGGGCTTTTGGTTCTCTGTGAAAATCACGGGCAGTCCTGCCTCCGGCAGCGGAAACTCCCCGCTTATGTCTCTCGGGCTTTCGATGACCCAGAGCGCGAACGGCTCCCCCGTCACCAAAAGTCGGTCCTCATATCCGAAAGCCTCCCATTCTTTCTCCGCCCTGTCCCCGGGATACCCCGTGACAATGCGGTCCACCAAGGTGGAAGTGAAGATACACGCCTCCTCCACCCATGCCTTGAACCCGTCGCCCAGGTTCCACAGATCCGCAAATTCCATGACGCATTTCCTGAGCATTATGCCATTGTCGTCTATCAGCTCCACGGGCAGCATGATCAGTCCCCTGTCCCTGCTGCCCCGAAAAGTCTCATATCTGCGGTGCAAAAATTGGGTCAGCTTCCCCGGAAAAGTCCTGGGCGGCTTCCCCTCGAACCTGTCCTCCCCATCGAACACGATGCCCGCCTCGGTGGTGTTGGACACCACGAACCGCAGGCTCTCAAGCTCAGCCAGCTTCATATACTTGTGGTATTCGCCGTAAGCGTCCACGGCGTCCGCAACGCTGGTTATCCGGCGGTTTATCACTTTCGCCTCGCCCTGCGCAATTCCCCGCAGAGACACCGTATACTGACAATCCTGCCTGTGAAAATGCTCCAGACTTCCGAATTCAATGGGCTTGACCAGCACAATATCCCCGTCAAATTTCCCCTGCTCATTGGCAATGTCAATCATGTAGTCGACAAATGCCCGCAGAAAATTCCCCTCCCCGAACTGCACCACTCTGACAGGTCTCTCCTTTTTCCCCGTCATCGCCTTTCCCAATACCTCCATACCGCCGCCTCCTATGCCCTTTCTGTGCCTGTTTCCGTTGTCATGTAAGCGCTTACATTTTTATCTTACTTCCTTCTCTCCCGTTTGTCAATCAATAGATTCCGGCGAATATCCTCCACACGAACAAACCCAGGCAATCGCCTGGGTTGCTTTGGCCGCATGCGCCTGACAAGCCGTACCCTCCGAAGCTTCTCTCGGGTACGGCCTGCCGCAGTCATGTTTCCCTTTATAGATTCGGATATCCGTCCTTTGCCTCCGGCAAGGCCGAACCACGCGCCCGCCTTATTCTCCGGTGATACCCGTATTCTCGATTCCCTGAATAAACTGCTTCTGCACGAACACATACAACAGCAGCAGCGGCGAAATGGAGATCAGCGTAGCCGCCATCTTGTAAGCCTTGTTCAGCTTGAACGCGCCGCCCTGTGCCGTGGCCACCGAGCTGAACTCGCTGTTGAACATGTTCAGCTTGGAGGGCAGCAGCTCGATATTCCCCCTGAGCAGCGTGCCCGTGATATAGGTCTCGTTCCAGTTCCACACAAAGGAGAACAGGAATACCACCAGAATCGTGGTGGCCGACATCTTCACCACAATGAACCAGAATATCTTCAGGGAGGAGGCGCCGTCAATCTGGGCGGCCTCGTCCAGCACCCTGGGAATCATGTTGAAAGACGTATAGAAGATCAGGATCAGCACGGTGGAGTACACGCCCTGGCCCAGCAGCGCCATGGATACCTGAGGAATGGCAGTGCCGATCAGCTGGATGGCAGTGGCCTCCTGGGCGGACACAAACATCATCAGCCTGGGGATCATGGTCACGGGTGTGGGAATGATGAATGCCAGTACGATCATCACAAACCACAAGGCCTTGAACTTGAACTCATATCTGGAGAGCGCGTAGCCTGTCATGGCGGACACAACGGTCTGGGCCACTGCCATGCCGCCGGACCAGAGAATGGTATT
Source organism: Lachnospiraceae bacterium (assembly GCA_022799755.1). Classification (GTDB taxonomy): domain Bacteria; phylum Bacillota; class Clostridia; order Lachnospirales; family Lachnospiraceae; genus Acetatifactor. Next base: position 10,153 of record JAAWOU010000078.1, read on the forward strand.
GCGCAGGGTGGGCCCTACTTTCAGCACCGTCCCCGCCACCTCCAGGTTGTTCAGCGACAGCTTCTTTGGTATCCAGGTCACAGACGGGTCAATAATGTCGGCCGATGACATAAAAGTCTTGGCAATCATCTCGAAGATGGGTTCCAGATAGACAAAGCCCACACAGACCAGCACAAAGTAGATCACTCCCTTTGCGATTGTGTTCCTCCACCACCTGATATTATGTTTCTGTTTTATCTTTCCTTTTGTCTTCGTTTTTCCTCTCATACCGTCCTCACCCCCTACCAGATGTCTCGTCTCTTGGGCTGCCGTTCCTTAAAGATCAGGCAGGCCGCCCCAATCACAAGCAGTACCACAACGCAATAGATCCAGGAATAGGTAGCGGCAAATCCGAAGCCGCCGTTGGTATTGTTGGTGGCTGTCTTGATCAGCGAGTATATCGCGCTGGTGTCATAGGTTCCCAGCTGGGCGATGGTAAAGATCACTGCCACCAGGGCCGTAGGCTTGATCATGGGAATCGTGATCTTCCACAAAATCTGCCACTCGTTGGCCATGTCGATTTTGGCCGCCTCATACAGGGAAATGTTGATCCGCTGCAGGCCGCTGACAAAGAGAACAATGGGAATCCCCGTAAACCAAAGGATCATGGTCAGCTGGTCAAAGATCCCCTCCATGAACAGGGCGATCCTGGGGGAGTAGCTGCGGATCATGTTCAGTATGAATACGCCCTCGTAGCCATTGTACAGCCCCTGGGCCGCCTGCACCGTCTCCTCCGTCTTATCCAGGATCTGGCTCATCACCGGCCCTGACATGATGATCACGGGCAGGAAGTAGATGGTGCGCATCAGCCCTTTTCCCACCTCGATCTTGTTCAGCAGATATGCCATCACAAAAGAAACCACCAGGATGACAAAAGTGTAGGGAATCACCATTCCCAGAAAAGACCCAAGGGCCGGGACGAACTCCGTGTTCCGGAAAAATGCCGTATAGTAATTGCTCCAGCCTGCAAAAGTAATGTCATAGCCCGTCACGTTGGTATTCACATTGCAAAAGCTCAGTGCAATGGTGGCTCCAAAAGGAATAAGGGTAAACAGGACAAAACCCGCGATCCATGGCGCCATAAAAGCGTAGCCAAGCCGATTCTGACGCTTTTCATAGCCTTTTGTACGCCCGCTTTTCGTGCGTTTTTCATTCTTCTTCGCCATTGTCCGTCACTCCTTTCCCACCACTGCCGCGCTCTGAGGCGCAACCGTCGTCCCCTGGTAAGTCACTTCATACTCCGTGTAGTTGACGACCACATATCTGATCTCGTCGCCCCTGCGGTAGCTGTTGATGACCACGCCGTCCTCCGGAACGGTTCTGTCTGTCCACGCAAAGTCCTGTACCTGGCTGAGCACATCGTTGATCTGTCCGTACACGGTCTCGATCAGGTCCTCGTAGAGCGTGTACTCCGTGGAATAATAGTTTGCCGAGAAAGTGTCCCCCAGCTTATAGGAGGGCTCTTTCGACAGGATGAACGACGGATAAATATTGTAATCGATCATCCGCAGGATACAATCCTGGGTATAGAAAGAGAAATTCGCATAGGGCGCGTACATCTCCATGGTTCCGTGAAGCACCATCTGGAGAAACGGCACCGTGTCCGTCTCAAAGATGAACTGAGAGCTTCCCACCGGGGCCTGCAGATAGCGATCGGTGTATTTCCAGAGATAGCTGTTGGGATTCTCCAGATTCAGCTTTGTCTCCTGTCCCACGTCCTCCAGGGTATTCCGGTACAGCTCCACACTCTCCGTCAGGCTGGTGACCACGCCGTCCCTGCTCCAGTTGGAGGTGAGCACATGCGGCATCTCCGTCAGTGTCAGGCTGTCCGAAAAATCAGACGTTTTGCCCGCCAGCTGCCTGGTCCACTCTGCCGTCTTCTCCGGCGTGGCGTAGCTGAAGAGGGCGGTAGGCACATTGGCCGGCAGAATCGCGCTTTTGTCAATGCTCAGATACCAGTTGCTGATACATTTTACTGCCGTATTGTAGTAATTTATCATTTTTCGGTTTACGGACACCGTGTTCCGGGCCAGGGACACATCCACGCCCCGCTCCGCAAAATCCCGGATCAGACTCTTGAAATCCCCCTTACTGCCTATGGCGCCGGAAAATTTCAGCTTGTAAGGCTTCGAGAGACTCTCTCCGCCTTTCTGCCATCCGATGAGGCCGGAATTGATATTGGTGATTCCCTTTTCCAGCACCCGGTTCAGGATATCCTCCACATCCTCCGTGGTAGTCATCTCCACCTGGGTATTTCCCACGATGCCGCTCTTGGAATCCGCCATGATGAAATCCAGCCGCAGCGGAATGTCTCCCCCGCCCGCCTCGGACAGCGTCAGCTCCCCGGTGCCCAGCAGATATTCCCTGTACACTCTGGCCATGCCGGTATAGTCTGCAGGCGCGGTACCGTCGCTGCCGTCTCCGAACAAAAAGGCGTAGGTCATGTCAATGTCATAGCGGTAGATCTCGTCCATCTGTTTGAAGAAGCCGCTGCCCTGCTCGTCGTACAGCTGATAATAGTTGATGTTCAGCTCAAATCTGGGATAGGCCCAGGTGTAAGTGGTGGCCTTGGTGCCGTCCGGGTTCACGATGATGTCCATGTACTCGGCGCCCCGGTTTGCCCAGGCCGCAAAGGCCATCTGCCCGTCTCCGTGGGCGATGCCGAACACCGGCATAACCGGATCTTTCACCGGCACGTCGTCGTAATAGGCGAAGCTGTAGCTGCTCTCCGTGGCATAGTCCCTGCCGTACACATCCCCTTCGTAGGCATTGAACACGGAGGTATTGTCCACAAACCGGATCAGGCTTCCGCTGCCGTCAGGCACCAGCACATAGCCGGGCACCCGGTAGCTGTCCTCTTTCTCCCACTCCAGGGTATCCGGGTTCATCACATTCATGCAGCCGCCGCTGGCTCCCAGAAAAGGCGTGATATCAATGGCTGCCAGACTGTTCAGGCCGCTTCCGGACATCTCCCCGCCGGGAATGTAATAGTCTATGCTCTCCTCCCCCAGGGTGATATAGACTTTCATGGTTACATCCGGCTTCCGGAACCGGATGTCCAGACAGTATTTTCCCTCCTCCGCCTTGCTCAGCACGGATTCCGCATCCTCCTCGGAAGCGGAGGAAATGTACTTTATCTTGTCGCTGTCATAATACTCCAGCGTAATCAGGGAATTCGCGATTCCCACATAAGTGCTGTTCAGGTCGTCTGGATAGCTTTCCGCCGCCTCCAGAATCTCCTCCGGGGAGGCCTTTTCTTTCTCCAGCGCTTTCACCGCGTCTTTCACATCCCCGGGAAAGGGCAGATCCGCGCCGGTTTTGATGCAGTATCCGGTCTGTTTATCCACAATGGCAAGGATGTCTCTGTCCTCCCGCCAGTAGTATTTTACCGTCCCCGTCTCCAGCAGCAGCTCATATTCCGCGTACTCCGCAGGTTCGTATTCCGCTCTCTCCGGCGCCGTCCTCGTGTCGCGGTTGGTCGCCACATAGGCCTGGGCGCGGACAGGCCAAAGCCCCATGCCGAAAATCGGTATCAAGCCCAAGGCAATCCATTTGTTTCTTTTCCCTCTCTTAAAAAACATTCTGGATCATCTCCTTTCCGACGGAGGCCAGGAACGTGTACAGGCTGTTCCACATAATGGAAATGATGATGCCGATCACCGCCACAATCACCATAAACACCACCGTCAAAACGATACTCTTCACCGTCTCCCCGAAAGTATAGTCATGTACTGTCTGAAGCCCGATAAATATGGTAATGACGCTCCAGACGATTCCGATGAGCAATACCAGCGTCAGCAGAAACGCTTCGTTGTAGGTCAGCACATATGACACACAGGTCACCACAAGCAGCGCGATCATGGCGGGCATCAGGCCGTTGGCCGGTATCATGAAGATCTGCTTAAAGGTGCCGTCCCCGTCGTTGATGCTGGTCACCAGATAATTGCAGATCACAAACAGTCCCAGCAGCGCGAAGAATCCCAGCACAATGGAGCCGATGTCCATGTTCTCCACTTTCACTGTCTGGTAGATAAATCCTTTCACGGTCTTGTACGCCATAAAGTCGATGAAGAACAGCAAGTAAATCACCGCCGCGGAGAACACGGAGCCCTGTCTGTACTTGCGTATTTCGTAGTAGCAGTCCATGGGGTGCCTGGGAGTCTTCAGGGCGTAGAGAATGTCTTTCCACACCGGCAGGGACTCGGACCTGGCCCTCACCCGCTCTCCTGCTCTGGCCAGACGCCCGCCCTTTCTCTTGTCAATTTCCCTGACGACCTTTTTCAAGACCAGCAGTCCGATGACCAGTCCCAGGATCAGTCCCAGCCATTTCTGAATCCACTCATTGCGCACTTCCCAGAAAGACTGGGAGTAGTATTCCTTATTGTTGGCCACTTTAAAATGTTCCAGAGAGGCCTCGTAATCCTCCGCGTGGAGATAGGCTTTGCCTACGCCGTTGTGGGCCAGCACGGACATCTGGTTCAGCTTCAGCACCTCGTTCCACTTACTCATAGCCTCCTCATAGCGCCCCTCCTCGTAGAGATTCATGGCCGTATAGACCGTCCGGGCGTACTCCGTGGGCTTGAAAGACTGCAGATACCCCTTTGTGCCGTCCACCGCCCAGATATTTCCCTCCGTATCCACCGCGATAGAGGGCAGGCTGGCAAAGAGACCCGCGATGTCCACTGTAGTCACATAGGAGCCGAACTCAAAAATCTCCTCGCCGTTCTTGGAGTAGATATTGATATAGCCCGACGCGGAACAGGCGTAGATCAGCCCGCTTCCGTCCACATAGACATCCGTCAGATTGTCAAAGGACCAGACATCCGACTTGAACATATTGCCGCCGTTGGTACTGTGCTTTTTCATGCCGTTTCGGTGGGTTCCGCTGGTGGCGGTATAGACGATTCCGTCACGGTCCACAAACACATTGGCGAACACCGTGGGATTGATGTCCACCAGATTGGCCAGCTGATCTCTGGTAAACAGCAGCTGCTGCAGCCTTTGGGAAAAAGTCAGATCCGCGTCGTTCACCGCGAAATACCCCAGAAATTCGCCGGTCTTCGCCAGTTGGATTACACCGTTGTAGACACCCTCCCCGATAAGGTACACGTTTCCCCCGCCGTCCACCGCCACCCGCTTGGGCTCATAGTTGGTGTCCGCGAAAATCGGAGCGTCCGGTCTGGTCAGCTTGTTGAGCAGATTAAAATCCTTGTCGAAGATCAGCACGGCCTTGGCCCCGGTATCCGCGATATAGATGTCACCGTTTTCCGTCACGTATACGCCCCTGGGGCCGGTGAGCTCGCTGCTCTCCAGAATCCCCGCCACCTGTCCTGACGTGATGTCGTACTTGATGACCCGCTTATTGCCTGTGTCCGCAATGTAGAGCATATTGTCCTCGTCGATAAACAAATCCTCCGGAGTGGAAAGGCCCAGCTCCGTGACGGTCTTATCCGGCAGATACGCGTCCTGGGTTCTCTCCCAGTTCTTATCCTCGTCCGCCGCATAGGTGTAGGAGGTAGCCTGATTGGCGCTTGCCGTCATGGACGTCTGCGCAAGCAGGGATACCAGCGCCAGGAGGAACAGGATATTCTTAAATCCGCTGTGTTTTTTCATCACTATACCTCTATTTTAGTTCCGCATCTGCCCTCCAGTACCTAGACATAGGCAGAGAATTTCCGGCCGCAGAGGGAATGCGTCCGTAAATCCTCTGGGGTACCGGATGGGCAGATGCTGTTTTAATTAGCTATTGACACTTCTTAGCCGGACTACTTGATGCCGGAATGGCTCATGGTATTCATCACCTGTGACTGCATGCAGACAAAGATGATCAGGTTGGGCAAAAACAGCAGTACCGATGCCGCCGCCGTCATGCCTGCCGCCGCTATGGCATTGTTGGTGGACAGAGAGTTCAGGTAGTAGGCAAGGGTCCGCATGGTGTCATTGTTCACATAATTGTTGGAAGCCTCCGTGGCCATCCACACCTGCTGGAAAGTCAGGACAATGGAGGTAGCCAGGGCCGGCCGGATCAGCGGGACAATGATCTTTCGCACAATGGTCAGCTCTTTTGCGCCGTCCATCACCGCGGCTTCGATCAAAGCGTCCGGAATCTGGTCCGTGAACTGCTTTACCAAAAACAATCCCACGGGCATGGCCGCCAGTGGCAGCACGTGCACCAGCCAGGTGTCCGTCAGATGCAGCCTTGTGATCACCAGATATCTGGAGATGGCCACGGCCGTAGGCACGAACATCAGCGCCAGCTGGTTGATCTCGAAGAGAGCCCCCTTGCCCTTGAAGTTCTTTTTGGCGAATGTGTACGCCCCCAGAATCGTGATGACCAGGTTCAGGGCCACGGTCATCACCGTCACCAGCACCGAGTTCAGCAGGTAGCGCAGCATGGGCACTCCTGTGGTGCTGGAGAGGGCGAACAGGCTTTTAAAGTTATTCATGGTCGGATTGTGCGCCACAATATGGGGCGGGAACGCGAACAGCTCCCCCAGAGGCATGAACGCACGATTGACCAGCATGATCACGGGCAGAATCATAAACACTGCCAGCGGAATCAGAATGACGTAAAACTTGATCTGTCCCCTGGAAAAATTCCTGGGATTGATGCGGGAGCCCTGAAAGTCGCCCCGCCTTTGTCTCCTCTTTTTCAACTTTATCCCTCCCTGCCTAATCGTTATCGCCGAACAGCCGGCCGGCCACCATGTTGAAGCCGTACACCACAAGCAGCAGCACTACGGAGATCGCCGCGGCATATCCCATCTCATAGCGCAGGAAGCCGTAGTCGTCAATATGGTTAGTGATCAGCTGTCCAGAGTAGTTGGGAGTGGGATTCGCTCCGCTTAAGGTGACGCCGATCCACCCCATGTTGAACGCATTGACAATGGCCATGACCGCGCCGAAGAACATCTGGGGCTTCATGGAGGGCACCGTGATGTAGATGATCTCCTGAAAACGGTTCCTGATGCCGTCCACATAGGCCGCTTCGTACAGCTCCTGATCGATATTCAGAATACCGGATATCATGGACAGGAACCCGATTCCCATTGCCGACCAGAGGGATACGATGATCATGATCAGCATAAAGTAGTCGCTGGTCAGCAGAAACTGCACCGGCGTGTCCACAAGCCCCAGGCGCAGCAAGATGCTGTTGAACCATCCCGACTGATCGCCGGAGAAAATCGTCTTCCAGATGACGCCGATGAACACGCCGCCCAGCATGGAGGGCGTGTAGATACAGAGGGCCAGAATCGTCCTGGGAATAGGCTGTATCTGCGCCAGCATCCAGGCCAGCAGGAAAGATATCACATAGCCGCCGGGGCCCACGATCAGCGCGTATAGGAAAGTATTGGGCAGTACGTACTTCAGGAACACCTCGTCCTGGGTGAACAGGGTGATGTAATTCAGCAGTCCCGTAAAGCTGGGCTCATTGATCACGTCAAAATAAGTGAAAGACAAGCCCATGGCAATGATCACCGGAACCAGAATAAAAGTGGAAAACAATATGATATATGGCAGAAGCATCAGGTACGCCTTGCCGTCCTCCTTTGTAAAACGCCGTCTCTTTCTATTCCTCTCTGCCGGCCGCATACCCGTCACCTCCTGTTTTTGCCCGGTCCATCTGCTCCTGAATCCAGTCCACGTCCCGGATCACATAGTCCTTGAGACGTTCTCCCGATTCATTGTAATATCCCAGCTCCTGCATCTTCTTCCTGATCTCCCGGTTGATGGCGATGACTTTCTCGTCGGCCGCCACCTGGGCCGAAGTTCCGTCAAAGACCATGGCATTCCAGATGTCGGAAATGGAGCGCTCCAGCAGATACTGTCCCGGCGTCCTGGGCACATCCCGCAGTTCGTATACCATGTCCATGATGATCTCCTTGTCTTCCTGCCCGATGGGAGCCTGCTCCAGCGCCGCCACATTGGAGGGCAGCCAGAAATAGGTATCCCCGTAGGTGGAGCGCAGGGTATAGGTGTATTCCACCTGAGTCTCCTCGCTGGTCCACCACTTC
>JAAWOU010000079.1 GCA_022799755.1 Lachnospiraceae bacterium
GGCTACCACCCCTGTCATGGGTTCCATGAATGGATTCTACCACAATATGACAGGGATTTCAACCGCATCCATTTTGGAGTAGGAAAAGTAGCTGGCTCTGTTTTCAGTGTCATGTTAGTGTCACAAAGAAAACAAAAATGCCGGAAGCCCTTGTTTTATCAGACTTCCGGTCAAAATATCCCCTATTCAAATTCTATCGTCCCCGGCGGCTTGCTCGTAAGGTCGTAAAGCACCCTGTTGACTCCTTTCACCTCGTTGATGATCCTGCTCATCACGGTCTTTAACACCGCAAAGGGAATCTCCGCCGCCTCTGCGGTCATGAAGTCCACCGTGTTCACCGCCCGCAGCGCCACCGCATAGTCATAGGTTCTCTCATCCCCCATGACCCCTACGCTGCGCATATTGGTCAGGGCGGCGAAATACTGGCCTGTGGAGTCTGCCAGACCGGCTTTCGCGATCTCCTCTCTGTAGATGGCATCCGCCTCCTGAACGATCTTTGCTTTCTCCGCTGTCACTTCCCCCACGATGCGGACGCCCAGACCGGGGCCGGGGAAAGGCTGGCGGTACACCAAACGCTTCGGAATCCCCAGTTCCAGCCCGGCCTTTCGCACCTCGTCCTTGAACAGATTGCGCAGAGGCTCCAAAATCTCCTTGAAATCCACATAATCCGGCAGACCTCCCACATTGTGATGGGACTTAATCACTGCGGATTCCCCGCCCAGGCCGCTCTCTACCACATCCGGGTAAATGGTACCCTGCACCAGGAAATCCACTTTGCCGATTTTCCCCGCTTCCTCCTCGAACACCCGGACGAACTCTTCTCCGATGATCTTGCGCTTCTGCTCCGGCTCGGATACTCCTGCCAGCTTTGCGTAAAACCGCTCCGCGGCATTGACGCGCACAAAGTTCAGTTCGTAGTTTCCCTCCGGGCCGAAGATCTTTTCCACTTCGTCGCCCTCGTCCTTTCGCAGCAGTCCATGATCCACGAACACGCAGGTCAACTGGGCTCCCACCGCCTTAGACAGCAGCACTGCTGCCACGGAGGAATCCACGCCGCCGGACAGGGCGCAGAGCACCTTGCCCTTTCCCACCTTTTCCCGGATGACCCGGATACTGTCCTCCACAAAAGAGTCCATTCTCCAGTCTCCCCTGCAGCCGCAGATGCCCCGGACAAAGTTGTAAAGCATTTTCGCGCCCTCGATCGTATGGAGCACTTCCGGGTGAAACTGGATGGCGTACAGCCTTTTGTCCTCCCGCTCCGCAGCCGCCACCGGACAATTGGCCGTAGCCGCGATGGCCCGAAAACCGGGGGCCATGCGGGCGATGTAATCGAAATGGCTCATCCAGCAGATCGTATGGGGCGTCACATCCGCAAACAGCGCGGACGAGGGATCTACCTCCACCTCTGTCTTGCCGTACTCCCGCACTGCCGCCCGGGCCACTTCTCCCCCCAGCACCTGCATCATCAGCTGCGCCCCGTAGCACAGGCCCAGCATGGGGATGCCCAGCTGAAACAGATCCGGCGGACATGTGGCCGCTCCCTCCTCATAGCAACTGCTCGGCCCCCCTGTGAGAATGATTCCCTTGGGCTTTCTCTCTATGATCTTCGCCAGCTCCGTCTTGTAGGAATAAATTTCGCAGTACACATTGCATTCCCTGACGCGCCTGGCTACTAATTGATTATACTGACCGCCAAAGTCAATGATAATTACCAGTTCTTTCTCCATAATTCCTCCCGCTCTATCGTTCCGCATCTGCTCTCCCGGCACCGCCATGGGCAGAGCAGTGCCTGTCTAAAGGCATAGCCGCTTGTCTCAACGACTCCCATTATAGAGTAGACGGCGGTACAAGTCAAGCAGGGCGGGAGGCAGCCGGTGATATTTTATTTCTCCAAAAGGTCTGAAAGCGGTCTGAACGTGTATCCCATCTCCTCCCATTTCGTCAGCAGCTCATCCATGATCTCCCCGTTTGTTTTGGAGGTGCTGTGCAGCAGCACGATGGCGCCGGGGTGGATGCGGCCTGTAAGCTTGGAGAAAGCCTCCTCATGGTCCGGCTGATTGTCCTGGTTCCAGTCCACATAGGCCAGGCTCCAGAAAAAGGTGGAATAGCCCAGCTCCTTTGCCATCTGCAGGTTCGCGGTGCTGTACTTCCCCTGGGGCGGTCTGTAGTACATTGCCATCTCCTCTCCCGTGACTTCTTTGAAAAGCGCCGCCACATCGTCCATTTCTTTCTGAAAAGACGACTTGTCGGAGATCTTGGACATATCCGGGTGATGGTATGTATGGTTGCCCACAGTGTGGCCGTCCGCGGCCATGCGCTTTGCGATCTCCGGGGCCGATTCCAGGAAATGCCCTACCACGAAAAAGGTAGCCTGCGCGTTATGTTTTTTCAGAGCATCCAGAATCGGCTCCGTGTTTCCGTTCTCATAGCCGCAGTCAAAGGTCAGGTAGATCACTTTCTCCTCCCCCGGCCCGCAGTAATAGGCATCATACCCGGCAAGCTCGGCGGTCGTGGCGTTGCCCGTGGGCTTTTCCCCCTCTCTGCCGAATCCCAGTCCCCAGTCCTCGGTCTCTGACAGCATCTTTCCGGAGGTCTGTCTGGCCTCGGCCCGAATCTGGGCAGCCTCCCTGCCCAGGAAAAACATGGCGGCGAACAGGGCAAATGCCGGAATCACTTTCCTCCACTTTATTCTCTCGGTCTGCAATAGCTTTTGTGCCACATCCTTTACGTAGATCGTCTTCATCTGCCTCTCTCCCATCCGGGAATCAGCCATGGAGAAATCGTCTCGTCATTTTCGTGCAAAATGCGCACGAATACACTTCGCGGAACTACCCGTAAACAGTGACAAAAAATCCCCGGCCCGTAACGCCGGTCCGAAATCCCGCATGGCTGATCAATCTTGCTACAATATATGTATCAGAGGCTTTGCCACATTCTTCCCCCGACGCTTTTTCCAAAAGCTGCTGCCTGTCAGGGCTCGTCGGGTCCCCAAAAGGCCCATTCCAGCATACGGCACCATACATGGTACACCGGCATCGTCAGCTCCTGTACCAAATATGTCTCCCTCTCCGGCAGCGCCACATAGACATGGCACAGCTCCCGGAGCATTCCCCCGTCCTGACCGCCCAGCCCTACACAGCGCAGCCCCGCGGCCCTGGCCACCTTTACCGCATTTATCACGTTCCCGGAATTGCCGGAGGTACTCAGCGCCAGAAGCACGTCCCCCTGCCGCCCATAGCCGAAGACCTCCTGGGCATAGATCATCTGGGGACTGACGTCATTGGCGTACGCGGATGTAAACGCCTGGCATGTGCCGATGGCAATGGCCGGAAGCGCCCCCTGCACCTGATCCTCCAGCCCCTCCCCGGGATAGAGTCTCCGGCAGTTTGCCGTAAATTCATCGGGCAGTTTCCTGCGCAGCCTGTTTTCTTTCATCAGTTCCCCGACAATATGCTGCGCGTCCGCACTGCTGCCGCCGTTTCCGCAGATCAAGAGTTTCCCGCCCTGTTCAAAGCCTTTCTCCATTTCATAATAGGCCTCCATGATATCTTCCCGGCAGGACGCCAGAACCGGATACCGTTGCGCCGCCTCTGTCCAGATCCTTTCAAGCGCTCTCATCTTCTTCAAACTCTTCTTCCTTCCCAAAATTGTAAGCCGCCAGAGAAAGCGCGGCATAATCGCCGATATGTTCCCCCAACTGGGCCGGCACCACCTCGCAGGCTGCCGCCGATGCCTCCAGAGCCTCCCGCTTCATCACCTGTTCCGCGTAAGGCCAGAGCAGGTGTCTGCATCTCTGGAAAATACTCCCGATGATAATGATTTCCGGGTTCAGGATGTCCACCAGCATCGCCAGCCCGCGGCCCAGCTGTTCGCCGCAGAGGCGATAGATCTCGATGGCCAGCTCGTCCCCTCTGTCCGCCGCGATGGCAATGTCTTTAGCGTCGAGCAGCGCCAAATCTTCCATTCCCCTGCACAGCCCCTGGCTCATGCCGTTCTCCATCTTCTCCAGAACTTTCATCCGGGCCAGCTGGCCAATGCCCGCGCCGCTGCAGAAGCCCTCAAAGGAGCCCATTTTGCCATAGCCTACCGGTCCCCATCTCTCCAGCCTCACATGTCCCACTTCCCCGGCCATGTCGCTGCCGCCCCGGTAAAGTCTCCCGTCCAGAATCAGGCCGGCTCCCAGCCCGGTACCAAAGGTAAGGAAAATGACATTGTCATACCCCCTGCCCGCCCCGTACTTCCACTCCGCCACCGCGCAGGCATTGGCGTCATTCTCCAGCGCCACCGGCAGGCCGAATTCCTCCTCCAGCATCCGCTTGATGGGGATGTTGTCCCAGCCCAGCAGGTTCGGCGGGTTCATGATAAGCCCCCTCTTGCTGTCCAGCGGCCCTCCGCAGCTGATGCCGATCCCCACAATATCTTCCACGGCAAGCGCTTTCCTGTCCAGCATTCCGCGGATCAAATCTTTCATCCTCTGGACCACTTCCATGGGCCCTCCGGCTTTTTTCGTCTCAAAAAATTCTTTATGTAAAATAAATCTATCCGGTTTTCCGTTTACTTTTGGATTCCCCAGCAAAACAGCACTTTTGGTCCCGCCGATGTCTATCCCTATACTATACTTCATATCGTTTCCCTTCCTCCCATTTTGTATGGTGTATGGTTTTTCGGTAACCTTTATTTAGTGCTTTTCAAGATGATAATACCATTTTTCCCTCTCTAAATCAATATTCTTTACTAATTTTAAAAAGAATAATTTTATGCTTTTTATCTAATCTTTAAACCATTTTTCAGGGGCGATATGTTATCGTTTTTTCGTTTTTAGTAACATTGTTTCACTTTTTAGTCCCTTTTTATTGATTTTTATGACAATTTATGTATAATAGATATATAATACTATGATAAAATAAGGAGAGCTTTCCCAATGTCTCCGCCAGAGAAAGGACGAAGATTAATGCCGGCACTACATGGAACCAATCTCACCAACGTAAAAGAAAAGAATCGCGCATTGGCCCTGCGTCTCATCAGCACGGAGCAGTCCGTCTCGCGGGCAAACCTTGCCAGGAGCATGCACCTGACAAAGACCACTCTGGGCAACATCGTATCCGATCTGATTGCCAGCGATATCATCAAGGAATACACCTATTCCTCCAGCGAAACAGACTCCGCCCTTGGCAGAAAGCCTATTATCCTTGATCTGTCCCCCAATTCCCCGCTGATCATGGGAATGCTGATCAAAAGGAACCTGCTCAGCGGCATACTGGCAGACCTGAAAGGACGGATCATTGCCCAAAAGGACTGCAAGTATGATTCCCTGGATCAGGATACCTTGATCGAAACACTGGTACAGCTTTACGAGCAGCTGCGCAAAGGCCAGCGCAGAGAGATCGTCGCCATCGGCATCTCCTCCCTGGGGCCTGTGGACACCAATGCCCAGAAACTGACGACTCCGGCGAATTTCTGGGGCATCCATGATCTGGCCCTGCCGGAAATCATCCATGACCGCACCGGACTGCCCGCATATCTGATCCATGACAGCAGCGCCGGCGCATTGGCAGAGAAAATCTACGGCTCCCACACCCATTCTGACAATCTGCTTTACCTGCATATCATGAATGGCATCGGGGCCGGATATATCTTCCACGGAAATATTTACGACGGCGATTTCGGGCAGAGCGGTGAGCTGGGGCATACTTCCATCAATTTCGCCGGCCCTTCCTGCAGCTGCGGCAACCGCGGCTGTCTGGAACTCTATGCCAATGTGGAAAATATGAACCGGCATATCCGGGAGCTTCGCGCAATCTACAAAGGCCCCACCCTGCTGCCCAAAGAGCAGGAGACCTACAGCTGGGACGATATCATAACCGCAGCTGCCGCCATGGACTTTCTGGCCATGGCAGCATTGGACGAATTCTGCGGCTATCTGTCCTATGCCGTGCGCAACGCCATTCATCTACTGGATGTGAGTCATATCATCGTGGGATATGACACTCCTGTGGAGACTACCGTGGTGGAGGATACCCTGACTACCAAGCTCAACAGCGGCCCCATGTCCAACACGGGGCATGTCATCGATATCGTCAAGTCCTCCTTTGGCGGACAGGCGCCCTTGATCGGCTCCATCGCCGTGGTCACCGACAAGATTTTCAACGGTGAGCTGAACATTTTCAAATCTTAAGCTACTCCGCCGGAACCACATAGACGAAACTGGTAACCACATACAGTACCTGTCCGTTGTATTCCACCCTTGACCATCCGAAATCTTCGCTGTAACCGGTGCGGTGGGCCTTTTCTCCATACTGCAGCTGGCAGCTGACCGTGGCGTTATCCTGAACTGTGCTGGGTTCCGTCCTCAGGTTTACATACTCCTTGGGCGAAATCCAGTCGTCACAGTTCTCAAAGACAACCACGCTGCCTCCGGCTGTGACGACCCTGTTGGGGTCGGATGGCGTAACCGGCGTCTTGTAATTTAGGTCTGTAGTCAAATATTGACTGACCGCGTAGAGCGTCTGGCCGTTATAGTTGATCTGTGACCAGCCCGTGTCCGTATTCATGCCGATCCTGTTCAGAGTCTCGCCGTTTTGGATTTTTACCACAATGTTTCCCTCATCCGCCGTAGTAGGCGCTGTGCGCAGGTTTACGGCATCCTTGGGCGTCACGGATTCCTGTACGGCCGTGAAAGTCATGGCCCCGTTCCCGGCGGGCGGTTCTTTCGTCTCTGTGTCGGAGCCGGGCTGGGAACCGGCCGCGGGGCCGGAGGGTTCGGACTGAGTGCCGGAGGATTCGGGCTGAGTGTCCGGGGCTTCGGGCTGGGGAGACTCCTGCGCTTCGGAATCCTCCGGTATGCCGTCAGGAGCTTCCCCGCCGGATGCCGCCCCCGGGTCTGCGGTATCCTGGCCGGGCTCCGCGGAAGTCTGCGGATTTCGGTCGGATTCGGATGCCGCCCCGGGCTCCGCGCTCTCTCCGGACTCGCTCTCTGCCCCGGACGGCAAGTCCCCGGGCAGATCCGAACGGTCCCCTGAAGCTTCTATATTGCCTGCCAGGCTGCCCTGCTTTTCCTCCGGCTTGTCCGGATGGACAAAACGCCACAGTACGGCGCATATGATGGCTGCCAGCACCGCCAGTCCCACGAAGATCAATGCTTTCGCCCATGTGGGCAGAGGCGCCAGCTCTTCTTCCTGCTCCGGTTCCCTGCCGGACCTGCCGGGTCTCTTTCTCAGTCCCTGCCCGGGCAGGCTCTCCCGGCTCATGTCCCCGTTTCGCTTAAGACCCGCGCTTCCCCGCCTCTTTTCCGGCGCTTCATGGAAGTCCGTCCCGGAGTCCCCCAAGTCCCTATACGGTCTCCCGTCTTCCATGTCCAGTTCCTCCAGATCCCCGTCCTCCGTATCGTCAAAATCAGGCTCCGCCATTGAAACTCTGTCTCTCTGAGGCACTTTTTCTTCCTCTTCATCCCAGTCCTTTAATTTCATCCCAACACTCCATTCCCCGCCTTTTTTCGACGGCAATGCGGCAAAAAACATGCTCTGCTGTCACGGACGATCAGCAAATCAGCGTCAGTTCAGCGCTCTGCCCGGGTGCTCGGAATCTGCCGCAGCTGCGCGTCCAGCGACTGCAGCATGTCCTCCCCGGCCTGCACAAATCCCAGCGCGTCCCGAACCAGCATTCTGTCCACCATCTTTTTCATTTCCGGGGGCATCTCCTCTCCCTGCAGGAGCGGACTCTTCGACGCCGTGGTCCTTTCCCTGATCCAGGCCAATGCCGCTTCCATCAGCTCCGCTCCTCTCGGATTCCCCATGACATGTCCCATTGTGCAGTCAACGGAAAGGAATTCTTCGTCATCCGACGACAGATGGGCCTTTACCTCCGGCTCCAAAAGTCCCTCTGCCTGGTCGTCGAAATCGCCGAATACCTCCCGCAGCCATCCCACGGAATCCGGCACCCAGTTGGGCACCCGGCGGCTGCGGCGGGTGGACTGCCCCTGCACGCTGGTGTCGCAGGTGCTGAAGCCATGAGGGCCGTAGGAATAAATGTGACTCTCAAAGGTGATGTCATGTTCTGTAAGCGCCTCCATGAACTTGATGGAATTCATGACGGGCACCACATTGTCGTTCCGGGTGTGGAACAGGAAGCAGGGCGGCGTCCGCCTGTCCACTGCGCTGACCGTGTCCGGCGCTGTGGGAGAGCAGCCCTTTACATCCGCTCCGGCCACCGCATAGCCCAAAATCGCCGCTGCCGGGCGGTTCTTTGACATGGTGGCTGCCGCTGCGGCCAGGTGCCCCCCGGCCGAGAAGCCGATCACAGCGATCCTGTCGGCATAGATATTCCACTCCCGGGCCTTTTCTTTCAGAAACTCCATGGCCTGCTCATAATCCTGAAGCGGATTGGGCCACTGGCTGTGAGCGGACACGGAATATCGAAGCACTGCCGCGTGATAGCCCGCCTTCAGGTAGGACAGCGCCACAGGATCCGCCTCCCTCTCCGAGCAGAACTGATAGCCGCCTCCCGGCAGCACCAGCACCAGGGGCCGCCTGGTAATCGTGCGGAATTCCCCGCCCACGTCCAGCAGGTACACTGTCAGGGAAACATTCCTCTCCCCGTTCAGTATGACCACTTCTTTCTTCATGTAATCTCCTCCTTATCAAGTCATCGTTTTCCGAAATATGGTCCTTTCCTATTCTATCATTCCCATTGCCGCTTTTCAATATCACCTTTTTCTATTTCCCGCACATTTTTTTACAGCATAAAGATTGAGGCAAAAAAAGAAGTCCGACAGGACTCCTTTCTCATTTCAAAAGCGGCAGACCCGCTCCTCCCTAAGGTTTTCTATGCCAGCTCCCGCCTCCGCTTGCGCCGTTTATAAATCAGGATGGCGATATACACTGCCAGAAAGCCTAAAATAATCGCCACAAGCACTATGGACTCGCCGGGTCCGCCCATTTTTGCCTCGGCCCAGAGCCTGTCGATCAGCTTGCTGGTATCCTGCGGCAGGTTGACAAACACCTGGGTGCGGGACAGGGTCTCCCCGTCCGGATAATGGACAGGGCTCTCCACGATCTCCGGATCCATATAAGCCTTGGCGGCGGTCTCTGGGGTGGAATAGCCCACATAGTCCATATTGGCTCCGGCTATCTCGGGATCACACAGAAAGTTGATGTAGGCCTCCGCCTCCGCCTTGTGGCCGGATGTAATCGGAATACACATGGCGTCCACGAAATAATTGGTCCCCTCTTCTGGCACCACAAAACGTATATTGTCGCTGTTGTCCACCAGGATGGCTGCGTCCCCGGAATAGTAGGGCGCAATCCAGGCCTCCTCACTTTCCATTTTGTCGAAAATGCGGTCCATGACATAGGCCTGCACCAAAGGCTTTTGCTGCTTCAGCAAAGCGGCGGCCTCCAGCCAGTCGCTCTCCTCTGTGGTGTTCAGGGACTGTCCCAGCAAAAGCTGCGCGATGGCAAAGGAATCCCTGGGATTGTCAAACATCAATATCTTCCCCGCATAGCGGTCGTCCCAAAGCGAAGACCAGCTCGTAATCTCCTCCTCGATATAGTCCGTATTGTAGAACAGGCCCACCACACCCCATGTGTAGGGCACGGAGTAACGGTTCTCCGGATCGTAATCCGCGTTTCGGAAATTTTCATCAATATACCGGTAGTTGGGAATATTGGAGAAGTCCAGCTCCGCCAGCATGTTCTCGGCCATAAGTCTGGACACCATATAATCCGAGGGGATGATGACATCATAATCCGCGCCTCCGCCTACAAGCTTGGAGTACAGAGATTCGTTGCTGTCGAAAGTGGTGTAGTTGACCCGGATGCCCGTGCGCCTGGTAAACTCCTCGTTTATGTCCAGGGAGCCGTCGGTGCCGTTGGCGATGTATTCCCCCCAGTTGTACACATTGATGGTCACGTCTTTCTCCCCGCCCTGCGCTGCCCTGACGGGCTGTACCGGCGCAAGGGACAGAAACGCCGCCGCAAAAAGGGCGTATTTCAGGCAGCTACCTCTGTTCATGGCGCTTCACACCTCCTTCTCCGTCTGTCCGCCCCTGTCTTTCAGGCTGCGGACATTCACAATGATCAGTAACGCCATCACCGCCGCAAACAGCACCGTAGACAGGGCATTGATCTCCGGGCTGATGCGCTTGCGGGTCATGGAGTAGATGTAGATGGGCAGGGTCTGGGTGGTTCCGCTGGTGAAATAACTTATGACAAAGTCGTCGATGGAAAGGGTGAATGCCATGATCATCCCCGTCACCACTCCCGGCATGATCTCCGGCAGCACCACCTTAAAAAACGCTTTCACCGGCGGACATCCCAGATCCTGGGCCGCCTCATAGAGATTGGGATCCATCTGGCGCAGTTTCGGCAGCACGGACAGGATCACATAGGGCAGGCAGAACGTGATATGCGCCGCCATCAGCGACCCCATCCCCAGACTGCGCCCGCCGAACAGCCGCACCGCGGACACGAACAGCAGCATCAGCGATACCCCCGTGACGATTTCCGGATTGACCATGGGGAAATTCGTAATGTTCATCATAATGCGCCTTGGCAGGCGCTTCATGCCGTTGATTCCGATGGCGGCCACGGTGCCCAGCGCCGTGGACACCACAGCCGCAGCCACTGCGATCAGCAGGGTATTGCGCAGAGCTTCCAAAATCAGTCTGTCCTCAAACAGCTTCCTGTACCAGCGCAGGGAAAATCCGCCCCATACCGCGCGGCTTCCGGTCTCCGTATCATTGAACGAGAACACAATGAGCACCAAAATCGGCGCATACAAAAAGAGGAATATGAGAAATGTATAAATTCGCCCGCCAGCTTTTTTCACAGCAATATTCCCCCTTTTTCATTCACTTCCCCGTCGTCAAACTGATTCATGATGCCCATGCAGATCAGGATGATCACCATCAGCACCAGGGATACGGCGGAGCCTAAATTGGGATTATAGGCGCTGCCTAAAAACTGCATATCGATCAGATCCCCGATCAGCAGATTCCCGCCTCCTCCCAGCATTTTGGAGATAATGAATGTACTCACTGCCGGGACGAACACCATTGTCACGCCCGAGATGACCCCCGGCATGCTCAGAGGCACCACCACTTTCAGAAAGACCTGCCTGCTGTCCGCCCCCAGATCCTGGGCCGCCTCAATGACGCTTTGGTCGATTTTGGTCAGCACAGAGTACAGGGGCAGGATCATGTACGGGATATAGTTGTAGACCATCCCCAGGACCACTGCCCCGGCGGTATTGATCATGTGGACCCGGGGAAGTCCTATGGCGGCCAGGACCGAATTTATTAATCCATTGTCTTCAAGAAGCGTCATCCAGGCGTAGGTGCGCAGCAGAAAGTTCATCCACATGGGCAGCATTACAAGCATCACCATCACGTTCTGGCGCTTGGCGCTCATTTTGGCTATGAACATGGCAAAAGGATACCCAAGCCCCAGAGAGATGGCCGTGGCCAAAGCCCCCAGCCAGATAGAGCGCAGGAATACATTGGAGTATTGCCCTACGCTCAGGATATTCTCCAGAGTAAAGCTGCCGGCCTTATCCGTAAAGGCAAAATAGCCCACCAGCAGCATGGGTACCACAATAAAAATCGTCATCCAGACAGTATAGGGAGCGGAGAGCAGCTTGGAATTAGATTTCATGGGCGTTTCCCTCCTCCCGGGCGCCCGCTTCCTCCGAAGCGGTCATATCCTCTTCCATTTCGTCGCTGAAAGTGCTGTAGTCCCCAAACACGCCGGAATACTCGGACTTGCGCATGACATGGATGTCATTGGGCGTCAGCTCCAGGCCGATATGGTCCCCCACCTGGCGGCATTGGGTGGACTGTATCATCCACTTAAAGCCCGCCACATCCACAATGATCTCATAGTGCACGCCCTTGAACGTCACCGCCGTGACGTCGCCTACGATCAGAGTGGAATCCGCTTCCACCACCTTGATATCTTCCGGCCGTATGACCACGTCCACAGGGGTATTCTTTCCGAATCCGCTGTCCAGGCAGCGGAAGCTGTGTCCCGCGAATCTCACCGAATAATCCTCCAGCATGACGCCGTCCAGAATATTGGACTCCCCGATAAAGTCTGCCACGAAAGCATTCTCCGGCTCATTGTAGATGTCCGTCGGGGACCCGATCTGCTGAATCACGCCGCCGTCCATCACCACCACCGTGTCGGACATGGACAGAGCCTCCTCCTGATCATGGGTGACGAACACAAAGGTAATGCCCGTACACTGCTGTATCTTTTTGAGCTCCGCCTGCATATCCTTGCGCAGCTTCAGGTCCAGCGCCCCCAGAGGCTCGTCCAGCAGCAGAACCTTGGGCTCATTGGCCAGGGCTCTGGCTATGGCCACCCTCTGCTGCTGCCCGCCGGAAAGCTGCCCTATGCCCCGGTGGGCATACCCGGTCAGGTTCACCATGGCCAGCATCTCCTGCACCTTCTGCCGGATTTCTCTCTCGCCGCGGCCCTTCAGGCGCATGCCGAAAGCGATGTTCTCGTATACGTTCAGATGGGGGAACAGGGCGTATTTCTGGAAAATCGTGTTGACCTCCCGTTTGTGCGGAGGAAGTCCTGTGATATTTTTGTCATAAAAAAATACGTCCCCTGCGTCCGGCCGGATAAAACCTGCAATGGTCCGCAGTACAGTGGTCTTGCCGCAGCCGGAAGGCCCTAGAAGAGTCACGAACTCTCCGTCATGTATCTTAAGATGAAAGCCACCCAGCACCTGCTCCCCGTCATAGGAAACGGTGATGTCTTTTAAGGAAATAATCGTATTTTTCAATGATAGCTTCTCCTTTGCAAAGGCCCGGCGCCATGGCCGGCTATGCCTCCTGTATTCTCTTAAATTGCGACTTTTTTCGAATACTTACGCAATGAAATAACTATACGGGATAGAGCCTGGTTTGTCAATACATGTCTTTTGGCTGTGAATTCGTCACCGTACGTCCAAGTCTCGTGATTTTCGTGCAGAATGCGCCCGAAAACACCTCGGGGAACTGCCCGTGGGCAGTAACCTGCCGAATACCTGTCACCTCCCGGGTCCGCCGGGGCTTGCGGAGTCTCTGTAACCCAGAAGCGCCCCCAGATTCTCCTTGTAATGGCTGTAAATATTTTGCACGCGCTCCCAGACCTGTTCGTAAAAAGGCATCGCTCCTTTGACTGACCATGCTTTCTACATACCGGCGTAGGTCGGAGTAGAATAAATGGCTTACCTCATAGCAGACATATTGTGCGTCCTCGTAAATCTTGTACTGCTCCATCTGCGCAAAGGTCATAAGCCGGCCCCGGATGAAAGCATAGTTCTGCAGATCCGTAATCCCACTTTTCTCGT
Organism: Lachnospiraceae bacterium; assembly: GCA_022799755.1. Lineage (GTDB taxonomy): Bacteria > Bacillota > Clostridia > Lachnospirales > Lachnospiraceae > Acetatifactor. The sequence goes on from JAAWOU010000079.1 coordinate 13,336, forward strand.
ATGTGAAAACATACTGCAAAGGCACATCCACACCGCCGTCAATATCGCCCTTTTGCTGCGGAATGTAAGTGCTCAGCACCAGCGTCTCCTCCGTATCGAAAGACCCGATCTTCCGATAACTTCATTGATGGCAGTTTAATCGGGTTCACTGCTAAACAACGCCGCAAACCCGATTTCCTGTCTTTTATTTTTTCTTTCTGTTCAAAACAAGTGTAGTGCCAAGAGAACCTGCCCCAAGGACAATTGCTGCAATGAGTGCCGCAATAACGCCGCCGTTTAAACCGCTGCTTTCGTTACCGGAGGTCTCCCCTGTCACCTCGGCTTCCGCCTTGGAAACAACAGGCAGATCGAAAGTTCTTGTAAGGGTGTCCGTGACGACAGAGGTCATAAAGCCCAAATCCTCGGTTCTTGTCGCGGTAACCATAATCGTAAATTCGCAATCTCCCTCCTCGGTCGGTGTTCCGTACATTAGTCCATTCTCGTTAATCTGCATACTGACAGGCAATTCACCCTCTGAGACAGAGTAAATAATCTCGTCGTACTCCTCAGCGTTAAGAACACACCCTATTTGTATTTCATTATCTTCGTCCAGCACAAAAGCGGACACATCGTCCATTGTGACGGAGTTAGCGACGGACATTTCAAAGCTTGCCGTCTCGGTAATCCAGTTATCTCCGCTCATCTCCACAGTAAACCCGTAATCTCCTGCTTCAGTAGGAGTACCGGAAATGCTTCCGTCTCTGCTCAGTGTAAGACCTGCAGGCAGGCTTCCGGAAACCACCTTATATGTTGTAACGTTTACTCTTTCAGCCGGAGCAGCAGCAAGAGAAGCCGTATAACTGATGTCCGTATTCGCAGGATCCAGCGTACCGCCTGCAAATCCCTCTAGGCTTACATTATTCTTCATGGCGTTAGAGTTAACGACGCTCTCAATGACATGCTGCGCGTTGGCACGTACCCAATACCACTGGGTATAGCTTACAACCTGTGTATTGTCCTCTGCGGCAGCTTCAACAGTAACTGCTTTCTGAAAATCATTCCATGTTCCGCTTACAGCACCGGTACGGTCCGTCAGCGGCATAGAGTTACCGGCACGGAGATTTAAGTTCATCTCATGCCAGGTCTCACCCTCGACATGGAAGATCAAACTTTCCGTCGGCACGAGTAACGCCGATTTCTTCATAGTCCTTGCCAATCATGGAGTCATAGATATCTCCCTGGGAGAATATAGCGGTAATTTCGTTTCCGGAATTTTCGTCCGTATCATAGATATAAGTGCTGCCAATGTCGAAAGTATAAGAGCAGTTGTCTTTTACCACATGGGAATCGCTGCGCAAGGAGATGGTATAGCCATTTGCCGCATCGATTTCGTAGGTAGCAGCGCCATTGCCGTTCGCATCATTGTAATCAAACTGAGCAATATCACGGAGCGGGAATTCAATGGTAATATGCTGTGTTTCGCCGGCTGAAGAAGCTCGTGATACCAAGCTCCATTACATTGGAGCTGTTTATAAGAACGATAACCTTGTCAAAATGCTGTTCCACATGCTCAAGAAGCTTTTTCTCGTTTTCTACCAGTTCAAGATAGTGGGTGTCAGGATCGCCGTTGATACCCGATCTTGGACGGTCGGACATTTCTCCGCCCGTTCTGCCGAATACGACAATTGCGGCATCGCCATATGCCTTATAAGATTCCACATAATCTTCAAGAAGCGATCCTAACTTAATGCTCTGCGACAAATATTTTATTCATCTTCAGCATAGTTGGTCGTCTTCGGGAAACCGTCTGCCCATGCGAGTGTACCTTTTGTGGTAGAAATTCGAACCGCATCAACGCAGGGTGCCGTGGCGCGTGTGGTTCCGCCAAGGGAATCAGCATTATTGACAACAAGCTGGATCACATTTTCTCCTGTCTGATGCTTCACAGAGGAAGAAATCAGATAATCCTCAAAGTCCGTATAAGCAGAATAGGTATCCGCACCCTCGGGAACGGAAAAGGAAATGTCGCCGTAATCATAAGTTGTCCCGTTTACCACAACCTGATAGGTACTTCCGTTAATTGTCATATCCGCGTAAGCCGCAGAAAGCCTGAGATAAGGCTTTACATTCTCCATATCCTCAGAAGCGACGATGTTGAACTCAAGCGTTGTATCATAGGTCGCATCTGTTTTGGAGTAAAGGCCCATAACATAGTAGCCGTTGGAGGCGCTTCTGTTATAGAGATCCGGTACAATCATTGCTGTGCCGGAGGTCGCTCCGGAAAATACAGGACTGCTCTTACCCGTGAAAGAGACATCCTCCGCTTCAAAGGTGAACTGCCAATTTGCCATTCTGTATCCGATAGCTTCGCCGTTCATCGCGTTGGAATTGACATAAGAATAAAGGATTCCTTTAACTGCTTTTCGCAGAACAGTCACGTCTGCGGCATCTGTGCTGTCCGCACTGTTCCAAACTCTAATGGGATAATAGAAGTTCAAATCACCGCCTGCGTATACCATCTGCTTAACACTCATATACTTCTCGCCGCTCCAGTCCGTGATAACCGTTCCGTTGAACCCCCATTCGTTGCGGAGGACCCTCGCACCGGCGATTTCAGAACCTGCCATAGTGCCGGAAAGGAAACTGTCCTCGGAAAAATACTCTCCGTTTCTGCCGCCAAAAGGGCTGCGGTGAATGTTCGCACCGGGTGCATAAATTGCACTGTATGGCGTACTTGAATTCTCATTGCCCCAAAGCGCTTCCTCACCGAGACATTCCCCCATCTTCGCCACAAGTTCAACATTCCATGTGGAAGCAAGCACAACCTCGCTGCAGTAAGCACAGGTATCATAGATATTCACGTCCATGGAAGCACCGCTGGAGAATCCGGTGGGACCGTCACTTTCTATGGTTTGATTCTTGCCGACAGAGTCTATCGCCTTTGTCATAAGATTACCGTAGTTTACAAGATCTACCATCTCTTCAAAGGTAACGGCATCCAGAACGGCATCCCAGCGTGGGTCGTCAAAATCAACCGAACCTGCAAATTCTCCCGTCTCAGCGTCATAGAGAAGGTCTCTCAGTATTACCGTTGCCGCCGCACCGGTAATAGGCACTTCCGTAAAACCTGCTGCTTCAGAATTATTATTCGCGGTAGAGTTGATGCTCTCCAAAATTTCCTCAGTAACTGCATTGAGACGATATTCGTCCGTTGCCCTTTCCGGGAAAGTGCCTACAAAGTCTCCCCTGCTCATCACAGTACCGAGAGCATCATCAGCATCATCAAAACGGTTTTCAACCGTATTTCCAGTATTCGGGTCTGTTTCATACCGTATTCCTTCCGCCGGTACGCAGAAATCTATCTCAAACGCATCATCATGGGCGCTGCGGCTCACAAAGAGCATATAATCGCCTCCGTCAAGCTCATAGCCCGTAAAACCGTTTTGGTTTGCATCATTGTAATCATAAGAGGCAAAATCGTAGGGTGTTATCTCAATCGTATAATCCCCGGACTCTCCCGGCTCTAAAAGACCGGTCTTGACATAACCACAGAGGACCTTATCGGCTTTTTCAATTCCGCCTTTCATATAGGGGGCTGAAACATATAATTCAACAACATCTTTGCCTGCATAATCTCCGGTGTTCGTTACGGTTACTGTTACGGAATAAGTCCCATCCTTTTCCACCGTTACCCCATTGATTCCGGAATCATCCTTTATTTCCCATTCAAAAGTGGTATAGGAAAGGCCGTAACCGAAAGGATAAACCACCGCACTGTCATAATCAAAGCCCTCATAATTGCCTTGCCCTGCCTCGTAATCCGCAGTTTCATAATAGCGATAGCCTGTGTAGATGCCCTCTTGATAGCGTGAAAAGAATACTTGTCCGTCCCACTTGTTGTAAAGTATTCCGTCACCATTCTCTGAGCTCATATAATAATCGGATATGTAGCCAAAGTTTTGGTAAGAAGGATCTTTTGTAAAATCGGCGGAATAGGTATCTACAGTCTTGCCTGAGGGATTCACCTTTCCCGTAAGTATTTCACCCAGCGCCATAATACCCGTGTCGCCAGGAGTACCTATCCATAGTATGGCGTCTACATCTGCATTATCTTCCAGCGGGCCAAGCTCCATAACGTTTGCACTGTTAATCACAACCGTGACGGAGGAAAAGCCGTAATCTGTCACCATATCAACAAGTGCAAACTCGTTATCATCCAGCGCAAGATAATGCCTGTCTGATTCAGCGGAGTTCTTCGGCAAATCCGCGCCTTCGCCGCCAAGGCGGGAGATAACAATGACCGCCGCGTCCGTTGTCTCAAAGGAAGCCTGAATGTTGTTACTGTCGTAGTTCGCAGGAGGAGTCTCACCCGTTAAGTAGGAAACCTCATTGCCTGAGTCGAGATCGCTGTTCGCCTGGCTGCGGCCGTCTCCGGACTTTTTGTTATCCTCGTAGAATTCCCTGAGCGTTTGATTGTAGCTTAAGTTCACATTCTCAAGGCTGTCAAAAATGGTCTTTGCCCCGGAATGGTCTCCGGCGCTTGAACCATAATATTATAATCAGAAAGATAAATCGACACCAAATTCAAGCTAATAATTCGACAGAATACGGTACATATCTGAATCTTATCGGAAGGATTTTTCCTCCATAGAC
>JAAWOU010000080.1 GCA_022799755.1 Lachnospiraceae bacterium
TCTCGAAACGTCCATGCCCGGGAGAATTTTCAGATGCGAACTGTGCAGCTGAAAAATGCTCCCCTGTAAGGGCATGGAAGTGGAGAGACGGAACTGGAATGAGAGGAAAGCTATGTATTGGGATTCAACCTACATTTTGGTAATCATCGGCATGCTCATCTGTATGGGTGCCAGCGCCATGGTGAACAGCGCCATGAGCAAATACAGCAAAGTACGCAATGCCAGAAATATGACGGGGGCCGAGGCGGCCAGGCAGATCCTGAACAATGAAGGCCTGTATAACGTGCAGATCGAATGTCTGCCCTCGGACAGCGGGGACCATTACGATCCCCGCACCAACACCGTGCGCCTGTCCGCAGGCAATTACAACTACGCTTCCGTGACGGCAGTGGGGGTGGCCGCCCACGAGTGCGGCCATGCCATTCAGCATGCCAGAGGCTATGCGCCGCTGAATATCAGGTCCTCACTGGTGCCCGTGGTGAACATTGCCAGCAGACTTGGAATGCCATTGATTCTGCTGGGGGTTATCTTAAGCTGGAATCAGGCGCTGATTCAGATCGGTATCTGGGCGTTCGCCTCGGCGGTGCTGTTCCAGCTGGTGACACTGCCGGTGGAGTTCAACGCCTCTGCCAGGGCGGTGGCGAAAGTGGAGCAGTACGGGCTCTTGACCTCGGAGGAGACAAGGGGCTGTAAAAAGGTGCTCAGTGCCGCGGCCATGACTTATGTGGCGGCCACAGCTTCCGCCGGACTGCAGCTGCTGCGTTTGATTCTGCTCTTTGGGGGCAATAATAGAAGGAGAGACTGACAGTGGGCGTGAACGCGCGGGAGCTTGTGCTGGATATTCTGCTGTCCCTGGAGAGGGAGGAGGAATATTCCCACAGGCTGATCAAAGCAGTATTGGACAAATATGACTATCTGGAAAGCAGAGAGAAAGCTTTCATAAAGCGCCTGACAGAGGGGACCCTGGAGCGGGGGCTGGAGCTGGACTATTATATCAATGCCTATTCCAGCCTGCCCGTGGACAGGATGCGGCCTTTGATGCGCTGTCTGATGCGCATGAGCGTGTACCAGCTTCTCTACATGGACGCGGTGCCGGACAGCGCCGTGTGCAACGAGGCCTGCAAGCTGGCGGCAAAGCGGGGATTCGGGAGGCTGAAAGGCTTCGTGAACGGTGTGCTGCGCACGATCTCCAGGAATAAGGACAGGCTTTCCCTGCCGGATGAAGAGAGCAATCCTATTCTGCATGACTCCGTGAAATACTCCATGCCGCAATGGCTGGTGGAGCTGTGGCAGAGAGAGTACGGCAGGGAAATCACCAGAGAGATCCTGGGCGGGCTGCTTGCAATCCATCCGATTTCTCTGCGCTTCTCGCCGGACGTGTCCGGGGAGGAGAGGGAGAGCCTCTGCGGCATGATGCGGGAGATGGGCATGGAGGTGGAGGAGAGCCCCTATCTTCCCTATGTATGTCTGGTAAGGCATGCGGAAGGGGCGGAAGCCCTGCCTGGATTTCGGGAGGGAAAGTGTACGGTGCAGGATATCAGTTCCGTGCTGGCGGTGGAGGCGGCGGGGATCCGTGAGACGGATTTCGTGGTGGACGTCTGCGCTGCTCCCGGGGGAAAGAGCATATTGGCCGGCCAGATGGCAAGTAAGGGAAGCGTGCTGGCCAGAGACCTGTCCCCGGAGAAGATCGGCCGCATCCGGGAGAATGCGGATCGCATGAAAGCCGGGAATATAGAAGTCCGGATGTTCGACGGCACACAGACGGATGAAACTCTTTTGGGAAGAGCGGATGTGGTGCTTTTGGACGTGCCGTGCTCGGGTTTTGGCGTTATGGGAAAGAAGCGGGACATCAAATACCGGATAAGGCCCGAGAATCTGGATAGCCTCCAGGCGCTCCAGAAGCGGATCGTAAAGGCCAGCGCAGGATATGTGAAGCCCGGAGGGACGCTTGTCTACAGCACCTGCACCATCCACAGCGGGGAGAACCAGGCAATGGTGCGCTTTCTGACAGAGGAGCTTGGCTTTGAGCCGGTATCCCTGGAGGAGGTTCTTCCGGAGGATATCCTTGCCGTGAAGCGGCGGGTGGCCATGAGGATGCGGGAGAGCGGAATCGCTCCGGCCGTGCCGCTGACGGACGAGCAGGAGGCGGCCTGCATACAGCTTCTGCCGGGGTTTTTGGAGGCGGACGGCTTTTTCATAGCCAGATTTCAAAAGAAGACAGAAATGTCATAAAGGAACCGGATAAAAGATCCTGTGAGAGAATGCGTCCGGGGACGGGACAGAGAAAGAGGAAACGGACAGATAAGATGGAGAAAGAAATCAGGAAGAGAATCGATGTGAAATCCATGACGCTGCCGGAACTGGAGGAGGAGCTGGTCTCCACAGGGGAGAAGCCTTTCAGGGCCAGGCAGATGTACGAATGGATGCATGTGAAGCTGGCCAGGGGCTTCGACGAGATGACCAATCTCTCCAAGGCTCTGCGGGAGGAGTACAAAGGGAGGTTCACCTATACGGCGCTTCGGGCGGTGCGGGTGCAGGAGTCCAAGATCGACGGTACGAAGAAATTTCTGTTTGAACTGTCCGACGGCAATCTGGTAGAGAGTGTATGGATGCAGTATAAATACGGAAACAGCGTCTGTATTTCCTCCCAGGTGGGCTGCAGGATGGGCTGCGCTTTCTGCGCCTCCGCGCTGGGGGGACTGGAGCGGAACCTGACGCCCGGGGAGATGCTGGATCAGATCTATGCCGTCACGCTGCTCACGGGAGAGCGGGTGAGCAATGTGGTGGTCATGGGGACTGGCGAACCGCTGGACAACTATGACAATCTGTTAAAGTTCATCCGCATGCTTACGGACCAGCACGGTCTCAACATCAGCCAGAGGAACGTTACGGTGTCCACCTGCGGGCTTGTGCCCCAGATGAAGCAGCTTGCAAGGGAGAAGCTGCAGATCACCCTGGCGCTGTCCCTGCATGCCGTCACGGACGAGAAGCGCATGCAGCTGATGCCCATAGCGAGGCGCTACTCCATCGATGAGCTGATGGAGACCTGCGCTTATTATTTTCAGGAGACAGGCAGACGGATCACCTTGGAGTACAGCCTGGTCAGCGGCGTAAACGACTCACAGCGGGACGCAGAGAAGCTTTGCCGCCTTGCGAGGCCTCTGCACTGTCATATTAATTTGATTCCCGTGAATCCCGTGACGGAGCGGGATTTCGTGCAGCCGGACCTCTCCGGAATCCGGGCTTTTCAAAATATACTTGAAAAAAATAAAATTAATGGTAGTATAAGAAGGGAAATGGGCCGGGACATTGATGGGGCCTGCGGACAGCTGCGACGCAGATATATGTGACCCGGTGCCTGTATCGTATTAGCCATATGGCTTGTGATATGAGAAGAATGGGGTATTGGAGGAAATCAGGCGTGCTAAAGACATTTTCCGTAACGGATATCGGCAGAAAGAGGAAAATGAATCAGGATTACGTATATTCGTCAGAACAGCCCATCGGGCATCTGCCCAATCTGTTTCTGGTGGCGGACGGCATGGGGGGCCATAATGCCGGGGAATATGCGTCGAAAGTCACGGTGGAGACGATTGTGGAATGCATCGCGGATTCACCGGAGACGGATGCCGCGCGCATTTTTAATACAGCGATACAGTCGGCCAATGCGCGGATACGCAAGCTTGCCACGGTTTCGCCCCTGCTTGCGGGCATGGGCACCACGGTGGTGGCGGCGGCCTGCGAGGAGAATCGTCTGTCCGTGGCCAATGTGGGGGACAGCAGACTGTATGTGGTAGGCGAAAAGGGGATACGCCAGATAACCAGGGACCATTCCTGGGTGGAGGAGATGGTGCTGCGGGGCGGCATCGGCAGGGAGGAAGCAAGGAACCATCCGGACAAGAATATCATTACCAGGGCAGTGGGCGCCGAGGATACCGTAAGGGCAGATTTCTTTACCGTGGGTCTGGAGGAGGGAGACACGGTCCTGATGTGTACGGACGGACTGACTAATATGCTGGAAGACGAAGAGATACGCATGATCATGAATGGAGCCCGGGATATTGTGGAAAGGGCGCAGGCGCTGGTGGAGGCTGCCAATGAGAACGGCGGCAGAGACAATATCAGTGTGATCCTGATCGAACCCCTGGGATAAGGCGGGGAGACGCAGGATTTGATCGCCGATTATATAGATTGGAGAACGTATATGGTTAAGATTGGAATGATGATAGGAGACCGCTATGAGATACTGGAGAAAATCGGTACGGGCGGTATGTCCGATGTATATAAGGCAAAATGTCATAAGCTGAACCGTTTTGTGGCAATCAAGGTTCTGAAGCAGGAATTCAGCGAGAACGCCAATTTTGTGTCGAAATTCCGCACAGAGGCCCAGGCGGCTGCCGGGCTGATGCATTCCAATATCGTAAATGTCTATGATGTCGGCGAGGAGGACGGGATCTACTATATCGTCATGGAGCTCGTGGAGGGCATCACACTCAAGAAATATATCGAAAAAAAGGCCAGGCTGTCTTTCAAGGAGGCAGTCAGCATTGCCATACAGGTGAGCATGGGCATTGAGGCGGCTCATAATAACCATATCATTCACCGGGACATCAAGCCTCAGAATATTATCATTTCCAAGGACGGAAAGGTGAAAGTGACGGATTTTGGCATCGCGAAAGCCGCCACCAGCAATACCATCACCTCCAATGTGATGGGATCCGTCCACTATACGTCGCCGGAGCAGGCCAGAGGCGGGTACAGCGACGAGAAGAGCGACATCTATTCTCTGGGTATCACCATATTCGAAATGCTCACCGGAAGAGTACCCTTTAACGGGGAGACCACCGTGGCCATTGCCATCAAGCATATCCAGGAGGAGCTGCCCTCGCCCAAGGAATTCGTGCCGGAGATTCCCACCAGTGTGGAAGGCATTGTGATGAAATGCTGCCAGAAATCTCCGGACCGCAGATACCAGAACATGCAGGATGTGATTGCGGACTTAAAGCAGTCCCTGATGAATCCGGAGGAGGCCATTGTGCCCAACGACCCGGACATGGAGGCGGGCACCCGGCCCATCACGGACAGTGAGAGGGCCCAGATCAAGCGCCGGACCAATTATCACGACCGCTATGAGTATGAGGAGAGGGAACAGCCTATGCGCCTGCGGGCCGACGCGGAGCCTGTGTACGAGGATGAGGAGGAGCCGGAGGACGAGGACGACTATGACTACAATCCCAGAATGGAGAATGTGACGACTTTTCTGGCGCTGGTGGCCGGCGTGGTTATCTGTGTGATCGTGGTGATTCTGGCAGTGAAAGTCTTTGGAGACCGGGATCGGACCACGGACCGGGAATCGGACAGCCCTTTCATCTCGGCAGAGGAGGAGACGCCCACGCCGTCGCCCGAAAAAAAGTATGTAAAGATGCCCGAGGTAAGAGGGAAAGGCGTGGAAGAGGCCAGAAACGAACTGAAAGATCTGGAGATCGAATCGGAAGTGGATTACAGGGAATCGGACGAAGTGGAGATGGGGAAAGTGATCAGCGCGGATGTGGAGGCCGGCACTGAGATCGAGGTGGGAAGCAAGGTGAAGCTGACCGCAAGCGCGGGGGCACAGGGCGTTGAGGTGCCGTCCGTGACGGGCATTTCCTTTGAAGAGGCCAAAAACAGGCTTACCGCGGAGGGATTCAGCGTGACCAAAGAGGAGGCATCCTCCAATGAGGTGGAGGAGGGACTGATCATCTCCCAGGTGCCTGCCGCCCAGACCAAGGTGGCAAAAGGGACGAATATCACTGTTATCGTAAGCCAGGGCAAGGAGAAAGTCCGTGTGCCGCATCTGGCGGGTCTGACGGAGGAGGAGGGAAAGCAGGAGGCCCGGGAGGCCGGACTGCAGATCGGAAACGTGGCCTATGAGAACAGCGACGAGCAGGGAGAGGGCAAGATTTTCTACCAGAGCTACTCCAAGGGGTCCTATGTGGATCCGGGTACTACCATCGATATCAAAGTGAGCACAGGGCCGAAAGCCAGTACCTATAAATGCAATGCCAGCATATTGGCACCCTCTGTGGAGGAAGCGCCGGACTATGCGGCAGGGACAGAAGTCTCCATCAAGCTGGTCACGGACGACGGTCATACGCTTTTGGAGACAAAGACAGCCAGCTTCCCCCAGGCGGCGAACTACTATGGACTCACCGCTTCGGGAGGTACGATTACCATGACCTATACCGTGACCGTACAGGGGGAGCCCGTCACGGACCCTGAGACAGGCGAGACCGTCACGCCGGAGCCTGTGACGGAGGAGAGAAGCTTTACCAGGAGAATCGAATTTACTTTGGAGTAGACAGAGGGGATTATGCAGGGAAGAATCATCAAGGGAATTGCAGGCTTCTATTATGTCCGCTGCGGGGACCGGGTGTACGAGTGCAAGGCAAAAGGGATATTGCGCAGGGACAATCAAAAGCCATTGGTCGGGGACCGGGTAGAGGTGGACGTGCTGGACGAGACGGAGGGGCTGGGCAATCTCAGGGAACTGCTGCCCAGGGAGAGCGAACTGATACGCCCTGCCGTGGCAAATGTGGACCAGGCGCTTGTGATTTTTGCCATTGTGAAGCCACAGCCCAATTTCAACCTGCTGGACCGGTTTCTGATTATGATGGGACGCCAGGGTCTTGACTGTATCATCTGTTTCAACAAGGCGGATTTGGACTCGGAGGGGGCAGGCGGAAAGTATCAGCGGCTCTACGCCGGCTGCGGTTACAGGACATTGACGGTCAGCGCCAGGGAGAGGGCGGGAATCGATGAATTAAAGCGCCTGCTTACCGGGCATACCACCGCGGTGGCAGGGCCCAGCGGCGTGGGGAAGTCCTCCGTCATCAACTGTCTGCAGACCGGAGTGGTCATGGAGACCGGGGAGATCAGCGCAAAGATTGAGCGCGGAAAGCATACTACCAGACATTCGGAGCTGATAGCCATAGGGGAGAGCTCTTATATTCTGGATACGCCTGGATTCAGCTCGCTGGGGCTTTTCAACCTTGAGAAAGAGCAGCTGGCAGATTTTTATCCGGAATTCGCTCCCTATGAAAAACATTGCCGATTCGGCGGCTGCGCCCATATGGGGGAACCGGACTGCGGTGTGAAAGCGGCCGTGAGAAGCGGCGCGGTCAGCAGTCTGCGGTATGACAACTACTGCCTGCTGTATGAGGAGCTTAAGGTGCAGCAGAGAAGAGACGGCGCCAGGAAGAAATATTGTATACTTTCATAGAAATCTTTCCAAACGCCAACCGGGTGCACCCGCCGATGCAGAGGAGGGTTGAAACAAACAAAAGGATATTCGATTTGGCTATGGAAAAGCCGAATTACAGCCGGATGAAGTCCGGTATATCGGAGATCAGTATGAATGCGATGTAAAAAGCTCATGAAATGCCGGTCTTCTGCCGATATGGTACATAGGGTAGGGGCCTGACGGTAAAAACTTGGAGTGAAATTAAGCGGTATTTATATCCATACTACGATGAAAATGAGCCTGAAGTAAAGTGATATGTTTTCGAACGGGAGGGATAACACATGAAGATTTTGGAAATGAATCTAAAGCAAAATGCATATCCTGCAAACGCAGCGTCAAATCAAACGCAAGGGGACAAAAGCATAGAACTGAAAAAAGTCTTCGACAATATTCCGGAAGCAGAGGTTTCGATATCGAAAGAGGGCATGGCTGCATGGGAAGAGGCAGTAACGAAAAGAACAGGCTGCTTTGGCACAATGACAGGAATTGATGAAAATCTGAAGAGAATTACCCGGGCACAAACAAACGAAGTATCTTTTGAGCATTTAATGGAATTTGGCTCTGTTATGAAAGAGGTTGAGAAAACGTACGGAGGAGATGGGGTAGACTCCTTTATGAAGACAATTGCCGGGGCATACGAGATTATGTACCGCAGGATTGTGGAGCAGCATAAGGATGGAGACCGGGAAGTGGACTATGAACTGTCAGGCAAAGGATTCTTATCTTTAGAGGAGGACCTGGCAGGACTTGACGAGGCATATGATTATTGGTCGCAATTTGTAGAGGCAGATATTCTTATGCAGCAATGGAGGAAAGGCTGGAGCCCGGCCGGTGTTATTTCACTTGACGGAGAACAGGGACCCCAAAAGGATAGGAAGTTTATGGGTGAGGAGTATAATGCCTACCGCCGCGAGGCAGTGGATATCATGAGGCGCGGAAAAGAGGATTTTCTGGCCACCTTTCGGGCGCTCAACGGAGATAAAGGAATTATGGCAGGTATCATGAACAGGCTTATGAGCCAAAGTGTGGGATTTTGGGAAAAGACGCGTGAGCTGTGGTCGTAAGCAGCTTAAAAACTGCGGAAGGTAAGGTTTTAGACCTGCTTGTTCCTTGAGGATAAGCAGGTCTGTTTTTCTCTTTGAAAACCGAATTTTACCGGATCTTTTCACAGAACGCCTGGAAGATACCGCGCTGCTGACTGTTGATCTCCGTACAGGACATGCTTTTTAAAGGATACTTTTATCTATATCCTCTCCCTCGCTAATGATTGAAAATATCTTAAGATGATATGTAATAATTTGCTCAATTTGCCATAGGAACTTCCCCAGTTTTGTATTGAGAGGTGGAATTTATTAAGGAAGAAGCGGAGAAATCCAATGATTTACTTTTGCGCCTTGATATGCTATACTAACATAGGTTTTAGGCTCTTTTTGAAAGGAGCTTTTACGATGGGAAAGCCGTACTCTGACGATTAGCTGCGGAGACAGTAGCAGAACTTCTCGGCCGGATGTATCGAGGGCAGTATGATGCCAAAGCCATAAGAGACAAAAACCCTAAGAATATAAGAAAAACCAAAGGAGATTAAGATAAAGATGAAACTAGGAATCGTAGGTCTGCCAAACGTAGGAAAGAGCACATTATTCAACTCGCTGACAAAAGCAGGTGCGGAATCCGCAAATTACCCGTTCTGCACCATTGACCCCAATGTAGGGATCGTGGCCGTGCCGGACGAGAGGCTGAGGCTGCTTGGGGAGATGTATCAGTCAAAGAAAGTCACGCCCGCCGTAATCGAATTCGTGGACATAGCCGGCCTGGTAAAGGGCGCTTCCAAGGGGGAGGGACTGGGCAATCAGTTCTTAAGCAATATTCGCGAGGTGGATGCCATTGTGCATGTAGTGCGGTGCTTTGAAGATGAGAATGTAGTGCATGTGGACGGCAGCGTGAATCCCCTGCGGGACATTGAGACCATCAATCTGGAGCTGATCTTCTCCGATCTGGAGGTGCTGGAGAGGAGACTTTCAAAGGTTTCCAAGGCAGCCAGAATGGACAAGACCTGCGCCAAAGAGTTAAGCCTTTTAGAGCGGATCAAGGAGCATCTGGAGAGCGGAAAGCCGGCCAAGACGTTGGAGGCACAGGACGAGGATGAACTGGCGCTGCTTAAGGACTACAACCTGCTGACCTATAAGCCTGTCATATACGCCGCCAATGTGGCGGAGGAGGATCTGGCCGACGACGGGGACTCCAACGGGAAAGTGGCGCAGGTACGGGAGTTTGCAGTGGAGGAGAACAGCGAGGTATTTGTCATCTGCGCCCAGATCGAGCAGGAGATTTCCGAGCTGGACGAGGATGAGAAAGCCATGTTCCTAGAGGAACTGGGGCTGTCGGAGTCCGGGCTGGAGAAACTGATCAAGGCCAGCTATCATATCCTGGGTCTGATGAGCTTTCTGACGGCAGGGGAGGATGAGACCCGGGCGTGGACCATCAGGATCGGCACCAAGGCGCCCCAGGCCGCAGGCAAGATTCACTCGGATTTCGAGAGGGGCTTTATCAAGGCAGAGGTGGTCAACTATAGAGATCTGCTGGAGCAGGGCTCTCTGTCAGCCGCCCGCGAAAAGGGGCTGGTAGGTATGGAGGGCAAGGATTACGTGGTGAAAGACGGGGATGTAATCCTGTTCCGCTTCAACGTGTAGTGTGTAAAGCGCCTGGGGGCTGCATACAGGACAGGCGCAAGTCAGTGTGAGAAAGGAAAAAAGTATGAATGTTGGTGATATTGCGTTCCCGAATCTGGGAATTTACCTGCGGGATGTGCCGAAATCTTTCAGTGTATTCGGTTTCAGCATAGCGTTTTACGGCCTGATCATCGGTATCGGTGTGCTGGCCGGTATTCTGATGGCTGCGTACATGGCCAAGGCCAGCGGCCAGAATCCGGACGACTACTGGGACTTTGCCATTTACGCCGTGATCTTTTCCATCATAGGCGCCCGCATTTACTATGTAGTGTTCGCCTGGGATTATTACAAGGATAATCTGCTTGGCATCTTTAACACGAGAAACGGCGGCATGGCCATCTACGGCGCCGTAATCGCGGCTTTTATCACGCTGTTTGTCTACTGCAGGATCAAAAAGAAGAATCCCTTTCTCATGGGCGATACCTGTATGCCCGGGCTGATTTTGGGGCAGGCCATTGGCCGCTGGGGGAACTTCATGAACCGGGAGGTGTTCGGGGAGTACTATGACGGGCTCTTTTCCATGCAGCTTCCCATTGAGGCAGTGCGGGCCAGGGATATATCCGAGAATATAGCGGCCCATATCCCGGAGGGAGCAAATTATATCAATGTACATCCCACCTTTCTGTATGAAAGCGTGTGGAATCTGATCATACTGGCGGTGATATTCTGCTGGTGGAAGCACAGACGGTTTGACGGGGAGGTCTGCCTGCTGTATCTGGGCGGCTACGGACTGGGGAGATTCGTCATCGAGGGCATACGCACGGACACGCTCTTCATTCCGGGCACGCAGGTTCCCGTGTCCCAGGTGCTGGCGCTTCTGATGCTGATCTTCGCTGTGGCGGTGGACATTGCCGTAAGGCGGAAGATGAAAAAGACGGCAGAGGACAAAATTTCATAGACAGGCTGCAGGATACGGAAGATACCGTATCCTCTTTTTTAAAAACAGGAACGCATCGTGATTCTGTTCTATGAATCAGATGCATCGTAATGGCGGAGCGTAAGGAGGAAAAATATGGATTTCAAGGCACTTATGAACACAGCAGAATACGATTTTCTCCGGACCAATGAGCGCCTTGGAGACAGGATCATGCTTCTTGGTCTTGGAGGCAGCTATGCATATGGGACCAATAACGAAAGCAGCGATATAGATTTCCGCGGTGTCACGCTTATGATGCCGTCTGATCTGCTGGGTCTGACTGAATTCGAGCAGTATGAGGATGATAAGACCGATACGGTCATCTATGGTTTCAATAAGCTGGTAAAGCTGCTATTGGAATGTAATCCAAACACCTGCGAGATGCTGGGACTGGATGAGGATCAATATCTGATCAAGTCGCAGACAGGACAGGAACTAATCGATAACAGCAGACTGTTTCTTTCAAAGAGAGCCATCAAGTCCTTTGGCGGCTATGCGGATGCACAGCTTCGGAGGCTTCAGAATGCTATCGCAAGGGACACGCTTTCACAGAGTGACAGGGAAAAACATATCCTGAAATCTGTCATGAATGCTCTGGACGATTTTAATCGCAGATATGCCGGCAGGGATATTGGCAGCATCCGCCTTTACATTGATCAGGCTGAGAATTCAAAACTGGATACGGAGATTTTTGTGGATGCAAACTATGAGCATTTCCCGTTGCGGGATTATACAGAGCTGTGGGGAACTATGAAAACGGTCGTTCGGGATTATGACAAGATTGGAAAGCGGAATAAGAAAAAAGACGATAATCATCTGAACAAGCATGCCATGCATCTAATCCGGCTGTTCATGATGGCGATTGACATATTGGAGAAAGGTGAGATTCGTACCCACCGGGTGGATGATCTGCCAACGCTGATTGCTATCCGCAGAGGCGATTATATGCTTCCCGACGGCACGCTTTCACCGGAGTTCTACGAGATGCTTGAAGAGTACGAACGCAGGCTGGATGAGGCGGCCGCAGGGACGATTCTGCCGGATAATCCGGATATGGAGAAGATGGAAGCCTTTGTGGAGCGGATCAACAGGTATGCAGTGACGGGAGAGTTAACATGAATATCATAGCACAGATAAATGAAAAGCTGGACCAAATAGAAAGAACAGAGGGCGTGCGGATTCTTCACGCGGTTGAATCAGGGAGCAGGGCTTGGGGATTTGCATCTCCGGACAGTGATTATGACGTGCGGTTCGTGTATGTCAGACCAAAGGGAGACTATCTGCGGCTGGACCAGCCGAGAGATGTGATCGAATGGCAGCTGGATGAGGTGCTGGATATCAATGGATGGGACCTGAAGAAAGCGCTTATACAGTTTGCAAAAGGGAATGCAACACTTTTCGAGTGGAGCGGCTCTCCGATTGTCTATCGTACAACGGACGAATGGGCGAAGATAAAGGATGCATCGAAGCAGTATTTTTCTGAGAAAGCAGCAGTTTATCATTACTACGGAACCGCAAACAGTACATTGCAGGAATATCTGCAGGGAGATAAGGTCCGGTATAAGAAATATTTCTATGCGCTGAGGCCTTTGCTGGCAGCGCAGTATATAGAGAAGTATCATACGGCTCCGCCGGTGCTTTTTGATGATATTCTTAAGCTGGCCCTGCCGGAGGATCTGCGACAGGCAATCGATGAATTGCTGGAAGTGAAGAAAAGGTCCACAGAGGGAGAAGAACATCAGCAGATGCCTGTTATAAAGAGGTTCATTGAATCGGAGACCGTGAGGCTGAAAGAAATCGCAGATAATCTTAAGGATGATCACAACAGGGATCTTACGGTATTAAACCGCATTTTCCTGGAAACGATCGCAGAATAGGAGAATTCGGAATGGCGTGATCGGTAGAATACTGAAGCAGAATGGGCAGAATTCAGGATGAGCGATAGGGATCCGGAGAGGAATGCAGTATATTTCTGCCATGAGCAATGAAAATTGAAATAGCAGTTCTGAAGCTAAGTTTCCGTAAGCTTCAGAACTGCTTTTGTATATTAGGAACGTTCTTTGCATTAAGACGAATGAATAGTAAAAACTCGCAGGCACTTTTTATGCAATTCAAAAAATGTTCATGCATTTTCAAATTTTTTACTTCTGTGAGGAATCTATATCTATGACAATTTTCTAAACCAAACACAATATATAGTATTGCTCGGGACGCGTTTTCCCTGTTTTTCCACTGCATAATTTTACATGGACCCGGGCCGCACAAATTTTCGGCTTGTCAAATGCCCCATAGTATATTAAAATCAATAGAGTAGTGGGATGGATATGGCATGAAAACCCAAAAAGTGGGATAAAAAACCATGATTGGGTCAGAGTGTACAGTCCGGCGGCGTTTCCGGCTTTGATGGGTGGTGGTTGCTTTTGTTCATGGGCAGATACAATCATACGATCGACCCTAAGGGCAGGCTGAGTATTCCTTCAAAGTACCGGGAAGTCCTTGGGGATGAATTCGTGGTGTCAAAGGGAATGGACGGCTGTCTCTTCGTGTATGCCAATGAGGATTGGAAAGTCTTTGAGGCAAAGCTGGCGTCCCTGCCCCTGATCAACAAGGAGGCGAGACAGTTTGCCAGATTCTTCTTATCGGGAGCCCAGTCCGTGACCGTGGACAAGCAGGGGCGCATCCTGATGCCTCAGGACCTGAGGGAATTTGCGGGGCTGGAAAAGGATGTGGTGCTGGCCGGCATGGGAGGCCGCATCGAGATCTGGAGCCTGGAGAGATGGAACGCCAACAATGAATCCGTAGACATAGGTCTCATATCCCAGGGCATGATGGACTTGGGGCTGACCATTTAAATCCGGGGCGCTGCCCGTAGGAGGGGACATTCCATGGAATTCGAACACTACTCTGTACTGTTGGAGGAAACCATTGAACAACTTCATATAAAGCCGGAGGGCATTTATGTGGACGGCACTTTAGGCGGCGGCGGACATGCGCTTGAAGTCTGCAGGCGTCTCGGGAGCGGGCATCTCTTTGGCATTGACCAGGACGGCGAGGCCATTGCCGCGGCCCGAAAGCGCCTGGCATCCTTTGAGGACAAGACCACATTCCTGCGGGATAATTACTGTAACATGAAAGCCGCGCTCTCGGGGGAGGGCGTGGAGCGGGCAGACGGCATCGTAATAGACTTGGGCGTATCCTCTTACCAGTTCGACAATGAGGAGAGAGGCTTTTCCTATCGCTTCGACGCGCCCCTTGACATGCGGATGGACCGCAGACAGACGTTTACGGCCAGAGACATTGTCAACACCTATCCGGAGAGCGAGCTGTACCGTATTATAAGGGACTATGGGGAGGACCGTTTTGCGAAGAATATCGCAAAGCACATAGCAAAGGCCAGGGCGGACAAGCCCGTGGAGACTACTTTTGAGCTAAACGAGATCATCAGGGGGGCGATTCCGGCGAAAATGCGGCAGAACGGACATCCCTCCAAACAGACTTTCCAGGCCATACGCATCGAATGCAACAGGGAGCTGGAAGTGCTTAAAAGCACTCTGGATGATTTCATCGATATACTAAATCCGGGGGGGAGATTATGCATCATCACGTTCCATTCCCTGGAGGACCGCATCGTGAAAACTGCTTTTAAGAAAAATGAGAATCCCTGCACCTGTCCGCCGGAATTTCCGGTGTGCGTATGCGGGAGAGTCTCAAAGGGAACCGTGGTGACGAGAAAGCCCATACTCCCGGGGGGGAGAGAGCTCGCGGAGAACAGCCGTTCAAGAAGCGCAAAACTGAGGGTGTTTGAGCGCGGGTGAGCACAGGGCACAGGGACATTTGAAGAGGAAGAATATAAAACAGAAGGCAGGTATGGATATGAGACAAGACAGAGGAGGCCGACGTCGGAATATACGGGAAGAAAACAGGAGAGCGTACCTGAGAGAGAATCACGGCGAGTACATTTACGGAAATACGGTGAGAAAATTTGAACTGCAGGAGGAGTGGGAGGAGGCGCCTGCGAAAAAGCAGCACCCGGTAGTGCGCAAGAACAGGGAAAAAGCCAGACATATGAGCGCGGGCTATGTAATGTTTCTGGCGGCGGCGCTGTGTGCGACGGCGTTTATCCTGGTCAATTACATTCAGCTGCAGTCCGAACTGACCACCCTGATGAAAATCGTGGCCGATAAGGAGAGCGATTTAAACAGTCTGAAGCTGTCCAATGACGAGGACTACAACCGGATCATGAGCGGTATCGACCTGGAGGAAATCAAGCGGGTGGCCATCGGAGAGCTGGGCATGACTTACGCCCAGGAAGGCCAGATCGTAGAATATGAAAATGAGGAAGGCGATTATATGCGCCGGGTGACGGGAAGCGGCAAATAGAGGTGCAGCGTGAAGAATGGAAATGTCAAAAAGTTTTCGATCAAAATGCAGAAAAAGCTGGTGGTTCTGTTTATCCTGCTGTTACTGATGTTCATCGGTCTGATGGGCCGGCTGCTGTGGATCACCAGGGAAAACGAGACGGCTTATCAGAAGCAGGTGCTGTCCCAGCAGAGATACACCTCCACGACCATCCCTTACAGGAGGGGGAATATCTTAGATGCCAAGGGCACCAGTCTTGCCACCAGCGAAAAGGTATACAACCTGGTCATTGACGCCAAGGTGATGAACTACAGAACCCAGTATCTGGAGCCTACGCTGAAAGCGCTGGAGAAGTATTTTGATCTGGACATGACCGCTGTCAGGGACCATGTCAGCACCAACAAGAATTCCTCGTGGTATGTGCCTTTAAGGCAGCTGACATTTGAGGAAATCAGCGGATTCCAGGAGGCGGCGAGAGAGGATTCCAACATACAGGGCGTCTGGTTCGAGGAGGAGTACCGCCGCATCTACCCATACGGTTCTCTGGCCTCGGATGTCTTAGGGTTTTCCGGCCGGGACAATGTGGGCAGATACGGGCTGGAGGAATATTACAATGATATCTTAAACGGTATCAACGGCAGAGAATACGGTTATCTCAACGACGATCTGACGCTGGAGCGGACTGTGAAGTCCGCGGTGGACGGCTATGACCTCCATTCCACCATTGACGCCAATCTGCAGATGATAGTGGAGAAATATTTAAAGCAGTTCAACGACGAGCAGAAAGACGCCTATACCCCGGGGAACGGCGCGGAGAACACGGCCTGCGTCATGATGGACGTGAACAGCGGGGAAGTCCTGGCCATGGCAAGTTATCCGTCCTACGATTTAAACAATGTGCGGGGGACGGATCCTCTGCTGGGCACAAGGCTGCTGGAGGAGGTTACCAACGCGGCGGGGTACATAGAGCTTCGAAAGACCGACACGATCATTACACCCGAGGTGCTGTCAACCTTAAGCGAGGATCAGCTGTATGTAAATCTGAATTATTTGTGGCAGAATTATTGCATCAGCGGTACCTATGAGCCGGGCTCCACGGCAAAACCCTTTACGGTGGCGGCGGCGCTGGAGGACGGGGTTATCGCACCGGATCTGAATCTGGAGTGCAACGGGGTTATGGAGATCGGCGGGCATGATATTAAGTGCCACAATGGCCCGGAGGGGTGGCTGACGCTGGAGCAGGCAGTGGCAAAGTCCTGCAATGTGTCCATGATGAAGATTGCGCAGACCTTGGGGAAAGAGGAGTTCTGCGAGTTCCAGAAGATTTTTAATATCGGCCTGAAGACCAATATCGACCTGGCGGGAGAGGCCAGAACGGCGGGCCTGGTATACGTGGCGGACAATATGGGACCCACGGATCTGGCCACCAACAGCTTTGGCCAGAACTTCAACGTGACCATGATCGAGATGATCGCGGGATTCTGTTCACTGATCAACGGTGGATATTACTATGAGCCCCATGTGGTAAACAAGATCACCAATGCCAGCGGTGCCACGGTGAAAAACATTGAGCCCAGAGTTTTGAAGCAGACCATATCGGAGTCCACCTCCGAGCTGATCAGACAGTACTGCAGAGCCGTGGTGGAATACGGAACCGGCGTGACGGCAAGGCCTGCGGGATATATGATAGGCGGTAAGACAGGGACGGCGGAGACCATAGACCCCAATACCCACAAACGCTCCGAGAGGGAGCATGTGGTATCCTTTATCGGATATGCCCCGGCGGACGACCCTCAGGTGGCAATCTACGTGGTCATAGACAGAGCCAATGCGGAACGCCAGGACGTTGCCAGATTTGCCACGAAGATAGTGCGCAATATTCTCACGGAAGCGCTCCCCTATCTGAATATTTTCATGACCGAGGAGGTCACGGAGGAGGAGCGCAGGGAGCTGGAAGCGCTGCAGCTGTCCATCACCAACCAGTATACCCAGACTCCTGAGGACAAGCCCCAGGACGGGGCTGCCGGGTGTGCATGGACGGGGCCTCTTATCTGGTATTGTTTCTTGGGCGCTACGGGGAACGGATTGGCGGCCTGCTTCCTTTTCTGGCTGTAT
>JAAWOU010000081.1 GCA_022799755.1 Lachnospiraceae bacterium
AGCTTTACCTCATGATCCACAACACGAAATCCGGTAGTCACAGCAATCTTCTCCTCCAGCCCCTCCAACAGGTCGTCCTGAAAGGATGTCACCCTACCGCATTTGATACAGATCAGATGATGATGACGGTGTCTCCCTGTGCCCTCCAGAGCACTCCCCATCTCGTAGCGCACAAAACCATCGTCAAAATTGATCCGGTCAATCAGATGCAGGCTCCCCAACAACTGTATGGTTCTATAAACAGTAGCCAGCCCGATATCCGGACAGTCCACTTTTACAAGCTCAAATATTTCTTCCGCAGTCAGATGCTCCTTAGGGCATGCGTCAATAGCCTCCAGAACCGCCATCCGCTGTCTGGTGACCTTTAACCCTCTGTCCTTTAAAAGCCGCTCTGCTCTCCTTTTGTCAACTGCCATATTTTAACTCCGCGCGGATTCCTGCGCCGGCCCTCTCGTCCTGTCCGGCCGACGCCCCGGGTCTGCATGCATATCTGCAGTTCCCGATCCGGCTCACTCGCTCTCAAGCTCCACGTCCTCCAGCATATTCCCGAACACGCCCGCCACGGCGGCAAGCTCGTCATCGTCGGACACAATGATATACACGCCGTCCGTCTCCCCGTCCCGGGAGATATCTTTCAGGATCAGGGCTTCGCCGTCACCCTCCTCCGCATCAGTGACAAGGATGTAATCATGTCCCCCTATTCTGGTCTGCTCCAGCACATAGAAATCCACCGGCTCTTCCCCGTCCGGTCTGAATGTAATCTTTTCCTCTTTCGACATTTCCGCTCCTAAATCATTCTCCGGCCCGCATGCATCGGCCCGCGAACCGCAGCCGGCGACACAGATCTGCCCCATGCGGCCCTATCCCTTGCCGCAGACTGCGGCCGTCCTACGCCTGCTTTGCTCCGTCAGCGCTTCCCATGGCGCGTCGGTCCAGATAGCCCTGCAGTATCAGAACCGCCGCGATCTTGTCCACATAGTCCTTTCTCTTCTCCCTGCGGATGCCGGCCTCTATCATGGCCTTGTCCGCCGCCACCGTGGTCAGCCGCTCGTCCCACATGACCACGGGCAGTCCCGTCCGGCGCTCCAGCTTCTCCCGGAACGTTTCCGTAAGCTCTGCCCTTATGCCTTCCGTGGCGTTCATATTCTTCGGAAGTCCCAGAACGATTTCCTCCACCTCGTATTCCAGTATCAGCTCTTCAATCCGGGCCAGCGTCCGGCGCAGCTTGTCCTCTCTCTCCCTGCGGATGATCTCCACCCCCTGGGCCGTTATGAGCAGGCTGTCGCTGACTGCCACCCCCACTGTCTTAGAACCGAAATCGAGACCCATTATGCGCATACAGCGCCTCCTTTTCCTACTTCCATTCTTTCGTATGGATATACTCCGTCAGCAGCTCCTCCACCAGCTCGTCCCGCTCCACTTTCATGATCATGCTCCTTGCGTTCTGGTGGCTGGTGATATAAGTGGGATCGCCGCTCATGATGTACCCCACGATCTGATTGACCGGATTGTAGCCCTTTTCCGTCAATGCCTCATATACGGCGGCCAGTACCGCTTTCGCTCCGTCCGCAGGTTCCGAGTCCACCTTGAAGTATTGTGTGTTTTCTATATTCTGCATGCCATGACTCCTATCCGCCCGTCCGAAGCCGGGCCTGTCCCTTGCCGTAAAAAGCGATTTATCCTATTACTTCCTCTTATCATAACTCATTTGTGTCAAAAATTCAAGTTACATCAAAATTTCCTCTGTCAGGAAATCCCGAATCCGTACTTTGACCAGCTCGTTGACGGCCGGTATGTCTCTTTCCTGGCGATCCGTCACATCTATGGCCACCTTTACATAATCCTTTGTGTGCCCGATGCAGTAGATCCTGCCGTCTATTCCCCGCCGCTCCTCTAAGAGTACTTCGGCTTCCTTTCCTATGTACCGCCTGCGGAATGCCTCTGACTGCCGTCCCCGCAGGGCAATCAGTTCTGCACTTCGCTGCGCTTTCACAGACTCCGGCACCTGATCCGGCATGGAGGCTGCGGCGGTTTTGGCCCTTTTGGAATATTTGAAGACGTGCATCTCATAAAACCGCACCTTTTCCAGGAACTTTTTGGTCCGCTGGAATTCCTCCCGGGTCTCGCCGGGAAAGCCCACGATGACATCCGTGGTGATGGCGGGCTCCTCAAAGCATTCCCGCAAAAGCTCCACGCTGTGATAGTATTCCCCGGTGGTGTAATGTCTATTCATCCTTTTTAAGGTAGCGTCACAGCCGCTCTGGAGAGACAGATGGAAATGGGGACAGAGCTTTTCGATGGCCGACAGCCGCCCCGCAGTCTCTGCCGTGATGATCCTGGGCTCCAGAGAACCCAGCCGGATCCGCTCCACCCCGTCTATCTCCTGCATCCGCTCCGCCAGCTCCACCAGTCCGCCGCATCCGTCACAGCGTCCCCCGGGGCCGAAGTCGATTCCGTAGGAGCTGATGTGGATGCCCGTGAGCACCATCTCCCGGCAGCCTGCGTCCGCAAGTCCCCGGACCTCCTCCAGGACATCCTCCATCCTGCGGCTCCTGACCCTGCCCCTGGCATAGGGAATGGCGCAGTAGGAGCAGAACTGGTTGCAGCCGTCCTGAATCTTGATATAGGCCCTGGTATGCTCCGCCGTCTGCTTCAGCCGCATCCTCTCGTACTCGCAGGCCTGTCCCATGTCCAGAATCGTGGTCCCCTGCAGGGTCTTGTCCCCCCGGGGGCTCTCGCCGGCAGCCTGCCTGGTCTCCAGATACTTCTCCAAAATGGGCACAATATCCTTTTTCAGATTGTTGCCCACGGCAAGGTCGATGGCCGGGTCCTCCTCCACGGCTTTCAGTCCCGTCTGCACATAACAGCCCGCGGCCACCACCACGGCTTTCGGATTCAGCTGCCTGGCCCGGTGGAGCATCTGCCTGCTCTTGCGGTCCGCCACATTGGTCACCGTACAGGTGTTCACGATATAGATGTCCGCCGCTTCATCAAATGGCACAATGCGGTATCCGTTTTCCTGAAGCGTTTGCCGCATTACATCCATTTCATATGAATTTACCTTGCATCCAAGATTATACAATGCCACACTTTTCATGATTATTCTCCACTATTTTTGTATTGTTTTCGCCTTGACTTTTAGGCCTCCAGCCGTTAATATGTTGACTGGAAGGAAAAGACAGGAGGTAAGGAAGATGAAAACAGTACAAATATTTTTAAACTCAATCGACAAAGTAAAATCCTTTGTGAACGACATCTCCAAGTTCGATTATGATTTCGACCTGGTGTCCGGCAGATACGTGGTCGACGCGAAATCCATCATGGGCATCTTCAGCTTAGATCTGTCCAAGCCCATCGATCTGAACATTCACACAGAGGAAGGCGCAGACGAAGTACTGGAGTTCTTAAAGCCCTATATCGTACCATAGTGCAGTGACAGTACATAAGGAAAAGCCGTAAAAGGCCTCTTTGGGGAAAGCCCTGAGAGGCCTTTTGATATTGGTCCCCGGCGCCTGAGCACCCTCCCCTATTTCGTCTCCTCCACCACAATCAGTTCTTTCGTCTCCAGCGCGGTCCGCACCAGCGCTTCGATCTCCTCCCCCAGATTCTGCTCATGGCGGCGGATAATCTTAAGATTAGGCTTGGTCACGGGATGCTTGGCCACAAATATGGTACAGCAGTCCTCATAGGGCAGAATGGAGGTCTCAAAGGTCTCGATCCGATTCGCCACCTCCACGATCTCCAGCTTGTCGAAGCCGATCAGCGGCCGATACACCGGCAGCTCACACACCTCATTGGTGGCAACCAGGGACTGCATGGTCTGGGAGGCCACCTGTCCGATGCTTTCCCCCGTGATCAGCCCCAGGCATTCCGTTTCCTTTGCGATCTGCTCCGCAATCCGCATCATGTACCGGCGCATGATGATGGTGAGCTCCTCATGAGGACATTTCTCATGGATATACAGCTGGATATCCGTGAAATTGATGATATGGAGCCAGATGGGCCCTGCATATCCGGCCACGATCCTGGCCAGATCCACCACTTTCTGTCTGGCCCTTTCGCTGGTGTAGGGGGGTGCATGAAAATAGACCGCGTCCAGCTTGACCCCGCGCTTGGCGATCATATACCCTGCCACAGGCGAGTCTATGCCCCCGGACAGAAGCAGCATGGCCTTGCCGCCCGTGCCCACTGGCATACCGCCGGGCCCGGGTATGATTTCCGAGTAAATGTATATCTTTTCACGGATTTCCACATTCAGCATGATCTGCGGACTGTGCACGTCCACGGACATCTCCGGATACGCATGCAGGATAGCCTCCCCCAGCTTGGCGTTGATCTCCATGGACTCCAGGGGATAATCCTTGCGGGCCCGTCTGGCGTTCACTTTGAAAGTCCTGTGCTTGTCCGGGTAGACCTGGTCCACATAGGCCGTCACCCGCTCACAGAGCTTCTCAAAGCCCTCGTCCTCCGCGAAGACCACAGGGCAGATTCCCGAAATGCCAAAGACTCTCTTAAGGCGTGCCACTGCGTCGTCAAAGTCGAACTCCCCCTGGGCCTGTACGAAAATGCGCCCCTGGGATTTGTGGATCACAAACTGTCCCTCGCATTTCTTCAGAGCATACTTCATCTGATGCACCAGCATGTCCTCAAAGAGATACCGGTTCCTCCCCTTTACGCCGATTTCAGCGTACTTTATCAAAAAAGCTGTAAACATACTCCGTCCCTTTCCAGCCGCATCTTGTCTGCGGTGATTCAGATTTTCTTAGGTTGGGCGCTTCCAGCCTAAGAAAATCCTCATTCCGTTCTCACTCAGCGTCTTCTTGTATATTTGCGCAGCATAGGAATCTTATTATACAATGCCCGCAGCGTATCGTCCAGTTCTTCCTGTGTGGTATAGACGGAAAAGCTGAAACGGATGGTTGACTCAAGCAGCGTCCTCTCAAGGCCCATGGCTTTCAGCGTAGCCGAGGGCTGAGGCTTTCTGGCCGCGCAGGCGCTTCCGGCGGACACATAGATCCCCTCCTCCTCCAGCGCGTGCAGTAGCACTTCACTGCGGACGCCGCTCACCGAAACGCTGACGATATGGGGGGCAGTCCCCGCCCCGTCCGGCTCTTTCGGCAGCACCCCGTTGATCTTTACGCCCTCTATCCTCCTGACTCCGTCCATGAAATATTTCTTGCACTGGTACAGCCGCTTCACATCGTCCTCATAATGTATATGCAGAAGCTCCGCCGCCCTGGCAAATCCCGCTATTCCCGGCACATTATCCGTGCCGGAGCGAAAGTTCATCTGCTGGCCGCCGCCGTGGATAATGGGCTGAATCTTCACCTGGCTGCCGATGTAGAGCAGACCCACGCCCTTGGGGCCGTGAATCTTGTGTCCGCTGGCGGACAGCAGGTCAATGCCCATCCGCTTCGGATAGATTTTCGCCTTTCCGAAGCCCTGCACCGCATCCACATGGAACAGGGTGTGGGGGTTCATGCGCTTCACCAGCGCCGCTGCCTCCGCCACGGGCTGCAGGGACCCGACCTCATTGTTCGTATGCATGACGGACACCAGGATCGTCTCCTGAGTCATAGCCCGGCGCAGCTCCTCCAGAGATATCTGCCCGTAGGCATTCACAGGCAGGTAAGTCACCTCAAATCCCACGGATTCCAGATACCGCATGGTATTTAAGACAGCGGGGTGTTCAATCTGCGTGGTGATCAGATGTTTCCCCTGTCTGGCATTGGCCCGGGCACAGCCGATCAATGCCATATTGTCCGATTCGGTTCCTCCCGAGGTGAAAAAGATCTCCTTTTCGTTCACTTTGAGAATTCGGGCAAAAATTTCCTTGGCGTTTCTGATATATTGCTCTGCCTGTACCCCTTTCATATGGAGGCTGGACGGATTCCCGTAATCCTCGCACATGATCTTCGTCATCAGCTCCGCCACCTCCGGGAAGACTCTGGTGGTGGCGGAATTGTCCAGATATATTTCCATGACTGCTCCTTTATCAAACAGACACTCCCCGGCGCAGCGCCGGCTCTCATGGGGGCTGACAGCCGGAGAGTTCATCGACTTATATTATCATATGCCGGAACATCCCTCTCCGTCCCTGGCCCCTGCGTTCCAAACAGCATATTCCTCCGCCTCCGGGCCGGATCCGCCGCTTCCGGCCCGAACCCGCCGCTTCCCGGGCCACAGGCTTCCCGCGCCCGTGCAGGCCGGACCCGCCGCCATGCGCCGGCACCCGCGGCAGGCCGCAAGCGCCTCTAGACGCCGGCACCCACGGCAGGCCGCAAGCGCCTCTAGGACTCCAGCACCCACGGCAGGCCGCAAGCACCGCTAGGACTCCAGCAGGTACATGATCCAAGACAGCACCGCAAGTCCCGCCGTCTCCGTCCGCAGGATACGCTTTCCCAGGGTGACGGGCAGGATGCCGCTCTTCTCCGCAAGGGAAATCTCCTCCCCGGTAAAGCCTCCCTCCGGCCCTATGAACACGGCCACGCTCTCACCCGGCCGAATGCCCTCTAACAGCTCTTTGGTCCGGGTCATATCCCGGGCCAGCTCATAGGGGATCAGCGCCAGATCCATCTCGGATGCCGTTCTCACCGCCCGGGCAAAAGATGACACCTCCGTCACTTCCGGGATGAGGGCCCTTTTGCTCTGCTTGGCCGCCGCCTGGGCAATTCCCTGCCAGCGGTTCCTCTTGGCGGCAGCCTTTCTTTCGTCCAGCTTTACCACACAGCGGTCGGCGGCTACGGGTATCACCTGATATACGCCTAGCTCCACCGCTTTCTGGATGATCAGCTCCATCTTGTCCCCCTTGGGAAGCCCCTGGAAGAGATAAATCTTTGCCGGAAGCTCCACGGCGTCCTCTTTGATAAAGCGCAGCTCGCACACAATCTCCGACTCCCCCAAAGAGAGGATGCCGCAGCGGTATTCCATGCCGTCCCTGCCGGTTCTGACCGCAATCTCCTCCCCCGGGCGCATGCGCAGGACATTTTTGATATGGTTTACATCCTCTCCCTCGATTATGACGCGCTTGTCAGGTATATTGATCCTTGTGGGATCCGTAAAAAACTGATACATCGCTCTCTCCTGTCTGACAGTCCGCCCCCCTTTGGGCCCGGGCAATGAAAGCGTCCTCTCATACTTCCGGGCATGCCCTCAGGCGGCCGGTACAAGTCTGGCCGTGACGCTGACCCATTCTCCCTGCCGGTTTACCTCCAGCACCTCAAGCCCCGCGGCCTTTACCGCCTCCACCACGGTCTCCTCCTTGTCGTCAATGATGCCGGAAGTGATATAGATACCGTTGGGCTTCAGCTGGTCTACGATCACAGGGGTCAGCGGTACCAGCACATCCGCCAGGATATTTGCCACCACGATATCATACTGCCCATAGCCCACCCGGTCCCGGACGGCCCTGTCCGTAATGATATTGCCGATCAACATCTCAAAGCGGGAGGTTTCAATGCCGTTGGCCCGGCAGTTCTCCGCCACCGCATCCGCCGCGCACTCATCCAGGTCGGTGCCCACCGCATG
Organism: Lachnospiraceae bacterium; assembly: GCA_022799755.1. Classification (GTDB taxonomy): domain Bacteria; phylum Bacillota; class Clostridia; order Lachnospirales; family Lachnospiraceae; genus Acetatifactor. Next base: position 7,528 of record JAAWOU010000081.1, read on the forward strand.
GCCCGCGCCGAACATCAGGGAGAGAATCGAGAGAATACCGCTGCCCGTGCCCACGTCCAGCAGCCTGGCGCCGGGCGTCATGTATTTGCGCAGCTGTCTGACGCACAGCTGGGTGGTCTCGTGCATCCCCGTGCCGAAAGCCGTACCCGGGTCTATGTGCAGCACCGTCCTCCCGCTGTCCTTTGCCTCCACTTCCTCCCAGGAGGGGATTACTAATATGTCGTCTATATAGAACTGATGAAAGTATTGTTTCCAATTGTTGATCCAGTCAATGTCCTCGGTCTCGTCCACCGCGACGCTGCCCTCACCGATGTCGCAAAACTGCCTCAGCTCCTCCAGTTCGCCGCGGATCTTCTCCAGAATGGTCCCCTCGTCCATGGCCTCCCCGCCCACCGTCAGACTGCCGTCCTCGCTCTCCTCCACGAAAAAGCTCAGATACGCCACGCCGTCGTCCTCCGGCTCGTCCGGCAGAATGTCCACGAACATCTGCTCTTTCTCCAGGGCGGTCAGCGGCACCTTGTCCTCAATCTGCGCTCCCTCCAGCCCGATCTCATAGAGCGCTCCGATAATGATGTCCTCCGCTTCCACGGTTGTCTTTACCTTAAATTTCTTCCACTTCATAGTCCTCTCCTGTTTCCTCTTCATACTCCCTGTCCGCGGGCCCACCGGACAGGCCCCCGCATCCGGAAGAATATCTGCCGTTCACGATTCCCAATACCAGAAAGAAAAACGGCGCGTTCAGCACCTGCTGAAAGCTGATCAGCCCATGGGCTCCGTACATGGCAATCGCCGTCAGTCCCACCCACAGCATATCCTCATCCCCGGAGAACTCCCCGGCGCTCTCCGTGCCGTCCCCGGCTCTCCTGCCTCTGCCCGGACTGCCTCCGAGCCTGCAGCCGCCCTGCCAGCACTGGTACAGCCCCGTGAGAAATATGGCCAGGTAGCTTATGGTGCCCAATATCCCCACATTGCACAGCTGGCTCAGGAATTCATTGTGCGCATTGGTAAAAACCGCCGTCTCCCAATGCTCCCCTTTCCATACGTCCGAGCCTGCCCCCAGTCTGTTGAACACCGCCTCTGCATAGCAGTCCGGCCCTGCTCCCAGCAGCTTCTCCTTTCCGTCCGCCGCTTTGAAGCTCTCCAGGGCGATCCGCCACAGAAAACCTCTTCCGCTGCCGAAGCCGTCGTCAATCCCCCGCCCCGCAAAGACCAGCAGACCGGCTGCCATACAGACTGCCCCGCCGCCTAAAAATACCGCCTTCATAAGCCTGGCCTGCCTCTTTTGGAGCTTCCATCTCCCGCATAACGCACAGGCTCCCAGACAGACCCCGCCGGCAATCACCCACACATACCAGTCCACGGACTCGAATATATTTCCGTCCCGGACCACCGCCGCTTTCGCCCCCCGCAGCTTCATTCCAAGCTCCATGACGGGCATGCAGAGAAAGAAACCGGCCAGAACCGCATACAGCCGTCTCCGCACGCCGGGATTTCTCCGCCCCAGAACCAGACAGCAGACAACGCACACCATGAGGATCAGCCATCCCCCCTGGCTGCCCTGAATCCCAAGCAGCACAAAAGTTCCCACGGTTCCCACATACAGGAGCACCTTAAGCCAGATTCTCCGCGCCCGCAGAAAATGCACTGTCAAAAAGGCCAGAGCCACGCTGTAATAGCCGCAGAGCCAATTGATGTTTCCCAGAGTGGACAGCATATGGCTGTATTCCCAGTCGCCGGAATTCCAGTACACCAAAAGTCCCAGCGGGTCAATCCCCAGCCGGTGCAGCAGGCCGAACAAAGTTACGAAAACCAGCGCGGTCTCGCCCAGATACAAGGGCCAGCGCGCTCCGTCATACCGCCTGGAGACGAAGAAGTAGGTTCCCACCAACAGCAGCTGGGACACTGCGCCCATGAACCATCCCTCATACCCCGCCCAGGCCAGTTCTCCGTAATCGCTCAGATACGCAGACAGCAATGTAATAATTCCATAGGCCGCCACGGCCCGGTCCAAAGGGGTCCGCCTTCCCAGGCTTCCTCTTCCCTTTTGGGCTGTCAGCCGTCCCACGGCCGCTCCCGTACACACAAAAATCTCTGCCGCCAGCCAAAGCCCCAGGCAGAGGAGAGACACATTTCGAAACAGCATGTATTTGGTATTGCCTAAGTTCCAATAGCCCTCCCCCACGTATAAGGGCAGGGCTACCAGCAGTGCGGTCATATACAGTTTGCACAAAAGTCCTAAAAACTCGTTATTCTCTCTCTTCATAGCTGTTTATCCGGCTGCCGCCTCCCGTCGCTTTGTGCAGCTCTTTCCACACTATGATATCCTGTCACAGCCTTTCTGTCAATGATCGTTTTCCCTGTGGTGGCCGCTTCCCTGTCCGGAGGGGTTTTCGTCTTGCCGGCCGCTCTCCTGTTCCGTCTCGCAGTGCTTCTCCTGCCCTGTTCCGGTTTCGTCTCCATGCTTTGTCCCCGAGCCGCTTCCGTGCTTCCCGCCGTGCTCATGCTCCCCAATCATATTGTGGAGCTGGGACATGCTCATGTTATGGCAGTCCTGCACGGTGAGAGAGGGATCATACTGGAGCAGAATCCGGTATACCTGGTATTTCCCCAGGGACATTCCGTTGGCGTGGGCCTCCCCTACCAGACTCATGTCCGCCCTGACGCTGACTCCCCCATGCTCCCTGCAGCCATGGGAACGGGCAATGTCCGAGAGCAGCTGCGCCTCTTTGGGCGCGCTCTCTGAGGCCACCGTGAAAGTCAGCGCAGCGTCCCGGGTCAGATAAGGCCTCATCTCCTCGCTGTCCACGATCCGCTCAATGGCCTCCTCATAGCGCATTCCTTTCACCGAAATGCCCGCCGCGATTCTCTCGCCGTCTTCATTGTAAGCCCGGACGGCAATGACCCGGTCCAGCCGGTTCAGCTCCAGTTCCAGGGAGGGATTCACGTCGATGCTCACATAGGCAACGGGTATCCCCAGGAGCGCGAAGCTTCCTATGCATAAAAATGCCGTCAGCGCAGCGCAGGCCGCCCCCATGGCCAGACGGAACGCGCCTCCGGACATATGCTTTGCCCTGCCGCGCCCTCCGACGCCCTGTGCGCTCCCGCGCAGCCTGGCCTCCCGCAGAAATTTCTTCGTGGACTCTTTCAGGCTCTCATCGGCTTTCACGCAGCCGAAAGCGTCTCTGACTCTATTTTCCAGCTCCATTACCGATCACCTCCCAGCACTTCCCGCAGCATTGTACGTCCTCTGGCCAAAAGCGAATAGATCGTATTTTCCTTTTTGCCCAGCAGCTCTCCGATTTCCGCAGCAGTGTACCCCTCATAATAATGCAGATATATGACGTCTTTATACTTCGGCGGCAGGGCCCGAACGGCGTCCAATACCCGGTACTGCTCCGGGAGAGCGGATGCCGCCTCTCCCAGCTCCTCCAGAGGCACAGTACGGCGGCGGAAAAAGCTTTTCAGGTAGTCCCTGCAGGCGTTCAGCGTGACCTGAATAAGCCAGGCCTTTTCATGCTCCGGACTCTCAAAGCTTTTCGGATAAAGCAGATATTTTAAAAACACTGTCTGGAATACATCCTCCGTGTCCGGGGTATTTTTCAGATGACAGAGGCAAATCCGCCTTATCATATCCGAATATTGCTCCACCGCACGGTCTACCTCAAATTCACTGCGCACGAACTCACCGTCCCCTTTTTGCCTTTATCGCCCGGTCCAAATTCTCCCTCGCCTCCGAAAGTGTTACTGTTCACGGCTTCGCCGTTCACAGCAACATGATGCACACATACAATTGTATGGCGCCTGCTGTCAAAGCAATCGAAACGATTGCTTGGGATTGTTCTTGCAAAATGCGCACGAAAACACTTCGCGGAACTACCCGTGAACAGTAATCCGAAAGTGCCTGTACATTGCAAAAAGGACTGCCGTACAATACGGCAATCCCTGCTGATTTTACTTAACGATGACCATGATGGCCGGAACCGTGATGCCCTCTCCCGCCGGATGTATGGCACCCTCCGCCATAATAGCCTCCATTATAGTATCCGGATGTCTGATTTCCGTAGCCGCCCCAGTTGTCGGCCTCTCCGTTATATGTCCCCGCTGCCGGTGCCTCGACCGCTGGCTGGACCGGCGGCTGTACTTCCTGCTCAACCGCAGGTTCACCGGCCTCCTGGCTCTGTGTCGCCGTGTTCCCGCCGCTCTGCTCCTGGGTCAGCGCGCCTGCGGGCTGGTTCCCTGTCGCGTCCTCTGCGCCGAACGGCTCGTACGTTGTGCCGCTCTCGTATACGCCGTGGCAGCTTGCCCATCTGTCATAGGTCCCCTGTATATCCACCCCCCAGAAGCCGCAGCCCTGTCCGCTGTTATGTCTGAGCCAATGGTACTCGCTGTCGCAGTATTCGCCGTTCCAGCATGCATTGCTGCCCTGGATCACCCGTCCCACGCACGACATATGGTGTCCGGCAGACACAGTCACCCCCGCTGACAGCATAAATGCAAGGGCAGTTCCGATTACAATACTTTTCTTCATTTCCGTTATACCTCCGTCCTCAAATAGCTTCATTTTCATGTATCTACTTATAATACGACAGAGCGAGAGAAAACCTTGCATTTATTTGTCAAAAATTTCTTTCCATGATTTCTTTTTCTTGCCGTGGGGCTCTTTGGTCTCCTCGCCGGGCTCGGAATCCGCCGAGGCATTCTTGGCCGCGTTCAGCGAATTCCCCGTAAGCTCGTCGAACTGGCGCAGCAGCTCCTTGGCTTCGGGTTTCAGCTTGTCAGGCACCTGCACCACCAATGTCACATAATGGTCCCCCCGTATGTCCTTATTCCGCCAGGAGGGCACGCCCTTGCCCCGCAGTCGTATCCTGGTATCCGTCTGGGTTCCGGCCTTTACGTCATAGATGACCTTGCCGTCCACAGTGTCAATGAAGATCTCGCCGCCCAGAGCCGCCACCGCAAAGGATACCGGCACCGTGGAGTAGATGTCAAAGTCCTGTCTCTGGAAAATGGGATGTCTTCCCACGATGACCTCGATCAGCACGTCCCCTCTGGGCCCGCCGTTGATGCCCGGCTCACCCAGCCCCGGCATGCGCGTGGACTGGCCGTTGTCGATACCTGCCGGGATATCCACGGAATACCGCTTTTTCATGGAAATATATCCGGTTCCCCGGCAGTCCGCGCATCTCTCCTTGATAATCTTGCCGCTGCCCTGGCAGTCCGGACAGGTCTGCACATTGCGGACCGTGCCGAAGAGAGACTGCTGTGTGAACACCACCTGTCCCTTGCCGCCGCATTTCGTGCAGGTCTCAGGGCTGGTGCCGGGCTTTGCACCGGAACCGTTACAGGTCTTACAAGTCTCTTTCACATTCAGTTCGATCTCTTTCTTGCAGCCGAACACAGCCTCCTCAAAGGTAATGCGGACACTGGTCCGCAGGTTCGCCCCTTTCATGGGGCCGTTGCTGCGGCCTCTGCTGCGGCCGCCCCCGAAGAGATCGCCGAAAATATCTCCAAAAATATCACCGAAGTCCGCTCCGCTGAAGTCAAAGCCTCCTGCTCCGCCCATGCCGCCCTCGAAAGCGGCATGCCCGAACTGATCGTACTGCCGCTTCTTGTCTGGGTCGCTCAGCACCGCGTAAGCTTCCGACGCCTCCTTGAATTTCTTCTCCGCCTCCGCATCACCGGGATTCATATCCGGATGATATTTCTTCGCCAGTACACGATATGCTTTCTTAATAGCAGCGTCATCCGCACCTTTATCCACGCCGAGGACTTCATAATAATCCCGCTTCTGCTCCGCCATACTCTACACCTCTCAGAAAATAAACACTTTCTTACCTTATCACATTTTAAAGTCCCGTTCAATCCCTGTCCCCAAATTCCGTCCGGGAAATTTAAAAGCTGTCTGTTTTTCTGCAACCGTTCAGACAGGGCAGCCAAAACCACACTGCAGAAAATCTAAGTCAGCAAACTGTCCCGCCGCCGACTTAGATTTCCCTCTTGCCCTGAATCTCTTTACTCTTTAAACCTCGCGGAAATCTCCGTCAATCACATCATCCTCCGGAGCGGAAGCGCTGCCCGCGCCTGCTGCGCCGCCCATATCCGGTCCTGCCGCGCCGCCCTGTGCCTGCTGCATGTTCTGATACATCTGTGTAAACAGGCTCTGAGCGCTGTTCATCAGCTTCTCCTTTGCGGCTTTCAGCTCATCCACGTCGCTGTCGCTCATCTCCTGGTCCTTGGTTCTGTCGAGAACCGCCTTAACCGCATCCAGATCTGCCTGCACAGCGGACTTCTCGCTGTCGCTGATCTTGTCTCCCACCTCGGCCAGCGCTTTCTCGGTCTGGAACACGAAAGAGTCCGCATCGTTCCTGGCCTCCACGGCCTCCTTGCGCTTCTTGTCCTGGGCCTCGAACTCAGCCGCCTCTTTCACGGCTCTGTCGATCTCGTCGTCGGACATGTTGGAGCCTGCGGTGATGGTAATGTGCTGCTCCTTGCCGGTTCCCAGATCCTTGGCGGACACATTCACGATACCGTTGGCATCTATATCAAACGTAACTTCGATCTGGGGCACGCCTCTTCTTGCGGGCGGGATTCCGTCCAGACGGAACTGTCCCAGAGACTTGTTGTCCCTTGCGAACTGTCTCTCGCCCTGTACTACATTGATGTCTACAGCAGTCTGGTTGTCGGCCGCCGTGGAGAAGATCTGGCTGTGCTTGGTAGGAATTGTGGTGTTTCTCTCAATGAGTCTGGTAGCCACGCCGCCCATGGTCTCAATGGACAGAGACAGAGGCGTTACGTCCAGCAGGAGAATATCGCCTGCGCCCGCGTCGCCTGCCAGCTTGCCGCCCTGTACGGAGGCGCCGATGGCAACGCACTCATCCGGATTCAGAGACTTGCTGGGCTCTCTGCCGGTAATCTGTCTCACCTTGTCCTGTACGGCCGGGATACGGGTGGAGCCGCCTACCAAAAGCACCTGGCCTAAGTCCGCATTGGTCAGACCCGCGTCTTTCATCGCGTTCTGTACGGGAATCGCCGTCTTGTCCACCAGATCCCTTGTCAGCTCGTCAAACTGGGCACGGCTCAAGTTCATGTCAAAATGCTTGGGCCCCTCTGCAGTGGCAGTGATGAAAGGCAGGTTGATATTGGTGGTCATGGCGCTGGAAAGCTCTTTCTTGGCTTTCTCAGCCGCTTCTTTCAGCCTCTGCATGGCCATCTTGTCGCCGGAGAGGTCTACACCCTCGGTTTTCTTGAACTCGGACAGCATCCACTGGATAACCTTATTGTCAAAGTCGTCGCCGCCCAGGTGGGTATCGCCGTTGGTGGCCAAAACTTCGATGACGCCGTCGCCGATCTCAATGATGGATACGTCAAAGGTACCGCCGCCCAGGTCGTATACCATGATCTTCTGCTCTTTCTCATTGTCAAGGCCGTAGGCCAGAGCGGCAGCCGTGGGCTCGTTGATGATACGCTTTACATCCAGACCCGCGATCTTGCCCGCGTCCTTGGTAGCCTGGCGCTGGGCGTCGTTGAAGTACGCGGGAACCGTGATAACCGCCTCGGTGACTTTCTCGCCCAGATAGCTCTCGGCGTCCGCTTTCAGCTTCTGCAGAATCATAGCGGAAATCTGCTGGGGCGAATATTTCTTGCCGTCAATGGAGCGCCCATTGTCGGTACCCATGTCTCTCTTGATGGAGGCAATGGTCTTCTCCGCGTTGGTGACTGCCTGACGCTTTGCGGGCTCACCCACCAGCCTCTCGCCGGTCTTTGTGAAAGCCACCACCGAGGGAGTCGTCCTGGCGCCCTCCGCATTGGCGATTACGGTGGGCTTACCGCCCTCCATCACAGCCACGCAGCTATTTGTAGTACCCAAGTCAATACCGATAATCTTACTCATCTTTATATCCTCCTGAATTTGTTCATCTATATCTGAAAATCATGAAACCCAAACACTTGCCCGGTCCAACCCGCTTCTTAAGCTTTGACCGCCACCATGGAATGCCGCACCACTCCGTCCCGGTAAGTATAGCCCTTTTGCAGCTCCTGAACCACCGTGCCGGACTCGTACTCTTCGCTTTCCACCTGCATCACCGCATTGTGGAGATTGGGATCGAATTCCTTTCCCACGGCCTCGATGGGCTTTACGCCGATATTCTCCAGTTCCGTCATCAGCTGCTTGTAGATCCGGTTCATACCGTCTACAAAGGGATCTTCCTTTTTATCCTCAGGCACGGTAGCCAGGCCTCTCTCGAAATTGTCCACCACCGGCAGCATTTTCTCGATCACGCTCTTTGCACCGGTCTCGAACATGGCGTGCTTCTCTTTTTCGGTGCGGTTGCGGAAATTTTCAAACTCTGCCAGCTGGCGCTTTACCTTATCCTCCAGCTGCTCGATCTGATCCTTGTATCCCTGGCTCTTCTTGTCCAGCTTCGCCTGCTTCTTTGCCGCGCGCCGCTCCGCCCAGGTCTTGGGATCCTCTCCCTCCGCCGCCTCATCCTCTTCCCCGTCCGGCTGTTCGCCCTCCGGCCGGGTGTCCTCCCCGCTTTCCGGCTGCTCTCCGGTCTCCGGTGCCTCAGCCGTCTCCTGTGCCCTGTCTTCCGTCTCGGGGGCTTCCTGACTCTCTTCTATCTCAACGTTCTTTTCCTGCTCTGCCATATTCCCGATCCTTAACCTCCATTCCTTTTATTTTATCGGCCCTTTTCTTCCGTGCCATACAGTTCGTCCAGCTGTGTCTGTATGGCCCTCAAAGTACCTACAACCTTGTCATAATCCATTCTCTTGGGTCCTACGATGCCGATGGTGCCTTTCATGCCGCCGCCCAACTCGTAGGTGGCCGTGACTACGCTGCAATCTTTCATGCTCTGCAGCTGGGTCTCCGCACCGATGTACACCTGGATGCCCGTCTCCTCCCCCTCCGGATGCGCCTCCGCAAGGAGCTCGCCCAAAAGCTGCTTTTCCTCAAAGGTATTGATCAGCTCGCTGGCTTTCTGCTGGTCGGCCAGCTCCGGATACCGGAAGATATTGTTGGTGCCGCTGGTATAGATCTCCAGATCTTCCTCGGCCCGGATTGCCTCCGCCACCGCATCGATGACCTCGCTGACGATCGCGCTGTGGACCCCTGCCTGCTGCTTCATGGCTGCGATCATGGCCAGGTTGATCTCGTCAATGGACAGGCCGTTTAAATAAGTGTTCAGCAGAATGTTCAGCTTCAGCAGCGTCTCGTCGTCCAGTTCCTCCTGAACCGAAAGGATATTGTTCTTGATCACATTGCCCTCGATGACGATGACCGCCAGCAATTGCCCTGCGTCCACCCGGGAAAGCTGGATGAACTTCAGCTTGCTGCGCTTGGTCTGAGGCGCGGAGATCATGGTGGCATACTGGGTATTCCTGGCCAGCACTCTGGCCACCTGCTTTAGCAGCGTCTCCATCTTGTCCTGACGCTCCACCAGCATATCCCGCATCTCTACCACTTCCCGCTCTTTCTCCGCCATCATGGCGTCCACATAGAGGCGATACCCTTTGTCCGAGGGAATCCTGCCCGCCGAAGTATGGGGCTGGAAAATGTACCCCATCTCCTCCAGATCAGCCATCTCATTGCGGATGGTAGCAGAGCTTAGATTCAGGTCGGTGTACTTGGAAATGGTTCTGCTGCCAACCGGCTCACCTGTCTCCAGATAGTTGCGGATGACTGCCTGCAGGATTTTCTTTTTTCTCTCA
>JAAWOU010000082.1 GCA_022799755.1 Lachnospiraceae bacterium
TACAGCTTCCGGCTTCACACGCCTCCGTCGCCGTGCCCTGCCCCTTACAGCTTCCGGCTTCACACGCCTCCGTCGCCGTGCCCTGCCCCTTACAGCTTCAGCGCCGCGATCACTTCTTCCCCGTCCGTCTCACCGGTCTCCCGGAATCCAAAAGAGCGGTACAGCTCCCTGGCCACCGAATTCTCCGGTTCATAGGACAGCCAGCAGTGCTCCGCGTCTCCACAGGGCCTTGTCCTTATGAAGTCCAGCGCCAGCTTCATGGCCTCCCGCCCGTATCCCCTGTGCTGAAAACGCTGGTCTATCATGAAACGCCACAGATTATAATTCTTCTCTGCGATCTTCGGCGGATTTTCCCAATACTCGTCCGTGCCGTATCCCACCATCAGAAACCCCACGGGCAGATCGCCGTCGTAAATGCCGAAAGGGAATGCATATCCCCCTGCGGTGATCGTGGTATAAGCCTCGATGATGCTCGTCTCATTGGCCGCCACAAAGCTCTTCTGGTCCTCCCTGACCCGGAGTCCCAGAATCTCCCAGACATTTTTCCCGTTCACCTTTTCTATTCTCACCATCTCGATCTCCTCCATGCTAAGGCGCACAGTCACGACAGATACTGCGACACATCCTCCCTTAGGACGAATACTTTGTAATAAATCTGCAGGGACTCGAACAGCTCCTGCCGTCTCCTCCTGACCTCGCCCACTAAAAGGCCGCTGCTGACCTCGTCATAGGTGATGTCGTCGTCATCGGCATTGGTCTCCAGCACGATGCTGCCGTCCTCCTCAAAGGCTATGGCGAACACGCCTCCCACCTCCTGGGTGAACAGCACGCAGAGGATCCGAAGCTCCTCCCGGATGGATTCCGGAATTCCGTTGAACTGTTGATTGAAATAGTATTTCTGCTCATAGGCATTGGCGGCGCACAGCACCAGATTTTTCCCTTTCATCTCTCTCCCTCTTTTTGCCCGATCCCGCTTCGCTTCCGGGCACTTCGGCCCGGCCCGAACAACATAGACCTGCCTGGCGAAAGCAGCCGGCGTCCCCCGTCACACATATCCGTAAATCCCCCGCACGGACACCTCTCCGGCGTACACGGTTTCCACTGCGCCGTTTTCCCGCTCCACCAGAAGTTCGCCGGTGCTGTTGATGCCCCTGGAAATGCCCTGGTACTCTCCCTTGGGGTCAAGGACGCGCACCTCCCCGTCCTTTCCGGCCAGCATGCCGTTGTATCGGTCCAAAAGCCCGGCCAGATTGCCGTCCTTTCGGAATATGTCATAGCGGTCCTCAAAGGCTCTCATCACGTTTACGATGATTTCCGCCCTGGATACCTCATGTCCGCATTCTCCCTCCAGGCAGGCCGCCGTCTGCGCGATCTCCGGCGGGAACTCCTGTTTTGCTACATTGATGCCCACGCCCATGACCACATAGTGGATAAAGTCCCGCTCCGTGCTCATCTCCGCCAGCATGCCGCAGACCTTTTTCCCGTTTACCACAATGTCGTTGGGCCATTTGATGCGGGCTTCCAGGCCGCAGGTCTCATGGATCCCCTCCGCCACCGCCAGCCCCATCACCAGTGTTATCATAGACGCCAGCTCCACCCGGTAATCCGGCTTGAGCACCAAAGTAAAGTACACATTCGTCCCGGGAGGGCTGCTCCACATCCTGCCCCTGCGGCCTCTTCCGGCAGTCTGCATATCCGCCACGATCAGAGCGCCCTCTTTCGCCCCGTTCTCCGCGTCCAGCTTGGCCTGGAGGTTAGTGGAGCCTAATTCCCCGTAGAAGCTTAAGGGTCTGCCCGCCCAGCCGGTCTTCATACGGCTCTCCAGCTCATGCTGCCCATAGACTTCCCGCTTTGCGGTGAGCCGGTACCCCCTGTTCTGCACCGCCTCTATGCAATAGCCCTCTTTTTTCAGCTGGCCGATCGCTTTCCAAACCGCTGTCCGCGACACGCCGAAGCATTCGCACAGCTCCTGTCCGGAGACATAGTCCTCCCGCTCCCGCAGAAGCGCCAATATCTTTGCTCTCATCTCTCAATATCCACTCCGCTTTTTTATAGCTGCGATCCGGCTCAAACAGAATCCGGAAAAGTTTCACAGAGTCGCAAGCATCACCGCCTTGATGGTGTGCATCCGGTTCTCCGCCTCCTGGAACACAAGCGACTGTCCGGACTCGAACACCTCGTCCGTGACCTCCATCTCTTTCACGCCGAAACGCTCTCCCATCTGGGCGCCGATCTTGGTATTCAGATCGTGGAAAGCGGGCAGACAGTGCATGAATACGGCTTTCTCCCCGGCGTTCTCCATGACGGCCCGGTCCACCCGGTAGGGGGAAAGCTCCCGGATGCGCTCCTCCCACACCTGCTCCGGCTCTCCCATGGACACCCACACATCGGTATAGATTACATCTCTGTCTTTCGTCCCCGCATCCACATCCTCGGTCAGCGTGATGCTGCCGCCGGTACAGGCCGCTATCTCAAGGCACTGTGCCGTCAGCTTCTCCTCCGGGAAGTATTTCTTTGTGGTACAGGCAGTGAAGTGCATCCCCATCTTGGCGCAGACCACCATCAGGGAATTGCCCATATTATAGCGTGCGTCACCCATATAGGTCAGCCGGATGCCCTTTAAGCGCCCGAAATGCTCTCTGATGGTCAGAAGATCAGCCAGCATCTGGGTGGGATGAAACTCATTGGTAAGCCCGTTCCAAACCGGCACTTTCGCGTATTTTGCCAGCTCCTCCACGATATCCTGTCCGAATCCTCTGTATTCGATTCCGTCAAACATGCCCGCCAGGACTCTGGCCGTGTCCGCTATGCTCTCTTTCTTGCCGATCTGGGAGCCCGCAGGGTCCAGATAGGTACTCCCCATGCCCAGATCATGGGCCGCCACCTCAAAAGCGCATCTGGTGCGGGTGCTGGTCTTCTCAAAGATCAGAGCCACATTCTTTCCCCGCAGGGTATCCACCGGAATCCCTTTTCTCTTCTTCTCCTTTAAATCCGCCGCCAGATCCAGCAGATAAGCAATCTCCTCTGCGGTAAAATCCAATAACTTCAGAAAATCCCGTCCCTTTAAATCCGTCTTCCTGTCCATGTGTCTTCACAACCTGCCTTCCTCTCTCATTCTATCGTTCTTTCGGGTAGATTCCTGTCACTGTCCGGTCTGCCCTCTGTGACCGTCCCCGCTGCCGGCGCCGGCTGCGCACTTCCCGGCCCCTCCTCCCCGGGAAAACCCGCTTCCACCCGGTACACGGCAAACTCCTCATTTTCCAAAAAAGCTTCGCCCAGACACAATGTGTCTTTGACAAACCCGATCTCATGGGCGTTGTCATAGCTTTGATCTATTACCACCAGCGTGGGATAGTGCTCGGGAAAACAGGACCAGTATTCTGTCAGACGGCTGTCAAAAGAGGGCGTACTGATGGTGGAATGGACGGCGATCCTGCTTTGCGTCAGCAGATAATACACGCTGTGTTCCCCCACGTATAAAAGCGAGTCGTCAGGTCCGCAGTACCCCTCCAGCAGCTGCGCGAAAGCATTATAGGCATATCCGTCCATGTAAACTCCGTAAATGCTCTTGGCCGGTCCGTACAGAAACTTCTGTCTGGTCACCAGCACATTGTCGCAAAGCCCCTCATTCATGCACACCATAAAGCCTTTGGCAAACAGCGTAATCCCCAGCAGTCCCATTGCCGTCAGCGAAATCCCAAGCCGGCTCACCCCCGCTTGTCCCCTCTGTCCCTCACAACGGTTCTCCGGCTCTTTCGTCAGCCAAAGGATCGCCGGTATCAGGCCGCTTGTAAGATAAGACCCCGTGACGCTTATGGTGGTATTGGTCACAAGAAGCGCCGCAAGCCATACACAGCAGCCGCAGACCGAGCCGAACCAGAACAGCGTGCGGTCCTCAGGGCTGCCCTGTCCCCTCTTTTTCCGATAAGCCACGACGCCGATACCATACAAAAGGTAAAAATGAAGCAGAGGATAATGAAAGTTCAGGCAGTCCCCCAGCCAGATACAGATCTGCTCCAAAAAGCTCACGCATAAGATACAGCAGGCAAACAGATGCCAGCCGCCGCAGCAGCCCCGTCTCACAGCCAGCCTGCGGCACAGGGCAAAAAGCAGCCCTGCCACCACTGCGACCAGACACAGATGCGGCGCCAGCCCAAGCAGTTCCCGGCCATAGGCTGCCAGGCGCTGCCACGGCGAGTCCGAATGATAACTGTCCGTCATCATCTGCCGCAGGCCGAACAGAAATTCCGGCAGCGTCATATGGAACAGAAAATAGGCAATATAGCATATCCCCAAAGCCCCGCAGACCAGAAACAACAGCGCCGCATCCTTTCGAAAGGTCTTAGGCCGCAGCTTCTTCAGGCACAAAAAATATGCGGGCACTGCCAAAATACAGGAGGGATAGGCCAGAACCAGCCCGCAGAGAAACACGCCTGCAGCTGCCAGCCAGCGCCGTCCATGCTCCGAATGACAGGCCCGAAAAAAACATAACATGGCCAATACGCTGAACCATACCAGCATATTGGAGAATTCAGGCGTCTGAATCTGCTTGGGAAGCGTATTATAAAAAAAGAATGCGGCCGTAAGCGCCCCGAAGCGGGAGAACGACTGCCTCAGCGTCCGATACAGAAAGACGCTGATTGCCGCCTGCAGCAGAGCGCCGCAGATACGCAGATACAATATCATGTATTCCCCGGTGCCGGTAATCGTCAGGTAAAGCCTGCACAGACCTGCCGTCAGGAATCCCGAGGTCTGATGAGGCTCCCAGATATCCCGAAACATCCTGTCTTCCGACAGCATGCGGCAGGATAAGGTAACGGCATATTCCTCGTCTATATTCAGATTCATAAAACAGATTTTAACGGTTGCCAGAATCGACAGAAGCATAAGCAGCCACAAAAACCCATTCATATAACGCTTATTTTCCATGGTCAGTAAACTCTCTTTTCACGAAAATCCGTCTCTGACAGATTAACCGCGGTCTCCGGACAGCGGCGATCCGGCGGAACCGGAAGTCTCTGCCTGTCTCCAGGCAAAACAGGGCAGCAACAGCAACAGCGTATGGGAAAGCTGCCCGTATCTCCATACGACTTCCAACATGCCGAACGCGGCGATGGACGCAAACAGAAGCAATGGCAGCAGATGGTGCATCCCCGTATCATCCCCCAGACAGGCCAAAAGCAGACGTATGCCGGAAAACGCCAGATAAAGCAGCAGAATAACCCCTGCCGGCACACCGTAGTTAAACGCATACTGTAAGATCATATTGTGGGCATGGGGCGCGTAATAATTCTCATCCACCTGCAGCCCGTTTTCCGAATCCCGGTGCCCACGCAGATTCAGCTGCGACAGATAATGCCCATAAATCCGGAATCTGGCAGATACGGAATAATTCCGGTCTGTCTCCTCCCCCTTGGGCGCTTCCCCGGGAAAGCCTAAGTCCCCCTCCCGTGCAGCGCACAATACCACAGGCGGCCGGCATACAGCAGCCGGGTTCCCGCCTCCGGTCCAAAAAACCGCCTCGGCCTCCTGCCCCAAAGAGATCTGCAGCGGAATCAGGTTCATAAACAGCCGTCCGAAATTTCCCTGGAGCACATCACGCCAGTCCGTGTACTTTTCAGAGTCGTATCCGTCCCAGGAGTGTACCTTATCCTCAGAATACTCGTCCATGAACCAAATCGGATGATGAAATACGGGCGGCAGATACCTCACGGCCCCGTACACCACCGGAAAGGCAAGCGCCGCGGCAAGGACAAAGCCCCCCGCATAGACAAGGCCTCTGCGAAGCCGTCTTCCCTTTCCCTGCCTCCGCAAAACAATGCCGAATCCCAGCACAGTGGCAGCCGCCATGCCAAGCATAGCGCTCCGGCACATGGTCAGCAGCACGAACCCCCACATGGCACAGGCGAAGCAAAAGCTTGCCACCCGCACAAAAGGATGCTCTCTCTTCACTTCCATGATACAGAAATAAGAAAAAAACACGCAGTAGACCATCTGATACAGCAGCGCGTTCATATTGGTATTGGCATACATGCCCAGATACCGCAAAGTATCATAGGGTCTGAATACAAAGGCCAGACCCTGAAACAGGAAAAAAGCGGCCAAAAGGGCAGCCCCCAAAGCTTTCAGCAGCCCCTCAAACTCCTGATCCGTAAAATCCGTCAAATAGAGAAAAATAACCGAAAGACAGAGTAACAGCCCGTTATACTTATCATGATAGGAGAGAAGAATGCATACCAGCAGCAAGAACAGCATTGCCACCCCGGGACGCCTGCCCTTGGGAATGCCTTTCGCGGAATATACGGCAAAGCCTGTCTGTATCAGCACACAGCAGTAAAAAAAAGCGGCAACCGCCCCGCTGGCCAGCTGCCAGGGGTAATAAGCTCCCGGCCATTTCAGCAGAAGCACTACGCCTGCAACGGCCGCACAGGGCAGAGACAACATCCAGAACAGCCGCCTGCCATAGCCGGAAAGCGGATAATGGCTTAACGCTATGCAGCTCAAAACACTGAGGACAATATTGGGGCAGACCAGCTGCATCTCACCGGAAGCGCTGCCGATTTGCTGGTCGCAGACGCACAGCACAAAAAAGCACAGGAAATAGAATCCCCACTTTAAATTGTTCTTCCGAAAAGATATCTTCATGCAACCCCTTTCTATCAGCAAAAATAAACAGAAGTAGACGCGGCAGGAATCCTATCGGTTTCACCGCCGCATCCAAATCTGCTTTCTTGTCAATCCTAGTTCTTACTTCCCTCTTTCCACGCTGCGGCAAGGCTTGCAATGCCCTGGAGCTCCGCAGGGAGGAGAATGGTGGTCGCCTGTCCGTCCGCAACTTTCTCGAAAGCTTCCAGACTCTTGATCTTGAGAACGGCGTCGTCCGCACTGGCCTCTTTCAGCATTCTGATACCGTCCGCATTGGCCTGCTGTACTTTCAGGATGGCCTCCGCTTCACCTTCTGCCTCGCGGATCATCTTCTCTTTCTGGGCTTCCGCGCGCAGAATCGCGGACTGCTTGTCAGCCTCCGCACGCAGGATCGCGGACTCTTTCGCGCCCTCAGCCTCCAGGATCTTGGCTTTCTTCTCGCCCTCTGCGCGGGTAACGGCTTCACGTCTCTCGCGCTCGGCTTTCATCTGCTTCTCCATGGCGTTCTGGATCTCGGCGGGAGGAATGATGTTCTTCAGCTCCACGCGGTTTACCTTGATGCCCCAGGGATCCGTAGCGATGTCCAGCGCCGCGCGCATCTTGGTATTGATGGTCTCACGGCTGGTCAATGTCTGGTCCAGCTCCAGGTCGCCGATGATGTTTCGCAGTGTGGTAGCCGTCAGATTCTCGATGGCCATCATGGGATTCTCCACGCCGTATGTGAACAGCTTGGGATCCGTGATCTGGTAGAAGACTACCGTGTCGATCCGCATGGTGACATTATCCTTTGTGATCACAGGCTGAGGCGGGAAATCCGCCACCTGCTCTTTCAGGTTTACCTTTCTGGCCACCTTATCCAAGAAAGGAACTTTCAGGTGGAACCCCACCGACCATGTGCCCTGGTATGCGCCCAGCCGCTCGATGACGTAGGCCTGCGCCTGGGGAACGATCTTCAGGCAGGATACCAGAAGCGAAAGAACCACCACCATCAGCACAATCAAAATCCATCCCATTATCATAACATTACCTCTTTCCGTGCTCTTTTCCAAAGCACTATTTTTATCTTTTATTTATGATCTACTCCAGGGAATCCCCCTCACGGACATCGGATCCGGACGCCTGAGCGGAAGCGTCCTCCTGCGGAGCTTTCGTCTCGTCGGTGCAAGGTACCTCACCGGGCTCAGATGCCTCCGTCTCCTCTGCGGGGGGCGGATCCTGCGCCGGTTCCCGGGCTTCGTCCGGCTCCTGTGCCGCCTCCGCCGTCTGACCGGATTGCGAAGCAGCCTGCGCACCCGTCTCTGTGAGCCCTGCCGACACCTCCGCCGTCTGCTGCTGCTTTACGCGCACGATGAGTTTCACGCCGCTGATGGCAGCCACGGTGACTACCGTACCCGCGGGAATCCGCACCTTGTCCTCCCAGCTTCTGGCGCTCCACTCCTGTCCGCTCACCGTCACCTGACCGGCAGCCTGCACATTGTCGATCTCCTCGGTGACAATGCCCTGGCGGCCCACCATACTCTCCACATTTGTCTTTACCCTGTCTGTGTTGAAATATTTCACTGCCAGAGGCCTGGTGAAGAACAGCATCACCAGGGACACCAAAAGGAACAGAATCACCTGCACGAAAATCGGCGCATACAGCAAAGCTGCAAAGATGGCTACCAGCGCCCCGGCCGCGAACCAAATCGTGGTCAGCCCCAGAGTCAGCACTTCGATTCCGATGCACAATATCAGCACTACCATCCAGAAAATCAGCACCACATCCATACAATATTCCTCCTCTTTCCTCTCCCTACTCCTCAATTCTATAACCAGTTTACTATAAAAAACACTTTTAGGCAACATATTTCTTTGCACGATAACGGCGCGGCAATGTTTTTGATTACGGTTCACGGGCAGTTCCGCGAGGTGTTTTCGTGCGCGTTCCGCACGAAAATCACAAAAGCAGGCGGCAGACATCTCTACGCCTGCCGCCTGCCCGTCACTATCTCATTTGCATACATCAATAGAATACATGATTGCCGATGACCAATCCCTCGCGCCCGTTGTTGCGGCGGAAGTGCGTCAGATCGCCTACATTGGACACGCCCGACAGAGCCTCCTGGGCCGCCTGGATACAGCTGGCGTCGTAGCCGCCGGATTCGTACACGCTGTTGAGCTTGCCGGTCATGGCCGGTGTAAACTGACCGGAAGCATAGATCACGCCGTGGATGGAATTGGGGTATGCCGCGCTTCTGACGCGGTTCATCACAACCGCTCCCACCGCCACTTTTCCCTCATAGCTCTCGCATCCTGCCTCACAGTAGATCAGAGCCGCTAACAGTAAGGTGGTATCCGCGTCCGTGGTGTACGCGCCGTAGTTCTGGTGGCGTGACGCCTCTTTCTCTTTCTCTAAGCGGGCCGCGATCTCTTCCACGGTCTCTCCGGCATCGATGACAAAGTCCAGATCCAGAAATTCCGTGGACACATAGCCGTCATCTCCCTCAAAGTCTATGCACACCCAGCCGTCG
Organism: Lachnospiraceae bacterium; assembly: GCA_022799755.1. GTDB lineage: Bacteria > Bacillota > Clostridia > Lachnospirales > Lachnospiraceae > Acetatifactor. Next base: position 9,156 of record JAAWOU010000082.1, read on the forward strand.
TCGTACTCGTTGAGCACCTCCACCACCTCGCCCTTGGGCAGTAATCCGTAGATTCCCGAGTCCGTGTTGGGCTCCATCCTCACCCGCAGTGTCTCCGTATTTATGGTGGCTACCATCTTGCCCACACTGTTCGCCAGGTCAAGAGCCTCCTGGTCAAACAGCAGAAACTCGTCTGAGGCCCAGCCGATGATATTGCCCGACTGCAGCTTCGTCCATCCGTCCCTGCGCTCAAGAATCGTGCCTCCGCAGTCCTTGTACAACATTCCCACCTTGTCGGCATCCTCGCTGGCATCGCTCCTTACATTCAGAGCATTCTGTACATTGGCCATCACCAGCTTGCTTTCCGCCGGCTCCTCTTCCTGAGCCGTCAGATCCAGATTCAGCTCTCTGGCCGTAGCGTTCACCACATCCGCCGAGCTTGCGGAGCCCGGACTGAACACCGCCGTCACGCCGCCGCGGGTCTTCTCCACATACGAATCCTCGCTGGCCTGTGCGGACATACCCGCTTCCAAGAGCAGGCATAATGACAACAATAGCCCTACCACTGTGGTGAACAGCTTTCTGCATTTTGTCATGATTTTTCCCTCCATAAACAAATTATTAAGACTTTGTATTAAATTATTCCATTTTCTACATAAACTTATTACAAAGTTATTAAATTTGTTACAAGAGCATCATAACAGATGTTAACAGAAATGTCAAGTTTTTCGATCACGATCTTTGTCGACGGGCCTCATACATGAGCAAAGCCGCACTGACAGCGGCATTCAGGGACTCCACATGCCCCTCCATGGGGATCTTTAAAAGGCTGTCTGCGCAATTCGCCAGCTCCCTGCCAAGGCCTCTGCCCTCATTCCCGATCAGGAACGCACTACCCTGCCGGAAGCTAAAGCTGTCGTAATAGGTTTCTCCCGCCAGATGGGCGGCGTATACGCATATTCCCTTTTCCCGCATCCGCCTTACCGCGCCGGGCAGATCCTCCACGCGGACAAAGGGAACCCGGTAAATGGAGCCCATGGTGGCACGGATGGTTTTGGGATTATAGATGTCAACGGTTGTGTCGTTCATGACGATTCCTGTGATGCCCGCGCCCTCCCCGGTCCTGACAATGGTTCCCAGATTGCCGGGATCCTGCAAGTCCTCCAGCACCACCAGCAGCGGGTTTTTCGCCTCAAGCAGCTGTTCTATCCGATATACGGGCCGTTCCACCACACACAGGACTCCCTGGGGCGACTGGGTGTCGGACATTTTTCGGAACACCTCCTCGGTCACTGTCTCCCACTTCGTCCGCTTCAGCTTTTCCCGCCACAGGGGGTGGCGTCCGATTTTCTCCAAAGCCTCAGGCGTGGCATAGATTTCCCGGAGGGATTCCTCCGGAGCCTCCTCCCACATCTTGAAGCCCTCCGCCAAGAATATATTCCCGTCGCGCCGTTTTCCCGCGCTGTTCTTCCACTGTACCACCTGCTTCACCTTTGGATTCGATAGACTGCTGATCATATGCCCTCCCAAAATAACGCGCAAAGGCGGCCATTTCCCATAAACGGCCGCCTGTCACATTGCCGGTTCCCCATTGCCTGCAGGAACTAAATTGTCAGTCTCCTAGCCACTTCGTACTGGTATCTGTCGATGTCTTTCTGCATCTGCAGAGCCTCTTCGATACCAAAGTCCGTGAATTCCCCATACCGATAGCCCACCACGCGGTTGGTCTTGCCCTCCAAAATGATATCCACCGCATAGGAGCCCATGATGGAAGCATAGTAGCGGTCCATGGCCGTAGGGCTGCCGCCCCTCTGCATGTAGCCTAAGATGGTGGCCCTGGTCTCAATGCCGGTGGCCGCCTCGATGCGCTTCGCCATGGAAGTGGAATGGCCTATGCCCTCAGCGTTGATGATCAGATGGTGAATCTTGCCTTTCTTGCGGCTGTCAATGATATGGTTGATGATCTCCTGCTCGTTGTAGTCATAATTCTCAGGCAGCAGAATGTCCTCCGCGCCGTTGGCCACGCCGCACCACAGCGCAATGTAGCCCGCATGCCGCCCCATGACCTCGATGATGCTGCAGCGCTCATGGGAGGATGAGGTGTCCTTTACCTTGTCGATGGCTTCCATGGCCGTGTTCACAGCCGTGTCAAAGCCTATTGTGTACTCTGTACACGCAATATCCAGGTCAATGGTGCCCGGAATGCCCACGGCATTGATCCCCTGTCTGCTCAGCGCCTGGGCGCCGCGGTAAGAGCCGTCTCCGCCGATGACCACGATACCGTCTATGCCGTGCTTTCTGCAGATCTCGGCCGCCTTTTTCTGATACTCCGCTTTCTTGAATTCCAGACATCTGGCCGTTCCCAAAATGGTGCCGCCTCTCTGGATGATGTCCGACACACTGCGGGGTTCCATATCGATGATGTCCTCGTTGAGCAGACCGTTATATCCTTTTTTGACGCCCTTTACTTTCACGCCTCTGCAGATAGCGGTACGGACCACCGCACGGATGGCGGCGTTCATGCCCGGCGCATCCCCGCCGCTGGTCAGAACCGCAATTGTCTTGATTTCCTTAGCCATATTTCAACCCTCCTGTTCGCGTTTCTGCACTGTCCGGATTTATTTTAATCTATTTGTGGACGGTTTTCAATACCTATTGACGTATTTTTACATTTTCCCGGCCGAACCTCTCTCCCAGCTTTTGCTCCAATTCCCTGTCCGCATGCACTCTGCGGTTGGCGGGCAGAAGTTTGAAAGCTCTGGTGTCTCTCAGGAAGATCACTACATCGTCATTCCCGTCGGAGTCCTCAATGGCAGTGAGCAATTCCTCCTCCCTGGCAAAATAGCTGTCCGCATCCGGAAACTGAATCCAGACGCCTGCCGGCACTTTTACAGGCGCCGCGTTCGAACCGGTCGAATCCCCGCCGTCAGGAGACGCCGCAGCCCCCGCGAAATTCCGGCCTCCGCCGTGCTGAGAGCCGGTCCGCTGTGCCTGACCGTTCCCGCCCTCCGGCCGGTTCGGCCCTCCCCCCTGGCGTTGTCCGTAACCGGCGTAACCGCCATTCCCGTATCTGTCCCTGAACAGGGGGGCACCGTTTTCTTTCGCCGCCTCCTCGAAGCTGACCACGTATTCGCAGATCAGCTTGCCGTCCTTATCCTCCTCCACATTGGCCCGTCCCCGGATGAAGACTCTCGCATCTTCCACCAGCAGACTGCCGTATTTCTCGTAATCCCTGGGAAACACCACGATCTCCATGTTCCCCACCAGATCCTCCAGATTCAAAAAAGCCATGACTTTATCGTTTTTGGTATATTTGATGCTCCTGTCCGCGATCATCCCGCCTACTGTCACACGCCTTTGATCCTCCACCCTGGCGCTGCCGATCTCCTCGTCCAGTGCAAAGTCATTGGTGGTATTGGTGATATATCTCTGCCAAAGCTCCTGGTCCGCCTCCAGGGGATGGCCGCTTAAGTAAATGCCCAGCACCTCTTTTTCAAAGGCCAGAATCATCTCCTTGGGATACTCGCCCACATTGGGCAGGCGGATGTCGAACTCCTCTTTCTGGGACTCCTCCGCAATGTCAAAGAGGGAAATCTGCCCGGCCAGATTGCTCTTCCTGTCCTTTGTGATATGATCCATGATCTGGACGTAGACGCTCATGAATTGCTTCCTGGAGCCGCCCAGTCCGTCCAGCGCCCCTGCCTTGATGAAATTCTCCACGGCTCGCTTGTTCACATCCTTGTCCGCCACGCGGCCGAGAAAGTCTTTCAGATTGGTGAATTCGCCGGCCGCTTTCCGCTCCGCCACAATGTCGTCGATGGCGGACTGCCCCACGCCCTTGATGGCGGTCAGGGCATAGCGGATGCTCTTTCCGTCCACGGAGAACCCGCTCTGCCCCTGATTGATATCCGGCGGCAGCAGCTGGATTCCCATGTTCCGGCAGCTCAGGATATACTCCGACACTTTCTTGCCGTTGTCAATGACAGAGGTCATCAGCGCAGCCATGAACTCCACGGGATAGTAGTACTTCAGCCAGGCGGTCTGATAGGCCACCACCGCGTAACAGGCCGCGTGGGATTTATTAAAGGCATACTTGGCGAAATCCGTCATATCGTCAAAGATACCGCTCGCCACCTGCTCGCTGATGCCTCTGGACACACAGCCCGGCACGTCCTCCTCCGGATTTCCGTAGATAAAGTTGGCGCGCTCCTTTTCCATGACTGCCTGCTTTTTCTTGCTCATGGCACGGCGCACCAGGTCGCTGCGCCCCAAAGTGTAGCCGCCCAGGTCCCGCACGATCTGCATCACCTGCTCCTGATAGACGATACAGCCGTATGTGGGGGCCAGGATGGGCTCCAGCTGGGGGCAGGAATAGACTACATCTTTATGGTTGTTTTTCCCCTTGATGTACTTGGGGATGAAATCCATGGGGCCCGGCCGGTACAGGGAGATGCCGGCTATGATGTCCTCCAGATTCTGGGGCCGCAGCTCTTTCATGAAGTTTCGCATCCCCGGACTTTCCAGCTGGAACACGCCGTCCGTCTTTCCCGTGCCGATGGCCCCCAGCACCTGGGAATCGTTGTAGTCGATATTGTCGATGTCAATATGCTCTCCCGTGCTCTCGGCTACGAACGCAACGGCGTCGTGGATCACCGTCAGCGTCCGCAGGCCTAAGAAGTCCATCTTCAAAAGCCCCAGCTCCTCCAGCGTGGTCATGGTGAACTGGGTGGTGATGGAGCCGTCGCTTCCCCTGGACAGAGGCACGAACGCATCCGCCTCCTCCGGGCAGATGACTACGCCGGCCGCATGCATGGAGGTGTGCCTCGGCAGTCCCTCCAGCCTTTTGCACATATCGATCAGGTGGCGCACCTGCTCGTCCTCCTGATAGGTCTTTCGCATCTCCTGGTTCTTGTCCAATGCCCTTTCAATGGTAATGTTCAGTTCATTGGGCACCATTTTCGCAATGGAATCCACCAGCGCATAGGGGAGATCCATGACCCTCCCCACATCCCGGATGACGCCTTTGGCCGCCAGGGTACCGAACGTGACGATCTGCACCACTTTCTCGGAGCCGTACTTCCTGTCCACATAGTCGATGACCTCCTGTCTGCGGTTGTAGCAGAAGTCGATATCGATATCCGGCATGGACACCCGCTCCGGGTTCAGAAACCGCTCAAAGAGCAAGTTGTAGCGAATGGGCTCGATGTTGGTAATCTTCAGGCAGTAAGAGACTATGCTTCCCGCGGCGGAGCCCCTGCCCGGCCCTACGGGAATGCCGTTGCTCCTGGCATAGTTGATAAAGTCCCACACGATCAGAAAATAGTCCACATATCCCATGCGCCGGATGACGTCAAGCTCATAGTCCAGCCGCTCCCGCAGGGTCTGTCCCGTGTCCCCGGCCGGACGGCTGTCATCGCCGTAGCGCTCCCTCAGGCCGTCGTCGCAAAGCTTGTTCAGATATCCCCAGGAATCATACCCCTCCGGCACCTCATATCTGGGCAGCTTCGTGACCCCGAACTCAATCTCCACATGGCATCTGTCGGCAATGCGCTGGGTATTCTCCAAAGCCTCCCAGGCATAGGGGAACAGTCCTTTCATCTCCTCCTCGCTTTTGACGAAAAACTGGCCCCCCTCATAGCGCATCCTGTCCTCGTCCGCCAGCTTTTTGTTGGTCTGGAGGCACAGCAATATGTCGTGGGAGTCCGCGTCCTTTTCATAGGTGTAATGGACGTCGTTGGTGGCTACCAGCGGGATGTCCAGCTCCCGGCTCATTTTTAAGAGCTCTGTGTTTACCAGCTTCTGCTGGGGATAGCCGTGATCCTGAAGCTCTAAGAAGAAATTGCCCTTTCCGAAGCAATTCTCATACTTTCGGGCCGCTTTTCGGGCCTCCTCAGGCAGGTTCTTGACAATGTAGCGCTGCACTTCACCCGCCAGACAGGCGGACAGGGCGATGATGCCCTCGTGGTAACGGTTTAAGACCTCCATATCTACACGGGGCCTATAGTAATAGCCCTCCGTGAAGCCCTTGCTGACGATTTTCATCAGATTCCCATAGCCGGTGTTGTTCTCGGCCAGCAGGACGAGATGATAGTATCTGTCCTCTCCCCCGGTAAGCTCCTTGTCAAAGCGGGAATTCGGCGCCACATAGACCTCGCAGCCGATGACAGGGTTGATCCCCGCCTCCCTGGCGGCCCGGTAGAAATCAATGACACCGTACATGACGCCGTGGTCCGTGATGGCGGCGCTGTCCATTCCCAGCTCTTTCACCCGGGAGACATATTCTTTTATTTTATTGGACCCGTCCAGGAGGGAGTATTCCGTGTGAACGTGAAGATGTGCGAATGCCATGTGCGGGGTCTCCTTTTCTCTATAAGCCTAAGCCTGTGGTATTTCAGTCAAAATGCGTATATCAAGCTTTTTCCAGTATACAGAAATCCGGGGAATTTGTAAAGATTTGGGTCCTGTTATTTCCAAATTCTATTACTGCCTCGCTATTGTTCACAGATAGTTCCGCGCAGTTTTCATGCGCATTTTCCACAAAACTCACGAGACAGCCGTGCGCGAAATCGCTGTTTGGCGATTTCTGTGCATCCGGTACCGTTCACAGGCAGTTCCGCGCAGTGTTTTTGTATCATGCAAAAAAGGCTGTGGGGAAATGCAGGCGAAACAATTTCCCGACAGCCCTTTCGTCATTCACAGCATTGCCATCGCTTACAGGTATTTCTTCAGCGCCTCCGCCTTGTCCACAGCCTCCCAGGGAAGCGATACATCGTCCCTGCCGAAGTGTCCGTAGGCAGCGGTCTGGCGGTAGATGGGTCTGCGCAGGTCAAGCATCTTGATGATGCCCGCGGGGCGCAGATCGAAGTTCTCCCGAATGATCTCCTCCAGCTTCTCGTTGCTTACTTTCCCCGTGCCGAATGTGCTCACCATTATGGAAGTGGGCTGAGCCACGCCGATGGCGTAGGACAGCTGAATCTCGCACTTATCCGCCAGGCCGGCAGCCACGATGTTCTTGGCCACGTAGCGGGCCGCGTAGGCAGCGCTCCTGTCCACCTTGGTGCAGTCCTTGCCGGAGAAAGCGCCGCCGCCGTGACGAGCGGCTCCGCCGTAAGTGTCAACGATAATCTTGCGGCCGGTGAGTCCCGCGTCACCCTGGGGCCCGCCGATGACGAAACGTCCTGTGGGATTGATGAAGAACTTTGTGTCTTCATCAACCAGCTCTCCCGGCAGAATCGGATCGAACACATACTTTTTGATATCGGCATGGATCTGCTCCTGGCTTACGGTCTCGTCGTGCTGGGTGGAGAGCACTACGGCCTCCAGGCGGATGGGCTTTCCGGCTTCATCGTACTCCACGGACACCTGGCTCTTGCCGTCGGGCCGCAGATAGGAGAGCTGTCCGTCCTTGCGCACCTTACTCAGCTGCCTGGCCAGCCTGTGAGCCAGCGCAATGGGATAGGGCATATACTCCTGCGTCTCATTGGTGGCATAGCCGAACATCATGCCCTGGTCCCCGGCACCGATGGCTTCCAGCTGCTCGTCGGTCATCTGAGCCTCCCTGGCCTCCAGGGCCTTGTCCACGCCCATGGCAATGTCCGGGGACTGCTTATCCAAAGCCACCATAACGGCACAGGTGTTGCCGTCAAATCCCACTTTGGAATCGTTGTATCCGATCTCGTTCACTGTCTTTCTCACGATAGCGGGAATGTTAAGGTTGGCTGCGGTGGTGATCTCTCCTGTCACCAGCACAAAGCCGGTGCAGCTGGCAGTCTCGCAGGCCACGCGGCTCATGGGATCCTGCTCCATGCAGGCGTCCAGAATGGCATCCGATATGGCGTCACAGAGCTTATCGGGATGTCCCTCTGTCACTGATTCCGAAGTAAATAAATGCTTTTCCATTTGTCTCTTCCTTTCTTTATGTATGACTGTTTTGAATGAAAAAAGTCCGCTTACCAAAATAAGCGGACTCTAATCTGTCGATGTCAAATCCTCTTATTGTTCGAAAAACACTCGCTCAGGTGGGCACCTTCCTCAAATGGGGTTGCCGCGGCTTCATCGA
>JAAWOU010000083.1 GCA_022799755.1 Lachnospiraceae bacterium
AGTGCAAGCAGCGTAACTACAATACTACCAAGGAGAAGAAGAACCATCCCGAGAGAATGGAAATCAAGAAGTACTGCAGATTCTGCAGGAAGCACACGCCGCACAAGGAAACCAAATAAGGTTACTTCTCACGGATAGTCGTTACTATGAGGGGCGAAGCCGGAATAGTAACCAAATAAGAGCCGGATGGCATATTCGGGGAAAGGTATGGTTGCAATGGGAGATTCTGCAGAAAAGAAAGCAAAGGCCGGCCCTGGTTTCTTCAAGGGGGTAAAGGCGGAATTCAAGAAAATCATATGGCCGGACAGGCAGGCTACTCTGAAGCAGTCTGTGGCAGTGGTGGCGATTTCGGTGGCGTTAGGCGTCATTATCGCATTGTTGGATTATATTGCGAAGAACGGCGTGAACTTCATTACATCAATTTAGGGCGAGGGTGATTGCATGGCAGAGGCAAAATGGTATGTAGTCCATACCTACTCAGGATACGAAAACAAGGTCAAAGCCAATATCGAGAAAACCATTGAGAACAACAAGCATCTTGCGGAACAGATTCTGGAAGTGCGGGTTCCCCTGCAGGATGTGGTGGAGATGAAGAACGGCGCCAGAAAGACTGTCCAGAAGAAGATGTTCCCGGGTTACGTGCTTCTCAATATGGAGATGAATGACGATACTTGGTATGTTGTCCGCAATACCCGCGGTGTCACGGGATTCGTGGGACCGGGGAGCAAGCCCGTGCCCCTGACGGAGGCGGAGATGAAGCCTCTGGGCATCAAGACGGAGAATGTGTCCATCGACTTCGGCGAAGGGGACAGCATTGCCGTTGTGGCAGGCATCTGGAAAGATACCATCGGTATCGTGCAGAAGCTTGACTACAGCAAGCAGACGGCTACCATCAATGTAGAGCTGTTCGGCAGGGAGACCCCTGTGGAGATCAGCTTTGCGGAAGTCAGAAAGCTTTAGTTTCAGGTATTTCCCGCCCGGGAGGGCGGTTGGGAATACAAAAGCAATTCGAAGTGGGAGCGGTTCTGATGTCTGGGAACTGCGCCGGATTGCCGCGAGAGACCGGCTGCGGCGGCAGCCGACTGCGGCGTACCACATTATTAGGAGGTGCCAAAATGGCAAAAAAAGTAACAGGTTACATTAAATTACAGATTCCTGCCGGTAAAGCGACACCGGCTCCGCCCGTAGGCCCGGCCCTTGGACAGCACGGCGTGAACATTGTGGAGTTCACCAAGCAGTTCAATGCCAGGACAGCGGACAAGGGCGATGTCATCATTCCCGTAGTTATTACGGTATACGCGGACAGATCTTTCAGTTTCATTACGAAGACTCCCCCTGCGGCAGTGCTGCTGAAGAAAGCCTGCAATCTGAAATCGGGTTCCGCAGCGCCTAACAAGACCAAGGTCGCTACGCTTTCCAAAGCCAAGCTTCAGGAAATCGCAGAGACAAAGATGCCCGATCTGAACGCGGCAAGCCTTGAGGCTGCCATGAGCATGATCGCCGGCACAGCGCGCAGCATGGGTATTACGATCGAGGAGTAGTCAGAGCCGTCAGGCGAAAACAATTGGGAGACAACAGGGAGTTGTCGCTTGAACCTAGGAGGTATAATAATGAAACATGGTAAGAAATATAACGAAATTGCGAAACTCGTAGACCGCAGCGCCGTTTACGATCCCGAAGAGGCAATCGCGCTGGTGAAGAAGACCGCAGCCGCGAAATTCGACGAGACCGTGGAAGTGCATATCAGAACAGGCTGTGACGGACGTCATGCCGAGCAGCAGATCCGCGGCGCGGTAGTGCTGCCCAACGGAACCGGTAAGACGGTTAAGGTTCTGGTATTTGCCAAGGGCGACAAGCTGGCGGAGGCTGAGGCGGCCGGTGCGGATTACACGGGCGGCGAGGAGCTGATTCCGAAGATCCAGAAAGACGGCTGGCTGGACTTTGACGTAGTGGTGGCTACCCCGGATATGATGGGTGTGGTAGGACGTCTCGGTAAGGTGCTGGGTCCCAAAGGCCTGATGCCCAATCCCAAGGCAGGCACCGTTACCATGGATGTCACCAAGGCTGTCAAGGATATCAAAGCCGGTAAGATTGAGTACAGGCTTGACAAGACCAATATCGTGCATGTACCCGTGGGAAAGGTTTCCTTTACGGACGAAGCTCTTCTGCAGAACTTCAGCGCCCTGATGGATGCCATCGTAAAGGCAAGACCCAGCGCGCTTAAGGGTCAGTACCTGAGAAGCATCACGCTGGCCAGCACCATGGGCCCCGGCGTAAAGGTGAATGTGCTCAAGTTCTAAGGAATCATTTCAATCAAAAAATAGGGGTTGACGAAAAGGCATCCCCTGTGATATGATACAACATGTTCTAAACTAGGCCGAAGACAGTAGGTGCGAGGGAATTCTCCCTGGCGTAAATCCTACCGAGGAGAAGAATGCAACGCCCGGAGAACGGGCGTGGAAAAGTGTTTCCTCCCCGGCTGTCCAGGGGAGGATTTTTCGGTTTTTTTGATATCCTCTTTATCGGCACAAAATCTAAAAGGAGGAAAAGAAATGGCAAAGGTTGAGTTAAAGAAACCCATTGTAGATGAGATCTCTGCTCATATCAAGGATGCCCAGTCCGTAGTTCTGGTAGACTACCGCGGGCTGACTGTAGAGCAGGATACTGCGCTGCGCAAGAACCTGCGCGAGGCAGGCGTTGTCTACAAGGTGTACAAGAATACCTTTATGAACTTCGCGTTCAAGGGAACGCAGTTCGAGGGGCTTTCGGAGTACCTGGAAGGACCTAACGCGATTGCCATCTCCACGGAGGATGCCACGGCTCCCGCAAGGATTCTTGCCGAGTTTGCCAAGACGGCTGACAAGCTGGAGATCAAGGCCGGCGTGGTAGAGGGTACCACATATGACGCTAAGGGTATCGCGTCAATCGCAAGCATTCCGTCCAGAGAAGTGCTTATTTCCAGACTGCTGGGAAGCCTGCAGAGCCCTGTCACCAACTTCGCACGCGTTATCAACCAGATCGCGGAGAAGAACGGCGGAAACGGCGACGCGGCATAAGTGTGCAGAGCGTTTTTACAAATTGACCAATAAAAAATGGAGGATAATAAAATGGCTAAATTAACAGCTCAGGAATTGATCGATGCTATCAAAGAGATGACCGTATTAGAGTTGAACGAACTGGTAAAGGCTTGCGAGGAAGAGTTCGGTGTATCCGCAGCTGCAGGCGTAGTGGTTGCAGCAGCCGGCCCTGCGGCAGAGGTTGAGGAGAAGACCGAGTTCGACGTAGAGCTCACCGAGATCGGTGCCGAGAAAGTTAAGGTTATCAAGGTTGTCCGCGAGATTACCGGCCTTGGCCTGAAAGAGGCAAAGGATGCCGTGGAAGGCGCTCCGAAGGTGCTGAAAGAGGGCGTTTCCAAGGAAGAGGCAGAGGAGCTCAAGAAGAAGCTCGAAGAAGTAGGCGCAAAGGCTACTCTGAAGTAATCAGTCCGAAGAGAACGGATTTGGCTGTATGCCGGGACAAAGGCGGCCCTTTCGGAGAGGCTGCCTTTTCCCTTGTCTTACAAAGTCTGAAAATAAAATTTCCTGAATTTTCTAAAAATTAACTTGACCCCTTTTCCTGTTTATGATATTATGGATAGTGCACTATTGTGCGGTGTTATGATGCGATGCATCATAGTGTCTTTTCATGCCTGTTTCAAGGAATGCGACAGGCTTTTTGCCTTATGCCTTGAAAGGAACCAGGCCTGATGTCTGCGGAGGCAGGCATAAAAGTGTAAAAGTTTTTCGGGAGATTTTACACAGAAAGAACGGGGTGAAGTGTGTCAATGGAAAAAAACAGAATACGTCCAACAGCCGGTACCAAGGTTATGCGTATGAGTTATGCTCGACAAAAAGAGGTTTTGGAGATGCCCGACCTGCTGGAAGTCCAGAAGAATTCCTATAAGTGGTTTCTGGATGAGGGTTTAAAGGAAGCTTTTGACGACATCTCTCCCATCGCGGACTACAGCGGTTCGCTGAGTCTTGAATTTGTCGACTTTGATCTGAGCGAGAAGGACGTAAAGTATTCCATCGAGGAATGCAAGGAGAGGGATGCCACCTACGCGGCCCCTCTGACGGTAACCGTACGCCTCTATAATAAGGAAAAAGAAGAAATCAGTGAACATAAGATTTTCATGGGAGACCTGCCCCTGATGACAGAGACAGGCACTTTCGTCATCAACGGTGCGGAGCGTGTCATTGTAAGCCAGTTAGTGCGTTCCCCCGGCATCTACTATGCCATCGGACATGACAAGCTGGGCAAGAGGCTGTATTCCAGTACCGTCATCCCCAGCCGCGGTGCGTGGCTTGAGTATGAGACGGATTCCAATGACGTCTTCTATGTGCGTGTGGACAGGACCCGTAAAGTCCCCGTGACGGTGCTGATTCGGGCGCTGGGCATCGGGACCAACGATGAGATCCGGGAAGTGTTCGGCGATGAGCCCAAGATCGAGGCCAGCTTCGCCAAGGACACTGCAGAGAATTATCAGGAGGGTCTGCTGGAGCTGTACAAGAAGATCCGCCCCGGTGAGCCCCTGAGCGTGGAGAGCGCCGAGAGCCTGATCAACGCCATGTTTTTCGATCCCCGCAGATATGACCTGGCAAAGGTGGGCAGATATAAGTTCAACAAGAAGCTGGCGCTGCGCAACCGCATTCGGGATCAGATTCTCGCGGCAGACGTGGTGGATCCCTCCACGGGAGAGATTCTCGCCGCAGAGGGTGAAAAGGTGGACATGGAGCTGGCGGACAGGATCCAGAACGCTGCGGTTCCTTTCGTATATATCCAGACAGAGGAGCGGAATGTCAAGATTCTCTCCAATATGATGGTGGATCTGACCGCTTACGTGGACTGCAATCCCAGGGATTTCGGCATCCGCGAGAAAGTGTACTACCCTGTGCTGGCCCAGATTCTGGAGGAGTTCTCCGATGATCCGGAGAAGCTGGCGGAGGCTTTGAAGAAGAACGCCCATGAGCTTGTGCCCAAGCATATCACCAAGGAGGACATCATTGCCTCCATCAATTACAATATGCATCTGGAGTACGGCCTTGGAAACGACGACGATATCGACCATCTGGGCAACAGGCGTATCCGCTGTGTGGGCGAGCTTTTGCAGAATCAGTACCGCATCGGCCTCTCCCGCATGGAGAGAGTGGTACGGGAACGCATGACCACCCATGACGCGGACGAGATCTCACCCCAGTCCCTGATCAATATCAAGCCTGTGACGGCCGCGGTAAAGGAATTCTTCGGTTCCTCCCAGCTGTCCCAGTTCATGGACCAGAACAATCCGCTGGCGGAGCTGACCAATAAGAGGCGTCTGTCCGCATTAGGACCCGGAGGTCTGTCCAGAGACCGGGCCGGATTCGAGGTGCGTGACGTGCATTACTCCCACTATGGGAGAATGTGCCCCATTGAGACCCCCGAGGGTCCCAACATCGGCCTGATCAACTATCTCGCAAGCTATGCGAGAATCAATGAATACGGATTTATCGAGGCGCCTTACAGAAAGGTGGATAAGTCCGACCCGAAGAATCCCAGGGTCACAGACGAAGTGGTCTACATGACCGCGGACGAAGAGGACAACTATCATGTGGCCCAGGCCAGTGAGGCTCTGGACGCACAGGGCTGCTTTGTCCGCAACACCGTGTCCGGCCGCTTCAGGGAGGAGACCTCGGAGTATCCCCGCGCCATGTTTGACTACATGGACGTATCGCCCCGGATGGTGTTCTCCGTGGCTACGGCGCTGATTCCGTTCCTGCAGAACGACGACGCCAACCGTGCGCTGATGGGATCCAACATGCAGCGCCAGGCCGTGCCGCTTCTGACCACGGAAGCGCCTGTGGTGGGCACGGGCATGGAGCCCAAGGCTGCCGTGGACTCGGGTGTCTGCGTGGTGGCCAAGAAAGCCGGAACCATTGATTACGTGTCCTCGGCCATGATCCGTATGACCTATGACGACGGTGAGAAAGCGGAGTTCCACCTGACCAAATTTACCAGGAGCAACCAGTCCAACTGCTACAACCAGAAGCCCATCGTATATAAGGGCGACCATGTGGAGGCCGGGGAAGTCATTGCGGACGGTCCGTCCACGGCCATGGGTGAGCTTGCGCTGGGGAAGAATCCGCTGATCGGATTCATGACATGGGAGGGTTACAATTACGAGGATGCTGTACTGATCAGCGAAAGGCTGGTGCAGGACGACGTGTATACCTCTGTGCATATCGAGGAGTATGAGGCGGAAGCCAGGGATACCAAGCTGGGACCCGAGGAGATTACCAGGGATGTGCCCGGCGTGGGCGATGATGCCCTGAAAGATCTGGACGACAGAGGAATCATCCGTATCGGCGCAGAGGTTCGCGCAGGCGATATCCTGGTGGGCAAGGTGACGCCCAAGGGAGAGACCGAGCTCACCGCAGAGGAGCGTCTGCTGCGCGCAATCTTCGGTGAAAAGGCCAGAGAAGTCAGAGATACTTCCCTGAAAGTGCCCCATGGAGAATACGGAATTGTAGTAGACGCTAAGGTGTTCACCAGGGAGAACAGCGATGAGCTGTCCCCGGGAGTGAACCAGGCGGTGCGCATCTATATCGCCCAGAAGAGAAAGCTTTCCGTGGGCGACAAGATGGCAGGCCGCCACGGCAACAAGGGTGTGGTCTCCCGGGTGCTGCCCGTGGAGGATATGCCTTATCTGCCAAACGGCCGTTCGCTGGACATCGTGCTGAACCCTCTGGGCGTGCCTTCCCGTATGAATATCGGGCAGGTGCTGGAGATCCATCTGTCCCTGGCCGCGAAAGCCCTTGGATTTAACGTTGCGACCCCGATCTTTGACGGGGCAGGCGAGAATGATATCACGGACACTCTGGAACTGGCCAACGACTATGTCAATCTGGAGTGGGAGGAGTTCGAGGCAAAGCGCAAAGACGAGCTGCGCCCTGAGGTGCTGCAGTATCTCTCCGACAACAGGGACCACAGGGAGCTGTGGAAAGGAGTGCAGATATCCAAGGACGGAAAAGTGCGTCTGCGCGACGGCAGGACTGGCGAGTACTTCGACAGTCCCGTCACCATCGGCCACATGCATTATCTGAAGCTCCATCACCTGGTGGACGACAAGATTCATGCCCGCTCCACCGGACCGTACTCTCTGGTGACCCAGCAGCCCCTGGGCGGCAAAGCCCAGTTCGGCGGCCAGCGTTTCGGAGAGATGGAGGTGTGGGCCCTGGAGGCGTACGGCGCGTCCTATACGCTGCAGGAGATCCTGACCGTGAAGTCCGACGATGTGGTAGGCCGTGTGAAGACCTATGAGGCCATCATCAAGGGGGACAATATCCCTGAGCCCGGCATCCCCGAGTCCTTTAAAGTGCTGTTAAAGGAGCTGCAGGCGTTGGGACTGGATGTGAGGGTGCTGCGGGAGGATCAGACCGAGGTGGAGATCATGGAGACCATTGATTACGGCGACACGGATTACCGCTATGAGATGGGAGACGACCGCAAGTATGACGAGTATGACAATGGCTCTCTGGGCGCCATGGGATATCAGGCGCAGGAGTTCAACGATGAGAGCGGTGAACTGATGAGCTCTGAGGATGAGGATGACGAGGATTTCGACGACGATGAACTTGACTTCGATTCGGACGCCGATGATTCCGAGGACTTTGAGGGCGGCGAGGAGTTCTGATGCCAGCGGACGCAGGTCCGGCCCCGCAGAGCAATTACCCGTTAGGGAAGAGTAAGGAAGGAGTGCCGTTAATGTCAGAGACAAAGAATGAAGCAACAGCGTATCAGCCTATGACCTTTGACGCGATTAAAATAGGCTTAGCTTCACCTGATAAAATCCGCGAATGGTCCCACGGCGAGGTTATGAAGCCCGAAACCATCAACTACAGGACACTGAAGCCCGAGAGGGACGGACTGTTCTGCGAGAAGATATTCGGGCCCAATAAGGACTGGGAGTGCCATTGCGGCAAATACAAGAAAATCAGATACAAGGGCGTGGTCTGTGACCGATGCGGCGTGGAGGTCACAAAGTCCAGCGTCCGCAGGGAGCGCATGGGCCATATAGAGCTGGCGGCGCCGGTGTCCCACATCTGGTATTTCAAGGGAATTCCCAGCCGTATGGGACTGATTTTGGATCTTTCCCCCAGAGTGCTGGAAAAGGTGCTTTACTTCGCATCCTATATCGTGCTGGATCCCGGTGAGACCGGCCTGGACTACAAGCAGATCCTGTCCGAAAAGGAATATCAGGATGCCAGGGAGATGTATGGGAACAAGTTCCGGGTAGGCATGGGGGCAGAAGCCATCAAGGAGCTGCTCCAGGCCATTGATCTGGATGAGGAGGCCCAGGAACTGAAAGCTGGACTGAAAGATTCCTCCGGCCAGAAGCGTGCCCGCATCATCAAGAGGCTGGAGGTGGTGGAGGCGTTCAGGGAGTCCGGCAATATGCCCGACTGGATGATCATGGACGTGATTCCCGTGATCCCGCCCGACATCCGTCCTATGGTTCAGCTGGACGGCGGCAGATTTGCCACTTCCGACCTGAATGATCTGTACAGAAGAATCATCAACAGAAACAACCGCCTGAAGAGGCTGTTGGAGCTGGGAGCACCGGACATCATTGTCCGCAACGAGAAGAGAATGCTGCAGGAGGCCGTGGACGCCCTCATCGACAACGGGCGCAGAGGCCGTCCCGTGACGGGTCCCGGCAACCGGGCCCTGAAATCCCTGTCCGATATGCTCAAGGGCAAGACCGGACGGTTCCGTCAAAACCTCCTGGGCAAGCGTGTGGACTATTCCGGGCGTTCCGTTATCGTGGTGGGGCCGGAGTTAAAGATCTATCAGTGCGGTCTGCCCAAGGAGATGGCCATCGAGCTGTTCAAGCCTTTCGTGATGAAAGAGCTGGTGGCAAAGGGCATCAGCCAGAATATCAAGAATGCCAAGAAGCTGGTGGACAAGATGGACAATCAGGTCTGGGACGTGCTGGAGGAGGTCATCAAGGAACATCCCGTGATGCTCAACCGCGCCCCCACTCTGCACAGGCTGGGTATCCAGGCCTTTGAGCCCATTCTGGTAGAGGGTAAGGCCATCAAGCTGCACCCTTTGGTGTGTACTGCGTTCAACGCGGACTTTGACGGCGACCAGATGGCGGTGCATCTTCCCCTTTCCGTGGAGGCTCAGGCGGAGTGCCGATTCCTGCTGCTGTCTCCCAACAACCTGTTAAAGCCCTCCGACGGCGGTCCCGTGGCCGTGCCGTCCCAGGATATGGTGCTGGGTATCTATTATCTGACCCAGGAGAGGCCGGGATCTTTAGGCGAGGGGAAAGTCTTTAAGAATATAAACGAAGCCATTCTGGCCTATGAGAATAAATACTGTACACTGCATTCCAGAATTAGTGTCCGGGTGTCCAAGCGCAATGCCGAGGGCGAGATGGTCAGCGGCAATGTGGAATCCACTCTGGGACGTTTCATCTTCAACGAGATTCTGCCGCAGGATCTGGGCTTTGTGGACAGGAGCCAGCCGGAGAATTTCCTGAAGCTGGAAGTGGATTTCCATGTGGACAAAAAGGGTCTGAAGAAGATTCTGGAAAAGGTTATCAATACCCACGGCGCATCCAGGACCGCGGAGGTTCTGGACGATGTAAAGGCCATCGGATACAAGTATTCCACCCAGGCGGCCATGACGGTGTCCATCTCCGACATGACCGTGCCGGCGAGAAAGCCGGAACTGCTGGCCCAGGCCCAGTCTACCGTCGACAAGATTTCGACGAATTTCCGCAGAGGTCTGATCACGGAGGAGGAGCGCTACCGCGCGGTGGTGGAGACCTGGAACGAGACGGACAAGGAACTGACGGACGTGCTGCTGGCAGGCCTGGACAAATACAACAATATCTTCATGATGGCTGACTCCGGCGCCCGTGGATCCAACCAGCAGATCAAACAGCTGGCAGGCATGCGCGGTCTGATGGCGGACACCACCGGCCGTACCATTGAGCTGCCCATCAAGTCCAACTTCCGTGAGGGACTGGACGTGCTGGAGTATTTCATGTCGGCCCACGGCGCCCGCAAGGGTCTGTCCGACACGGCGCTGCGCACCGCCGACTCCGGATACCTGACCAGACGAATGGTTGACGTATCCCAGGAGCTGAGTATCCGCGAGGTAGACTGCAGCGAGGACAGAGCTGAGATCCCGGGCATGACGGTGAAAGCTTTCATGGACGGCAAGGAGACCATCGAGAGCCTGAAAGACAGAATCACGGGAAGATATTCCTGCGAGGACATTTACGATAAAGACGGAGAGCTGATCGTCAAGCACAACCACATGATCACGCCCAGCCGTGCCGCCAGAATCTTAAGCACCGGTGTGGACGATAAGGGCGAGCCCATCGAGGCCATCAAGATCCGCACCATCCTCACCTGCCGTTCCCATGTGGGAATCTGCGCGAAATGCTACGGCGCCAACATGGCTACCGGCGAGGCCGTACAGGTAGGCGAGGCCGTGGGTATCATTGCCGCACAGTCCATCGGTGAGCCCGGAACACAGCTGACCATGCGTACTTTCCATACCGGAGGCGTGGCAGGCGACGATATCACACAGGGTCTTCCCCGTGTGGAGGAGCTGTTCGAGGCCAGAAAGCCCAAAGGACTGGCTATCATCGCCGAGTTCGGCGGCAAGGCGGAGCTTCGGGATACCAAGAAGAAGCGCGAGGTGGTCATCACCAACGACGAGACCGGCGAGAGCAAGGCATATCTGATTCCCTACGGCTCCCGCATCAAGGTGCTGGACGGCCAGGTGCTGGAGGCGGGCGACGAGCTGACGGAAGGAAGCGTGAATCCCCACGATCTGCTGAAGATCAAGGGCATCCGCTCCGTTCAGGACTACATGCTCCGGGAGGTACAGAGAGTGTACCGCTTACAGGGCGTGGATATCGCGGATAAGCATATCGAGGTCATCGTGCGCCAGATGCTGAAAAAGGTGCGCATTGAGAACAGCGGAGACACGGACTTCCTGCCCGGAACTCTGGTGGATGTGCTGGAATATGAGGACATGAACGAGGAGCTCTACAAGGAGGGCAAGGAGCTGGCGGAGGGCAAGCAGGTGTTGCTCGGCATCACAAAGGCCGCTTTGGCCACCAATTCGTTCCTGTCGGCAGCGTCTTTCCAGGAGACCACGAAAGTCCTGACAGAGGCTGCCATCAAGGGCAAGGTAGACAATCTGATCGGCCTGAAAGAGAACGTCATCATCGGTAAGCTGATTCCTGTGGGTACGGGCATGAAGCGCTACCGCAATACGAAGCTGAACACGGACGAGACGGAGACCGCTTCCTTTGACGAGCTGGAGGAAGAGGACGAGGAATTCGGCTTTGACCAGGCGATGGATCCCGAGGAGACGGAGGAGACAGAGAGCGAAATCGACGCGGAGGACATGGCGGAGGAGCCGGACGAGGCGGAGGACGCCCCGGATATGGAGGATGAAGTCATGGAGGATGCGGTCCTGGCGGGCGAGATCCAGTGACGGGCTGACCGGCAGGAGGCTGCCTGGAGAAATCCTGGGCCGAGAGCTCTGCCGCGGATGGCAGGAAGAATCCCAGGCAATCGTTTTGCGTGGCTTGGACAGCGAATTTAGAAGACAGGGCAGGAGGGTGCGGCAGACATGACAGCACCCTCTTGTCATAGGGACATTGAACATCGTGCCATGCGCCGTTGAGCGGCGTGTATGCCAAAGCATGTATGGGGGTATTGAAATGAAGATTCTGGTAACGGGAGTGAACGGACAGCTGGGCCATGATGTGGTGAAAGAGCTGGAAAAGCGTGGGATCGAGGCAGTGGGCGTGGATATTCAGGAGATGGATATCACAGACGCCGGGAGCGTGGACAGGGTGATCAGGCAGACGGCTCCGGACAGTGTGATCCACTGTGCCGCCTACACTGCGGTGGATGCGGCGGAGGACAATGAGGAGGCCTGTCGGAGGGTGAATGCGGACGGGCCCAGAAACATTGCGAAACTGTGCAAGGAGCTGGATATCCCCATGCTCCATATCAGTTCCGACTATGTATTTGACGGGAAAGGGACGCAGAGCTGGAAGCCGGAGGACCCCTGCAATCCCCAGAGCGTGTACGGTCTGACCAAGTATGAGGGCGAAGAGGCGGTGAGGGAGCTCCTTGCCAAATATTTCATCGTGCGCATCACCTGGACATTCGGCGTAAACGGCAAGAATTTCGTAAAGACCATGCTGAACCTGTCCAAAAACCATACAACCGTGAGGGTGGTGAATGATCAGTTCGGCTCTCCCTCCTACACCTATGACCTGGCGAAACTTTTGGCGGACATGGTGCTCACGGACAAATACGGCACCTACCATGCCACCAACGAGGGCATCTGTTCCTGGTATGAGTTTGCCTGCGCCATTTACAGGGAAGCAGGTCTGGAGATGAATGTGGTGCCGGTGACGACAGAGGAGTACGGCGCAAAGGCAAAGCGCCCGGCCAACAGCCGGATGGACAAGGAAAAGCTTACGGAGAATGGCTTTAGGCGTCTTCCCACCTGGCAGGACGCGCTGTCCAGATATATCAAGGCGCTGAGAGAGCGCGGTTTTTTTGACCAATGAGGAATCGTGAAGCAAAATGAAATGCTCCAAATAGCCGGCTGCCCCGGTCCCGCTGCGGATCAGGAGGCTGGCTATTTCTGTACCCGGCGGCCGGAGCCGCATTTTGGAGGAAGAATCGGGAAATGACTGAGGAAACAAAAAGATTGGATCTTGCCAGAGAAGTCATGGGTGTGGCCCGTGACGATATCCGGATGCATCTGCGGTTCTTCGCCCCGGCGCCCTGTCCGAGGGGGACCGGAGGAAGCACAGCAGGGAACCGATGCCCTATTTTCTAAAGACCAGGGAGGAGAAGCGAAACAGCAGGGAGGATTTCTTCCAAAGCCTGGAACTGTAGACATTGAAAGGGGCAGGGAATTCTGATATAGTGGTACTGTGACGGCTGATCGTCTCTTTGGCGGTAAAGGGGACGGCAGCCGGGCGCCGTGAACGGGAGCAATCATAAATATTAATATCATGTAGTAGGAAAGGATAAGAGAGATGAGCATGACATTGGCACAGGCAAAGGAGAAACTGCACAAATACGGTCAGGAGCATGTCCTGAAATATTATGACGAGCTGTCGGCGGCCGATCAGGCGGCGCTGCTGGAGCAGATCGAGAGCTCGGACATGGACATCCTGGATTCCTGCAAGCATCAAAAAGAGCTGCTGGAGAGGGGCGTCATCACCCCCCTTGCGGCCATGGAGCTTCCCGAGATCGAAGCAAACAGAGAAGCTTTCACCGCCGCCGGCATCAGCGCCATACAGGCCGGCAAGGTGGGCGCGGTTTTGTTGGCAGGCGGCATGGGCACGCGGTTGGGCTCGGACGCTCCCAAGGGCGTGTATAATATCGGTGTCACCAGGGAACTCTATATCTTTGAATGCCTGGTGAACAATCTGATGGAGGTGGTACGCCGGGCGGACGCATGGATCCATCTCTTTGTGATGACCAGCGACAAGAATCATGAAGCCACGGTGAAATTCCTGACGGAGCATGGGTTCTTCGGTTACCGGCCCGAATATGTGCATTTCTTCCAGCAGAAGATGGCCCTGGCGGTGGACTATGCCGGAAAAGTCTATCTGGAGGAAAAGGGCAGGATGGCCAGCTCGCCCAACGGGAACGGCGGGTGGTTCATCTCCCTGAAAGAGGCGGGGCTGTTGGACCTGATCCGCAGGGAGGGCATAGAGTGGCTGAACGCTTTCGCGGTGGACAATGTGCTCCAGAAAATCGCGGATCCCTGCTTCATAGGCGCCACGATTCGGAAAAAATGCGTGGCCGGGGCCAAGGTGGTGGGCAAGGTCACGCCGGACGAGAAAGTGGGGGCCATCTGCCTGGAGGACGGCAGACCCTCCATCGTAGAGTACTATGACATGACCCAGGAGCTGATGGACGCCAAAGACGCTCAGGGTAAGCCCGCCTACCATTTCGGCGTCATCCTGAACTACCTGTTCAATGTGGAGGAGCTGGAGCGGATCGTGGCACAGAGCTTGCCCCTGCATGTGGTGGAGAAGAAGATACCCTGCCTGAACCAGGACGGAGAGCCCGTAAAGCCCCAGGAGCCCAACGGCTATAAATTCGAGAACCTGATTCTGGACATGATCCACCAGATGGGAAGCTGCCTGCCCTTTGAGGTGGTGCGGGAGAAAGAGTTCGCACCCATCAAGAACAAGACCGGCGTCGACTCCGTGGAGAGCGCCAGACAGCTGCTGGAACAAAACGGCGTCACTCTGTAGCTGCGGGCGGCATGCAATGTAAGCTGCGATTTACGGCTTCGCCGCGCACGGCAGCATGATGCACGCATACAATTGTACGGGGCGCGAAAACACTCTGCAAGGCTGCCTGTGAGGAGTGAGCGATATAACATTTCGACAGATTTTCTAAACATATGAATATTGAGAAAAAAGGATTTATTGTGTAATCTAAGTATGTAAAGAAAACAAATCATAATCAGCGCGGCAGCAGGCCGCCTCCCGGGGCAGGAGAGACAGGGAGACCGCGGCGGAATGCGGAATGCGGAAACGGTGCAGGACGGCCGGGGACAGACATGTGCTCACGTATGCCTGGGTGCGGACATCCAAAGAGCGCCTGCGGGCCCGTGCGGAAAAGAGGACGCTATGAAGATTTTGGTGACAGGCGGCGCCGGGTTTATCGGCAGCCACACAGTGGTAGAGCTGCAGCAGGCAGATTACGAAGTAGTGGTACTGGACAATCTGAGCAATTCCAGCGAGAAATCCCTGGCGAGGGTGGAGGCGATCACCGGGAAGAAAGTTCCTTTCTACAGAGCGGACATCCTTGACAGGGCGGCCCTGGAGGAAATCTTCTCCAAAGAGGAGATCGGAGCGGTCATCCATTTCGCAGGCCTGAAAGCAGTGGGCGAGTCCGTGCAGAAGCCGTGGGAATACTATGAGAACAATATCGCGGGAACCCTGACGCTGGTGGACGTCATGAGAAAGCACGGGGTGAAGAATATCATATTCTCCTCCAGCGCCACCGTGTACGGCAATCCCGCCGTCATCCCTATCACCGAGGACTGCCCCAAGGGCGAGTGCACCAATCCCTACGGCTGGACCAAGTCCATGCTGGAGCAGATTCTCTCCGACATCCAGAGAGCGGACAATGAGTGGAACGTGATTCTGCTCCGCTACTTCAATCCCATAGGAGCCCACAAGAGCGGCACTATGGGCGAGAATCCCAACGGCATCCCGAACAATTTGATGCCCTATATCACCCAGGTGGCCGTGGGCAAGCTTCCCCAGCTGGGCGTGTTCGGAGACGACTACGACACGCCTGACGGCACCGGCGTGCGGGACTATATCCATGTGGTAGACCTGGCGCTTGGCCATGTGAAAGCGCTGAAGAAGATCCATG
Source organism: Lachnospiraceae bacterium (assembly GCA_022799755.1). Classification (GTDB taxonomy): domain Bacteria; phylum Bacillota; class Clostridia; order Lachnospirales; family Lachnospiraceae; genus Acetatifactor. The sequence goes on from JAAWOU010000083.1 coordinate 15,477, forward strand.
AGAACGCAGGCCTGAAAGTCTACAACCTGGGCACCGGCACCGGCTACAGCGTGCTGGATCTGGTGAAGAACTTCGAGGCGGCCACAGGGGTGAAAGTGCCCTATGTGATCAAGCCCAGGCGCGCCGGGGACATTGCGGCCTGCTACGCGGACGCAGAGCTGGCCGGGAGAGAGCTGGGATGGGCGGCCGAGAGGGGTATCCGGGAGATGTGCGAGGATTCCTGGAGATGGCAGAAGAACAACCCCAACGGGTATGAGGACTGAAATGCGGCGGCTGCCGTAGAAAGGCGGGACAGCAGGGGCGGGAGGATATAATCCCGGCCCTGCTGTTTGTCTGCGCCGGGCACAGGGGAAAGCAATTGAGAGTATCCCCGGCAGCAAGGCTTACGCCACATAGCAATACATAAAGATAAAATGGCAGATGCTCCCGGCCATGACAAACAGATGGAAGACCTCGTGGGAGCCGAATTCCCTGTGCCTGGAATTGAACAGCGGAAGCTTCAGCGCATAAATCACCCCGCCTGCCGTATAGATGACGCCGCCCGCCAGCAGCCAGAGGAAAGCGGCCGTAGACAATGTGTCCCAGAGCCTGCCGAACACCAGCACGCACACCCAGCCCATGGCGATATAAATCACCGAGGAGAACCATTTGGGACAGGTGATCCAGCAGGCCTTGATCAGCATCCCCGCCAGTGCGATGCCCCAGACCAAAGCCAGCAGGGTGTATCCTGCATTCCCGCCCAGCACGATCAGGCACACGGGCGTATAGGACCCGGCGATCAGCACGAAGATCATCATATGGTCCAGCTTGCGGAAGACGCGCAAATATTTTCCGGCCAGATTCACAGAGTGATAAGTGGCGCTGGCCCCGTAGAGGAGTATCATGCTGGCCATGAAGACGGCCATGGCCATGAAATGCTCTCCGCCTGAGGAGACGCCCGCTTTGACCAACAGCGGCACCGCGGCGAATACGGCCAGAATCATGCCGACGAAATGGGTGATGGCGCTTCCTGGTTCCCTGATTGTAATCTGCATATGGATACCTCCTGAAATAAGTCTTTTTCAACATGTCAATATTATCTGCAATAGATATAAAAACTATGACAAGTATGTTAAAAACATGAGACATAGTTTTAAAAACCATATATTGATAATATCATATTATACTCAGTTCAGGAGAAATGTCAACCTCAATCTTCCTCAATCTTCTTCAATCACCTGAATTTCCAGATAATCAAAATCAATGCTCTCCATGAAATTATCCCGGGTAAACCGAACCTTGCCGCGGCGCTTGAATTCCGATATGGTCTTGTCCAGCCAGATAGGTCTGGAGAGATCAAACTCCCAGCACACCTGATCTAAGGCTGCGAAGACCTTGTGGGTGCGGGTTTCGGTGCTGCCGTCGGCGATACAGGTATCCTGAAGTACATGATTGTCCCTGAAAGTCCTTGCCCATAAACGAAACATGGTATTCTCCTTTCAATCCTTTGCAATATTTAGGCGATTGCGAAACGCCAGAATCCCGCATAAATACGGGATATTTTTTGTTATAAAATAAAACAACTCCTCACTGATATATGGTATAATTGAGCTG